>CAZPON010000366.1:0-3461 GCA_964588045.1 uncultured Gemmatimonas sp.
AGGCCATCGAGCCGAATTTCGAATCGATGCTGCCGGGGGCGTTTGCGGAGTCGGTGCCGTTTACGATGGGAGATATCGATTAGAGACGGGAGACTGAAGAGGGGAGACGGGAGACATCCAGCTTGCTGGGTGTCTCCCGTTTTCTGTTTTCGGTTCATTGGCCCCCGACCAGCAAGGGGAAAGCGTATTGCGGGTGGTCGACAGGTTTCGGACCTTTAGCGAGCCCAAGCGCCGAGAAATCCCGCCGGCCTACACCCGTGGCACCCCCTTATTCTCCAAGACCGCCAACCTGAGCGAGCGGGCCGTGGCCGAGGACCTGACACTCCACGCTCGATAGGCCACTAGCTAGCCTGACAAGCATGGCTTGGCAGGTACGGCGACACGACCTCTCGAACGGCAGACCTTGACAAAATCTTCAGGATGGCAAAATAATTGGGCTCGAATGGAATCCCCATCGCTTCACGAAGCCCACCATGATCAACTGTGACGGCATTGGTCGCGCTGTGGTGGTTCTAGCGCGCCACGCGATCCTGGGAATGCTGCTCTGCATACTGGAGTTATCCGCAGTGGAAGCGCAGAGCCAATCTGTTAGCGTGAGCGATCGCGTTTCTTGTCAGAGCTGCAAGGTTGTACTCGGGAGTCGAATCCAACTTGTCGGCACGGACCTGCCAATTGGCGGGCCGCCCACCGCGGTCGAGGTCGATCGAGCGGGTCGGACTTGGGTTGCCTATCCAGGGGAATTGACCAAGATCTACTCAGCGGCCGGCCGGTTCCTTCAGGACCTGGGTCGAAAGGGAGGCGGGCCTTCCGAGTTCAGCGGACCATATGGCGTGTACGCGCTGCCTGGCGATTCGATGTTGGTGTTTGACGAGATCGGGAACCGCGGGTACGTGGTCAATTCGAAACTGGCAGTGGTTCGGACCATCCGGCTGCAGACGCTAATCTTGTCGTTCTTTCCAATCGTCTGGCCGAGTCAAGTCGCAATGAGCGGGTTGATCCTCACTCCCGCGTCAGCCGGATGGCCGCTGCACCTTGCGACGTTTGTCGGAGCCGAAGTTGTCCAGACTCACTCCTTCGGCCTTGAGCAAGGTGCGCTGCGCCCAAACGCTCCGATGGATCAGGCCCAGAAGCTCGCCGCCGCACGTGCGGGGTTCTGGTCTGCCGACGTGTTTCGGTATCGAGTCAGCCGCTGGTCACGCGACGGAAGGCTGGAAGTGTCGATGCAGCGCAAGCCCTCCTGGTTTTCGCAAGCTTCCAGCGACTGGATAGGAAACCCGACGACGCCGCCACCTCCAAAAGTCGTCGGCATTTACGAGGCTCCGGATGGCTTGTTATGGGTCTATGTGCAGGTTCCCGCGCGCAGCTGGAAGGAAGCGTGGCCGACAACGACGCAGGGAGCCAAGGAGGTTTCCACGCGAAAGATTCGGTTCGACAAGCTTTATTCGACGATTGTTGAGATTGTCGATCCAAAGTCGCAAGCAGTCGTCGCCCATCAAGCGCTGTCCGACCATGTCGTCAGTGTTCTAGTAGACGGTCGCTTGGCGCTCTATTCAGTGAGTGAGGACGACGATCCGCAAATCGCGATCAGTCGCGCCCGCCTATTGCGGTAGTTCCCTCGTATCGGGGGATGCGAGGTAGTGGGTCACAACCTTGATCGGGAGACTTCGCCATGATGAAGTTCGCGAGTGCCTTACTGGTGGCCGCCTCGTTGTTGGTTCCTGGCACGGCGACCGCGCAGGATGAGGGTGGAGGCGGCAACGAGGCTGGATGTGGATTGATGGGAATCTGCTCTGGCGGCCATAAGGTGAACGGACCGTCTCCAACTGGCGTGCAGTACCCGCATCAGGATTGCCTCGTTTGCATCACCCAAGGCGGCTGTCACCCCGGTTGCGATGAAGTACTCGGGCCTAGTCTCCGACCCGTCTATGTCTTGGTGCTCCAAGCTGCGAATGAGGGCGACGCCGCCGCGATTCTTCGTCTTGCATCGAAGGCACCTGGATTCGTCAGCTACAACGCTGAGCGAAAGTCGATTCAAGTCGCGTCCTGTAACCGAAGCGCCATCGTCGCCAACCTGCCGCTTCGATCGTCGAGCGAAATCGCGAGCGCTGCGAAACTTCCAGGCGCAGCTCTGATTCCAGCTTCCACCCTGACCGCATCGAGGTAGCCGTCGACCACCGGCGAGACGAAACGTTTGAGCTCGTTTCGTCTCGCCAAGTGCGACCGACCAACCGCGCGTAGGGATTCACAACGCGCAAAGCGTCCGGTCATCTTGCGGCCTCGGGTCTCGTACTAGCGTGTGGAAGCTGAGGCTCACCGCTGGTTGCAGACGATCCATCGAGCATCGATGCGATGCTGCCGGGGGTTTCGCAGCGAGGAGGTTCCGCGAACCGCGAAGATCACCCTCTATCGAATCCGAAGACCTTTGCTCAAACGCATCCCTAGGATCCTGCAGATGTTGAAGCGCTCGACGTGACGTCCAATTTCGATTAGTCGGCGTCGCTCAGTTCGGTCGTTCCTCGTATCGATGGATGCGAGGAGGTGGACTACAACCTTGACTTGGAGACTGTGCCATGAGGCAGCTCGCGAGTGCTCTGGTGGTTGCAACCATGTTGCTGGCGCACAGCACGGGTGGTGCTCAGGAGAGTGGAGGCGGTTACGGAGGATGTGCACTAGTGACCATTTGTGGAGGCGGTCACACCGTGACTGGCACTGCGGAGATCGGCGTTAGAAATCCGCATTCGGATTGCCTTGTCTGCATCGATCAAGGCGGCTGCCATCCTGAGTGCGACGTGACACTCGTTCCGAGCGTTCGACCGATCTACGCCTTGGTTCTCGCAGCCGCTCGAAAGGGTGACGCGGCCACCATAATGCAACTCGCGCCTCAGCTCCCTGGATTCGTTAGCTACAACGTCGAACGAAAGTCGATTCAAGTCGCGTCTTGCAACCGACGTTCTATCATCGCAAACCTCCCGCTTCGGTCGCCACGTGAGCTTGCCGGTGCCGCGAGACTGCCCGGTGCAGACTTGGTCCCTGCGGTAGCGTTGGCTCTATCGCGCTAGCTGGAGGCCGGTCACGAGACGAGAGGAGTGCGTGTTCTGCCTTGTTAGGGACGCTGTCATCTGCGGGCGGTGATGTTCGGCCTCGATCTGAGATCAAGCGCGGCAAGCGCGAAATCTTCGTCCGTCCGGCGACGGTCGACGGCGGAGCATGGGTTGCCGACGAGACGGCCGAGGAGCAGACGTACGAAGTGCCGTCGGGCAAGCACTTGCGCGTGCACGAGGGCGACCGCGTCCGCGCCGGTGACCGTATCTCGGAAGGCCCGGTGAACCCGCACGACATCCTGCGCATCCGCGGCCCGCGCGCGGTGCAGGAATACCTGCTCAACGAAGTGCAGGAGGTGTACCGCCTGCAGGGCGTGAAGATCAACGACAAGCACATCGGCGTGATCGTGAAGCAGATGC
>CAZPON010000367.1:0-3448 GCA_964588045.1 uncultured Gemmatimonas sp.
CCCAACGGGGCCCGCAAGTCGACGCTTATGCGCACCATTGCGGCGCTGCAGCCGCCCGACAGCGGTTCGATCCGCTTTCGCGACATCGATGTGCTCACGCAGCCCGAGCAGTTGCGTGAAGTGCTGGGCTACCTGCCGCAGGAGTTCGGGCTGTATCCGAACATGCCGGCCGACGCGATCCTCGACCACTTCGCCACGCTCAAGGGCGTGACCGCGAGCGGCGAGCGCCGGGAGCTGGTGGAGGCGTTGCTGCACCAGGTGAACCTGTACGACGTCCGCAAGAAGAGTGTCGGCGGGTATTCGGGTGGCATGAAGCAGCGGCTCGGCATCGCCATCGCGCTCGCCGGAAGTCCCAAGCTGCTCATCGTGGACGAACCCACCGCCGGTCTCGATCCCACCGAGCGCAACCGGTTCCTCAACCTGCTGGCCGACATCGGTGACGACGTCGTCGTCATCCTCTCCACGCACATCGTGGAAGACGTGCGCGAGTTGTGCTCGCAGATGGCGATCATCAACAAGGGCCAGGTCGTGCTGCAGGGCGATCCGGCGCGCATCCTCGAGGAAGTGCGCGGACGCATCTGGCGTCGCACCGTGCCGCGGGCGCAGGCCGACGAATTCCGCACGCGCCACGAGGTGATCAGCGCCCGGCTCGCCGCCGGTGCCACCGTGCTGCACGTGTACGGCGAGCAGGATCCCGGCGACGGATTCGAGGCCGTCGAGCCGGATCTCGAGGATGTGTATTTCCACCGGCTCGCCGCCGCATCCGGCGGCCGCGTGCCCGAGGACGCCTGATGTTCGCGAGCCTCCTGAAATTCGAGCTGCTTGGCCACCTGCGGCGTCCGACGACGTGGCTGTACTTCGCCGTCATGTTCCTGCTCACCTACGGCATCCTGTCGAGCGACGTGATCCAGGTGGTCGGTGCACTGGGCAAGGTGAAGAAGAACTCACCGTTCGCCCTGGCGCGCGCGTACGTGGCGCTGCTCACCGTGGGGCAGGTGATCACGAGCGCGCTGGTGGGCACGGCCGTGCTGCGCGATTTTGACCAGCGCGTGCATGAACTGCTGTTCACCACCCGCATCACGCGCCTGGGCTACCTCGCGTCCAAGTTCCTGGCGGCCTTCGCGGCCATGATCGTGGTCTACCTTGCCATCCCGCTCGGCGCACTCGTCGGCTCGCTGATGCCGTGGATCGACAAGGAGACGCTGCTGCCGCTGCAGTTGTGGTTCTATGTGCAGCCCATGTTCACGCTCGTCATCCCCACGGTGCTGTTCATCAGCGCGCTGTTCTTTGCCGTCGGCGCAATGACCCGCAACCAGTTCGCGATCTACACCACCGGCATCCTGCTGCTGGTCGGCATCTCGATTGGCGATGACCTGATCCGCACACTCGACCGTGACCAGCTCGCCAACCTGATCGACCCCTTCGGATTCCGCACGGTCGACCTGATGACGCGCTACTGGACCGTCGCGGAAAAGAATTCCCAGACGATTCCGTTCGCCTCGTTCCTGGCGACCAACCGCCTGGTGTGGGGTGGCATCTCGGTGTTGCTGATCGCGATCGCATTCCGCGTGGTGCGGCTGGAGCAGGATTCGCCGCGCCGCCGGAGGAAAGCGAAACCCGAAGTGATGGCGCCGGCCGCACCGGTCGCACCGGCCGCGCCGGTGCGGGCGCGCGTGATCGTGCCGGCGCACCCGGGCGCGTTCGGTGCGTCGTGGCGCAGTATCACATGGTTCCATGCGCGCTCGCTGCTGCGGTCGGTGCCGTTCCTGGCCATCGCGGCCATCGGCCTGATCAATGTGATCATGAGCTGCTGGTATGCCGACCAGTTCTACGACACGAAGACGTGGGCGCTCAGTTGGGTCATGTCCGAAGCGGCCAACGGTGGCGCCGGGTTGTTCATGATCGTGCTGCTGACGTTCTATGCGGGTGAACTGGTGTGGCGTGAACGACAGGTGTCACTCGACCAGGTGGTTGATGCGTCGCCGGTGCCCACGGCGGCCGTGCTGCTGGGAAAGTTCTCGGCCATGATCCTGGTGCTCGCCGCGTTCGCGGCCTGCAGTGTGCTGGGCGGCGTGCTGGTGCAACTGGTCAAGGGCTATCCGCTGGTCGACATCCGCGTGTACGGCCTGGAGACGTTCGTCGTGAACTTCCCGGGCTGGATCAGCTTCGTCGCGCTGGCGTTCCTGGTGCAGGCCTTGGTGCCGAAGAAGCCCATCGGGCACGTCGTCATGATTGTCTTCTACGTGGGCACGCTGGTGTATGCGAGCGTCGGTGTCGATCATACGCTGCTGCAACTTGGCAGCACGCCGCGCTACAGCTACTCCGACATGAACGGGGTGGGCCCGTATCCGCGTGCGTGGTTGCCGATTCACGGGTACTGGCTTGCGATCTCGGCGCTGCTCGTGGCCGCCACATACCTGGGGTGGGTGCGCGGCACCGACACGGTGATCCGCGGGCGCGAGGTGATGCGCCGGTTCACGGCCCGCGTGCGGCTGATCGTCGCGGGCAGCGTGGTGAGCGCCGGCGCGTTCGGCGGCTTCGTGTTCTACAACACCAACGTGCTCAACCGGTTCGAGTCGAAGAAGGCCGGCGAGAAGCGGCAGGCGGCGTACGAGCAGGCTTACAAGCGGTTCGAGCAGACGCGTCAGCCCAAGGTCATCGACGTCCGCATGACCGTCGACCTCGAGCCGGCCACGTTGCAGGCGCGCGCCACCGGTGTGCTCACCATGGTCAATCGCCATGCACTGCCCGTGGACACGATCTACATGGAGGGACGCGGCGACGGCACGCTGCACGTGCGCTACGACTCCATCACGTTCGACCGTCCCTCCAGCACGGCGATTGCCGATTCCACCAACGGGGTCTTCGTCTTTGCGCTCGGCACGTCGCTGGCGCCCGGTGATTCGCTCCGGTTGCGGTACGCGGCGCACTACGAGCATCGCGGGTTCCCCGTTGGAGAGCCGGGGCACGAGATCTCCGGCAACGGTTCGTTCCTCAACCGTGATGTCTTCCCGACGATCGCATACAATGGGAACGGCGAGATCGGCGACGACGAGTTGCGCCGCAAGTACAAGCTGCCGGCCAAGGAGCGCACGCCGCGACTCGATGACAGCACGAAATACGGCGACCAGTTCTTCTCGCCCGGCGCCGACTACATCACGTTCAGCGCCACGGTGAGCACCGTGCCTGACCAGATCGCGATGGCGCCTGGCTATCTGGAAAAGGAGTGGACGGAGGGCGGCCGGCGCTACTTCACGTACACCATGGACTCGCCGATCCCCGACTTCTACTCGTTCCTGTCGGCACGGTACACGGTGACGAAAGCCGAGTGGAACGGGGTGCCCATCGAGATCCTGCACCACGCCACGCACGGGTTCAATGTCGAGCGGATGATCGAGGCGTCGAAGGCGTCGCTGGCGTACTTCACCGGGCAGTTCGGCGCGTACCA
>CAZPON010000368.1:0-216 GCA_964588045.1 uncultured Gemmatimonas sp.
CGACCCGCCAGTATGCGGTCGATCGCACCGGCAACGAGATCCGGATCCGGGTCGAAGGCCCGGCAGTCACCGTCGCACGGTGGGAGAGCACGTCCAGCGTGTCGGCACCGACGTCACAGGTCGCCGCAGGCCGGCTTGACTCGCCGACGCCGGCGGCCAGCACGGCGGTGCCGACACGCTGGACGTGCTCTCCCACCGTGCGACGGTGACTGCCGG
>CAZPON010000368.1:226-3446 GCA_964588045.1 uncultured Gemmatimonas sp.
CGTTGCACCGGTTGCGGTCGCCGCACCCGTCGTCACGAGTGATTCTGTCACCGCCCTCGCCGAAGTGCCGTCGCTCGCCGAGCAGATGCGCACCGCGGTGGCCGTCTCCAATGCACTGAAGGCCGAGTTGCTGCGCGGCGATTCGGTGCGGGCGGAAGCGGCAAAGATCGACGCGCGGCGCGAGGCCAAGGCAGTCGCCGACTCGCGCATCGTCGGTCGCGCCGGTCCGTCCACACGTCAGCAGCAGCAGCAGGCGGCGCAGCAGCCGAAGCCGCGCATCACCGTCAGCTACGACGCCATCGACATCCGCGATGTCATCGCCGCGTTCGCCACGTTCTCCCAGCGCACCGTCGTCATCGGCAAGGAAGTCTCGGGCGTGGTAACGGCCGATATCAACGACAAGCCGTGGGATGTAGCGCTTCAGGCCATCCTGCAGGCGCAGGGTCTCGCCGCCACGGAAGATGCCAGCGGCATCATCACGATCGACAGCTACAAGAACCTCGCGTCCAACCAGGCCCTCGAGCCGATGGTGACGCAGATCGTCGACGTCAACTACGCCAAGGCCACCACGCTGCGCACCACGGTGCAGGCGCTGCTGGCGCGTGACTGCACCGGCCTCAGCACGATGGCCACCGGTCGCGATCTCGGCATGCCGATGGCGCAGCAGCAGGGCAACGCGTCGGGCGGCGGTCCGATCAGCGGCCAGGGGTGTGTCGTGCGCGGTTCCGTGGCCGCCGACAGCGCCACCAACAAGCTCATCATCACCGAAGTGCCTTCGCGCCTGCCCGAGATCATCGCGCGGCTCGCCGAACTCGACATCCGCACGCCGCAGGTCGCGATCAAGGCGAAGATCATCTTCGTCAATCGCACCGGCATCATGGACATCGGCCTGTCGTACGACCTGGGCCTGGGCACCAAGCAGTTCTTCTCGCAACTCGTGCCGCGCACCGACCCGAGCACGCTCAGGCCGATCGACACCAACGGCGACAACGTGCCCGACGCCATGGGTGGCGGAACGCCGTTCACCGAACCGGCGCGCATCGCACTGGGCGGCAAGGCCTTCTCCGGCATTGCCAACGCCAACACGGCCATCAAGCCGGATGCGCTGAACGTCATCTACAGCACGGCCATCGGTCAGTATCAGTTGACGGCGTTCCTGCATGCGCTCCAGACCTCGTCGCTCGCCGACGTGCAGTCGGAGCCGAGCGTGACGATCCTGAACAATCGCACGGCGACGATCTTCGTCGGCCAGGAAATCCCGATCCGCGTGATCGATGCCGGCGGGCAGGGAACGTCGGGCGGCATCGCTGGTGGGGGTGGCGGCGGCGGTGCGGCCGCGGCGCCCAACGCGGCGGCCTTCTATCCGCGGGCCACGGTGTCCAAGGAAGAAGCCGGCATCAAGCTCACCGTCTCGCCGCAGATCACCAACAACAAGATGGTGCTGCTCGACATCCAGGCCGAGAACTCCAGCGCCGAAGCGGCCGGCGGTGACGTGGGCGTCATCTTCAACCGGCAGCGCGCCGACTCCAAGGTGCTGGTCGCCGACGGTGAGGCCGCGGTGATTGGCGGACTGACGGTCACCGAAACGACGCGCTTCCGCAGCGGTATCCCGTTCCTCATGGACCTGCCGTTCATCGGCAAGCTCTTCTCGCAGAACTCGAAGAACGAAACGAAGCGCGACCTGCTGATCCTCGTCACGCCTCACATCCTGGAAGACGGCGCCGTGCCGCCTCCGGGCCGCTGATCCAGGGGATCTTCAACCATGACTCCATCCACTCCAATCCGCGCCACGGCGCGGACCTGGCCGGCCGCCGCGGCCCTGGGCTTTGCCCGCCGCGCGGTCGTCGTCCTGGGCGCTGCAGTCGCCCTCGGCGCGTGCGAAGGCGATGAACTCACCAACGAGCCCATCCCGGACTCGGTCAAGCCGGTCGTCAAGCTTGCCAAGGCGCTCACGCAAACCGACACCACGCTGGTGATGTCGGTGAACGCCACGGACAACATCGGGCTCAAGACCCTCCAGGTGCGCGTCAGCGGTGGCGTCGCCGCCGTGTATGACACGACGTTCAACAGCGCCATCACTGCCGCCAACCTCGAGCTGACGGTGAGCGTGCCGGCGTCGGCAGCCCTCGGCTCCACCGTCAACATCCGCGCCATCGCGTTCGATGGCCGCGACAACATGTCGGACACGGCGTATCTCGTCATGACGGTGGGCAACCTCGAGCCGCCGCAGGTGGTGATCACCAGCCCGGCCGCCGGCTCGCCGGCCGTCACCGGCAAGTCCCTCGTGCTGTCAATGTCGGCGCGCGCCCGCTTCAAGATCCGCACGCTGGGCTTCGTCATCACCGGCGCCTACAACCTGCGCGATTCCACCAACTACGGCTCCCCGCTGCGCGACACGCTCGCCACGCTCGACACGCTGGTCGTTCCCGACTCCGTCACCGGCGCCGCGATCACGGTCACGCCCTTCATCGTCGACTCGCTGAACCAGCGCGTGCAGGGGATTCCCGTATCGTACGCCGTGCAGCGTCCCGGCGATGCCAACACCGTACCAGTGGTGCGCGCCGGCGTCGCCAAGCGCATCGAAGTCAGCGACACCATCTTCGTGGAAGCCACCGATCCGGTCGGTATCTCCACACTCGGCTTCGAGATCCGGTCGCTCACCGGGCAGTTGATCCTGGCCGACTCGGTCGCCTCGACGGGCGACTTCTCGACCCTCGTGCGCACGTTCAACACGCGGGTGCCCATCACCACGTTCCCCACCAACGTCACCGTCACCGGCTTCGCCCGCAATGCGAACGGTCGCCGCGACGTGAGCCGCTACGCGTCCGGCGAGGTGCGCCTGGACACCGTCGCCGTCGTGGCCGGACACACCAATCCGCTGCCCAACGGCGGGACGATCGCCGATGCGCTCTACTTCCCGCGCAACGATCGCCTCTATCTCACCAACATCGAGCGCAATCAGCTCGAAGTGTTCAATCTCGCGGACTCCTCGTTCCGTCAGCCCATCAACGTCGGCTCGCGTCCGTGGGGCCTCAGCGCCTGGCCGCGCAACCGTGATGGCTTGATGGGCGACACGCTGCTCGTCGCGAACTCGGGCGGCACGAACATCAGCTACGTCAACCTGAACGCCGGTCCCACGGGCCGGGAAGTGTTCCGCTATGCGCTGCCGAACATCATCGTCTACAGCATGGCCAAGGCCGCCCTCGACAAGTTCACTCAA
>CAZPON010000369.1:0-3437 GCA_964588045.1 uncultured Gemmatimonas sp.
GACGGCCGTGAACGTCTGCATCTCCACGCGAACCGGAGCGGCATCGTCCACCACATCGACCGTCTGGCGCGCAGGATAGAATCCGACAGCGCGCACCTCGAGCACGCGCGTGCCGGCCGGCACCTCACCCAGTGCCCACTCACCGCGTACGTTGGTGCGCGTCTGCGGTCCATTGGGAATCGCGACCTGTGCGCCGGAAAGCGGCGCACCGGTTTCGGCTGCAATCACGGTACCGCTGAGCCGTCCCTCGCCGAGATGAATGCGCCGAGTCGGCGCGGGAGCGCCCGCGCGCCGTGTGCTGTCACCAGTCGCTGCAGCGGGTCTTGCAGTATCGGCAAGCACGACCGTCCGCGCACTCCCCAGATACAACTCGCGTCGCACCACGCCGTCGGCAGCCACCTCGAGCTCGATCACGTCGGTGCTGTCGGCATCACGGCTGGCGATGATGGTCATGCTGCCGGGACTCGGCACGTTGCAAATGGCGAACCATCCGCTTTCGTTGGTGGTGGCAACGCGGCGCGGCGTGCGCCGCGACACACCGCCGCGGCTGATTGAATACTCGATCCACTCGGCCGCGACGCTAACGCCGCTGGCCGGCTTGCGATCGTTCGCCCGACGCACGGTGCCGATGAGCAGGCCGCCATCGTTGGTGGCCGAGGGACGTCCACAGATGGCCGCCCTGAGGCGCGCGGGGGATGGGGTCGACAGGTCGGCACGCACCGTTGACTGTCCGGCCACCACCAGCTCGCGCACGATCGGCTCGAGGCTGAGCGTGTCGAGTATCGGATGGAAGAACCCGAGGTGGTAGCGCCCGTTGGGCACATCACTGAAGCGAAACTGACCTTGCTGGTCCGCGGCGACCGTCTCGCCGAACCGCGACTGGTCGTCGGCGCCAACGAGTTGCACCGTGGCGCCGGCCAGCGGGCGACGCGCAAGGCTGTCGAATACCACGCCGCTGACGGTCGCGTCGCGGGCGACAACCGTTGGCGCACGCGTCACCCCGGCCACCTGGGCATCGGCGAACCGCGCCACGAGCGCGAGGAGCAGCAGGGGAAGGAACCGCACGCGCACGTTGTTGGTCATGTAGGATTTACGAATCAACCCGTCCCGAATCCCGATCCCGACTGCACGCCAGGCTGTATGATTGGTGGAACCCTTATGATACCAGAATTGGTCCCGACGGTGAAGCATGGTTGGTGTTCGCAGGCCGCCATTCGTGGTGCCCGCGGACTGCTGGTGGCGACGCTGTTTGCCGGCATGCCGGGAGTCGGCGCCGCGCAGGTCACCACCACGCCTCCCGCGCCACCGGCCGCGTCGCAGAATCCCTCGCCCATGGCCGAGTCCACGCGCGCACACGAGCGCCTGACGCAGAAGCAACTCGGCGGCACTTCGCGCACGTTCACCGGCCCGGCCGGCAGGCCCGTGGAGATCCTGATTCCCGATGCAACACGCAAGCGCGCGACGTTCGACCTGGTGATTCACTTCCACGGGGCCGCATGGGTCGCGCAACAGGCCACGAGCGGACTCAAAGGGAGTCCGGTGACCGCGGTGCTCAACCTGGGCTCCGGCTCGGGTGTGTACGACCGGTCGTTCCGTGACCCGTTGGCGTTCGACTCCCTGCTGGCCGGCATCACGCGCGAAGTATCCGAGGTCGCGGTGCGACCGATGCCGATCGGCCAACTGACGCTGGTGGGATTCTCGGCCGGTCACGGCGCCATCCGCGCCATCCTGCTCGCCCCGCGCCACTTCGCGACGGTGAACGCGGTGCTGCTGATCGACGGAATGCACACGTCGTACATCCCCGAGGGCAAGGTGCTGGCCGAGCAGGGTGTGCTCGATACCACGAACCTGGTCGCGTTCACGGAATTTGCCCGCGCGGCTACGCGCGGTGACAAGCGATTCCTGGTGACGCACTCGGAGATCTTCCCGGGCACCTTCGCCAGCACGACCGAGACCGCCGACTGGATCCTGAATACGCTCGGGCTGCGCCGCAAGGCCGTGCTGCGCTGGGGTCCGCGCGGCATGCAGCAATTGAGCGAGGTGCGCACCGGCCGGTTCGCGCTGCTCGGATTCGCCGGCAACTCGGCGCCGGATCATATCGACCAACTGCACGCCATGCCCGAGTTGCTCGGGCAACTGCTCAAGCCGTGACAGGACCGCTGAACTGCATGACGCGGATTGTCCCGAACAGCATGACGCGGATTGTCCCGAACAGCATGACGCGGATTGCTCCGTGAAGTCGGCCACATCGCTGACGCGGATCTCTCCGAGTGGGCGACGGGGTCCTGGAGCGTCCGCCAGGATCCGTCACGGAATTTGAAAAGTACCATTCAAAGATCCGTGAACCCGCCGACACGCGCCGTCCCTCCTCGCCCACTCGGAGAGATCCGCGTCCTCCGAACGCGCTGCGCTCACGGGACAATCCGCGTCATGCAGTTCAGGGAGCAATCCGCGTCATGCAGTTCTCGATGCCCGAGGCGACGCCGATGCGCCATGCAAAGCACCCCGGCACAAGTGCCGGGGTGCTTTGCATGGCGCATCGGCGTCGCCGGATCAGCGATTGGCCGTGAGATCGAGGAACGGCCGGTTCGTGGCAGTAGTCGACACGATGGTGATGTCACCGCGCGCGCCGATGGTATAGACCTTGCCCGCGACGAACTGCACGCCCGTGCGCGTGATCACGTTCGCCGTCTGACCCGTGTAGCGCGTGTTCACTTCGTACGTGCCTTGCGGAACACTCACGAACGCGCCGGCCGACTTGTAGGCCACCGGGCCGCCGATCGCGACATCCGGCCCCGGCGGCGTGATGCCGGTGTTCTTGACGTACATCGTCATCGCGTTCGCGTTCGAGATCGCGTTGACGAACCGGACATACGCTTGCGTCCAGTCAAAATCGTCGGTGAACGGATCCTCGACGATGAATCCTTCGACCGTCTTCGCGGTGGTGTTGTAGAAGCCGCTGACATACACGGAGTACGCCATGCCATCGACCAACGTACCGGGGATGGTCGAGACGACCAGGTCCTTGTCCACCGTGGCCGCGATTTTCCCGGCGAACGTATAGGCGCCCGGCTCGAGGCCGGAGTAGAACCCGCCGCCGCCGACGCCGCCGTAGACGACGCCGGTGGTGGATTCGGTGCCCGTGGTGGACAAGGTGGCCGTCACTTTCGCGTCGTTGGCGTAGAAATTCACGCCCGGCGCGTTGACACCGAAGTTGAAGAACTTGACGCGTGCTCCCGGCAGGCTGCCGGTGATGTCCTGCACCGCGTTCTCTTCGAAGCACGAGGTAAGCGCGACGCCGCACAGCAGCACCGCAAGGGATCTGAGTTTATTCATCGCCGGGTTACGGTTGAGTGATCCAGAGCGGCTTCGTGTGGTAGTCCGTGGCCAGTCCGCCAATGGCGTCGAGCCCCGGCCTGTTCCAGATGTATTCCGAG
>CAZPON010000370.1:0-3428 GCA_964588045.1 uncultured Gemmatimonas sp.
CACCGGGCATGATGCCGGTCGACCAGCCGCGCGAAGGCTTCCGTATCACCGGCCAGCACGGCGCGAACGACGGCGGAGTCAGGAGGAGACATGCCTTTCAACTCCGGGAGACTGGCCCTTGGTCACAAACTGTTCCCCCATCCGCAGGTGGCAGTTAACCTCCCCGCAGTGCTTCCGTTGACCCCTCACCGCCTTCCCGCCATGCGACTCCCTCTCCTGTTGATCGCAGTGGGCTCCAGTGCACTTCCCCTGGCCGCCCAACCGTCCTCGATGATCTATCGCCTCGGTAAGGACACCGTTGCCATCGAGCAGTTCACGCGAACGACGACCGGCGTGACCGGCGAGATGGTGCAGCGGTCGGGCGCAGCGGTCGTCCGCTTTGCGTACACCATCACGCTCGGGAAGGATGGACGCCCCACTGCGGCGAGCGTGAAGCGCATGCAGGCCGACGGCAGTGTGGCCCCCAACGCACCGAGCGAAACGCGGTTCCAGGTTCGCGCGGATTCCGTGGTGCGCGAAGTGGTGTTTGCCGACAGTACGCAGCGTCGCGCGTTTGCCGCGAAGCAGGCGCTCATCAACTTCCCGGTCTACGTCTACGGCCCCGTCGAGTTGCTGGCGGCCATCAGGAAGGCTGGCGGTGCCACCGACTCGATTCCGGCGCTCGGTCTTGCCGGTGGACTGGGATACACCGGTTTCTCCTCCGGTGGTGGAGACACCCTGCGCCTGCGCGGTGGTGGCTACCCCATGAACATGCGTTTCGATGCGAACAGCCGGCTGCAATTGGTGGACGGGACATACACCACCAACAAGGCCGTCGGTACGCGCGGTGCCGGTGGGCTCGACATGGCCGCCATCGCCAGGACCATGAAGCCCACGGGTGTCTTGTCGGCGCGTGAAAATGTGCGCGCGGCATTCGGGCCGGGCGGCATGGTGGTGATCGACTACGGCCGCCCGTCGGTGCGCGAGCGCACGGTGTGGGGCGGCACGCTCGTACCGTTCGACACCGTGTGGCGCGCGGGTGCCAACGATGCCATGCACATGTTCACGACGCGCCCCCTCACGATGGGGTCGCTCGCGGTGGCGCCCGGCATGTACACGCTGTGGGTGCAGCACACGCGAAACGGCACGTTCCTGATCGTCAACAAGCAGACGGGCCAGTGGGGCACGCAGTACGATGCTGCGCAGGACCTGGGACGTGTGCCCATGCAGATGGCGCCGACGCAGGACCATGTGGAAGAGTTCACGACGGTCGTGCGCGCACTCGCCGCCAACCGCGGCGTGATCGAAATGTCGTGGGGTTCGCAGATGGTCAGCGCGCCGTTCACCATCGGGGCGCCGCGCCCGTGACCGTGCTGTCGGATTTCCAGGTGGAGTCGGTGCGTGGCGAACCCATGCCGCTCAGCGACTTTGCCGGGCAGGTCGTGGTGGTGGTGAACGTCGCGAGCCGCTGCGGCATGACGCCGCAATACGCGGGGCTCGAGAAGCTCTATCGCACGTATCGCGATCGCGGCTTCACGGTGCTGGGATGTCCGTGCAACCAGTTCGGCGCGCAGGAGCCCGGTACGGAGCAGGAGATCGTGGAATTCTGCAATCTCGTGTACGACGTGACATTTCCGCTGACGTCGAAGCTGCAGGTGAATGGTGACGACGCGCATCCGCTGTGGCGCTGGCTCAAGCAGGAGCAGACAGGCGTGCTGGGCACCACGTCGGTCAAGTGGAACTTCACGAAGTTCCTGGTCGGGCGTGACGGGGCTGTCATCGAGCGCTTCAGTCCGAAGGACGAGCCGGAGGTGATGGTGCCGGCCATCGAGAAGGCGCTCGAGGCGGCATAGCTGGTCGCGGTCCCCAATCACTCACTTTGGCGGTAGAATATTCGATCTGCAGCACCTCACCAATCGACGGAGGGCTTCATGCATTTCATGTCACGACGCGTACTGATGTCGCTGGCGCTCGGCGCAACACTCTCAGTTGTCGCGTGTGAGCAGCCTGCCGATCCGGCGATCCCGGCATTGCGTGCGCAATGGCTTGGCATCATCGACAACGTCACGAAGGCCGCCGAGGAAGTGGCGGAGGCCGACTACGCGTACAAGCCGGTGGCGACCGTGCGCTCGTTCGGTGAACTCATCGGGCATGTGGCCGGATCGCAGCACATGATCTGCGCGGCGGCGCTTGGTGAGCCGCAGCCCGAGGAAGACGCGGTGGAGAAGTCGGCCACGACCAAGGAGGCGCTGATCGCAGCGCTCAAGGAGTCCACCGAGCACTGCAGCAAGGCGTACGCGATGTCAGCGGCATCGGGCGGGATGCCGGTGACCCTGTTCGGCACGGAGAACACACGCGTGGGCGCACTGGCGCTCAACGCGGTGCATGTTGGTGAGCACTACGGCAACATCGTGACGTACATGCGCATGAACGGCCTGGTGCCGCCCAGCAGCAAGCAGTGAACGGCTATGGGTGCTCGCGCTCGCGGTATTTCCGGCCCAGCCAGAGTGTGAGCACCAGCCATGCCGCTGCCAGCGGAACCATGGAGAACGCAAGCCCCGACAGGCTGAGCCCGAGCATCCCCATCCATGTGTACGACCACGCGCCCACCTGATCGCCGAGTCGGTAGACGAAGGTGTCGCTGAAGTTCTTGGCCTTGTACTTGTCGGTGCGATCGAGCACGGTGAAGAGTGCTTCGCGTCCCGGGCGCTGGATCGCGAAGTTGCCCGCGCGCCGGAAGGTCTGGAACACCACCAGCACGGCGAGGGTCGGCGCGAAGCCCATGATGCCGAAGCCGACCAGCGTGACCATCGGCAGGAAGGCCAGTGCGGCGCCGATGCCCAGCCACTTGATGAAGCGGCCGGTGAGGAAGAGCTGCGCCAGCAGGGTCAGGGCGTTGACGGCGATGTCCATTGCGCCGAACACGCGCGTGCGCGCGGCGCGATCGTCACCGAACACGCGGGCCACGATGTCGACCTGCTGGAAGTACAGGAACGTCGACGAGATGGTGTAGAACAGGATCAGCGACGCAATGCCCAGCAGGTACGGCGACGAGATGATGTGCTTGATGCCATCCAGCATCCCGCCGCCAATCACGTCGTGCGACGCATCGCTGCCGGGCTTGGCCGCCACGACCGGGGTACCCGTTGCCGCCGCGCGATTCGCTTCGGCGGTGGCGGCGTCACTGGCTTCGACCGTGCGCATGCCGGCTTCGGCCCCGTCGAGCACATGCGATGCGCGCACGGCCATCTCGAGGACCAATGCCGACACGAGCATCAGGTTGAGCGGCCCCATGACGCCAACGAGTGCCGTCGTGATCGTCGCGCCCAGCATGGCGCCGATCGTGCCACCCACGGCCACCACACCGAACAGCCGTTTGCCCTGGCCCGGACGAAACACGTCGGTGAGCAGCGACCAGAACACCGACACGACGAACAGGTTGAAGATGC
>CAZPON010000371.1:0-403 GCA_964588045.1 uncultured Gemmatimonas sp.
AAAGAATCGCACTGCGAGCCCTTTGTTATCCCCAACAACGACCGTCCCGCTGGGTAGGCGCGTCATGCCCATTGGCTGAACGAGTACGATGGCGTCCTTGGGATTCGCGCGGCGAGTATCGAAGAATGGTGAGGACTCAACGACCAAAGTCTGCTGAGGCATGCTCGCCCCCTGCTGCGCTACGGCCATCTGCGGGCAGGCCAGGACGAGAAGTCCCACACTCAAGAAGTCGAGCGCGGCTCCTGTTGGAAAGCGCATGTGGTATGGGCAATAGGGTGCACGTGCTACGTACTGTCGGTATTAAAACACCCCCCGACGCCTTGCACCACGGCGCCAATGCAGAGTGCGGCCCGTCCTCATTGCGCCAACAACGGGTGCGGTGATAGCGTTCGGCTGTGCGACG
>CAZPON010000371.1:413-3426 GCA_964588045.1 uncultured Gemmatimonas sp.
CGGCTCCTCCTCCAGTCACTGCCGCCAGCCTCAGTACGATATCCCCGCCGATCTCCCGGATGTTGGCAGCTGCTGATCTTCGCGACCACGAACAAACGAACTCATCCTCTCCATTCACCATTGGACCTTTCGGACCCGCCCCGCCTCCCGCTAGTGTTCACCTCGTGCGACGTCCTCTCTGGTCCCGCGTCCTGATCACCCTTTGGGGCATCTGGTTCGCGGCTGCGCTCACCGAGCCAGCCGACCTTTTCGGCTGCCCGATGCACTCGGCCGGCGCGGCCGCGGCTTCGGTCGCACCGTCGACGTCGGCCGAGCACGCGCATCACGCCGCAGCTGTGGAACGCGAGGCCGACCAGGGCGACGCTGAGAGCACGACCTCGAACTGCTGCAACTGCCTCGGTCAGTGCGCCACCATGTCGCCGGCCATTGTGCCGAGCGACGCGCCCACGATCTCCGTCGCCGCGACCGTAACGTCGGAGCCCGCGACCTGCCTGCCCGACGTGCACATCCCGCAGCGCGTCGCGCTCCGGCTTCCCTTCGCGATAGGGCCCCCGCACTCGACGCTGCTGTAAGCCGTCGTTTCGCGCGCTGCGTGGCCAACGGCCGCGCACCCAACAATCGATGCCCTGCCGGTCGCTCCCGCTGCAAATCGGGCGCGTTCGCTGCATTCCGTGAGGCACTCACGCGAATTGGCGAACCGCGCCGCGCAGTGGTTCGAGCGGTGGCGAGGGCATGCCCCTTCGCCTATTCGATCGTGAACATCTCGCACGTAGTCGTTGCCTCGCTGCTCGTTACCGGAGTTGCCCGGGCGCAAGCCGCACCGCCGGTGAAGGACTCCACCCGTCGCGACTCGGTGACGGCCCTCATCGGTATGAGCGTCACTGCCGAGCGCGATACGCGACCGGTGATGATGAAGAACACGCTGCCCGTCAGCGCCAGTATCACCGCGAAGCATGTGGAGGAGACCATCAACCTGATGGACACCGAAGACGCGGTGAAATACTTCCCCAGCGTCTTCCTGCGAAAGCGCAACAACGGTGACACCCAGGCCACCATGGGCACGCGCGTGTGGGGCGTCAGCTCCAGCGCGCGCAGCCTCGTGTTCGCCGACGGCGTGCCGCTGTCCGCATTGATCGCCAACAACAACACCATCGGCGCGCCGCGCTGGGGCCTTGTGGCGCCCGAGGAAATCGAGCGCGTCGACATGATGTACGGGCCGTTCTCGGCGGCGTACGCGGGTAACTCCATGGGGGCTGTCATGGAGCTCACCACGCGCCTGCCGCAGAAGACCGAAGCATCGGTGTCGCAGAACATGTCGGTGATGCCGTTTGCGCTGTACGGCACCAGCCAGAGTTACCAGACGATGCAGACCTCTGCGCGCCTCGCAACGCGCGCCGGAAAGGTCACGCTTGCCCTGACCGGCAACTATCAGGACAGCGAGAGCCAGCCGTTGTCGTACGTCACGAGTGGTACGTTCCCTGCCGGCACGAACGGAGGCTACCCGGCCACCAACAAGCTCGATGCGCCGGCGAACGTGCTGGGAGCCGGTGGCCTGCTTGCAACGACGATGATCAACGCCAAGGCCAAGGTCACGTACGACATCACGCCGACCGTGCGCGCCGCGTACACCTACGGCTATTGGCAGAACGACGCCAACTCCGAGGTGGCGCCGTATATGACGAGAGCCGGCGCACCGACCTACGCATCGCAGGCCGGTTTCGCCAGCGCCTACTACGGCCTGCTGCAGCAACACACGTCGCAAAGTCTGTCGCTGCGCAGTGACACCAGGCGCGACTGGGACGTCGAGGCCGTTGGCACGGCGTACACCATGAACGCCGATCGTCAGCGCTTTCCAAGCTCCGCTCCGGCCACCGGATTGGAGTTCGGAAACGCCGGCCGAGTCGCCGTGTTGTCAGGCTCGGCCTGGAAGACGGCGGACCTCAAGGGCGCGTGGCACAAGGGCGGCCCGTTGGCGGCACACACCGTGAGCTTTGGCGTGCACTACGACCAGTACACACTGAAGAATCCGACGTACAACACGGCCGACTGGAAAGTCGAACAGCCGGTGTATACCACCGTGGCGTCGGAAGGCGCAGGCAAGACGCGCACCACCGCGCTGTGGGCGCAGGACAGTTGGCGCGTGTCGCCACAGGTGCGACTGACACTGGGCGGTCGCTACGAGCGATGGAATGCGTACGACGGTTACAACGCCAACGGTGCCACGAAGGTCACGCAGCCCGACGTGAACCTCGCGAAGTTCTCACCCAAGGCAACGGTGGCCTGGACGGCAACGCCCGACTGGACGCTGACTGCGTCATTCGGCCAGGCGTACCGCTTTGCCACCGTCGCCGAGTTGTATCAGTTGGTGACGACGGGCACGACGTTCACGTCGCCCGACCCGAACCTCAAGCCGGACAACGTGCTGTCCACGGAATTGCGTGCCGAGCGGGTGTTTGCGCAGGGCAAGGCGCAGTTGTCGGTGTTCAACGACAACGTGCACGATGCCATCATTTCGCAGTTCAAGCCGCTCGTGGAAGGTTCGAACACGTTGTACTCGTACGTCTCCAACGTCGACCATGTGCGCGCCCGTGGGGCTGAACTCGTGCTCAGTGAACACGACCTGCTGGTGGATCGTCTCGAGCTCTCGGGGAGTGTCACCTACCTGAATGCGAGGACGCTGGCCATGGACGGACGCGCCAGCGCGACGGCGGCGCCCGATGCGGCCATCGGCAAGCACCTGCCGAACATTCCGGACTGGCGCGCGAGCTTCGTGGCGACCTACCGTCCTGTGTTGCCCCTCGCCGTGTCCGTGGGCGGACGGTACAGTGGTGCCGTGTGGACGACGCTCGACAACGCCGACGTGAACCCGAACGTGTACCAGGGATTCAGCGCGTGGTTTGTGGCCGACGCGCACGTGAACTATCGTTTCGGCCAGCATCTGTCGGCGTCGGTGGGCACCGACAACCTGCTCAACCGCAAGTACTTTCTGTTCCATCCGTTCCCGCAGCGGACG
>CAZPON010000372.1:0-3410 GCA_964588045.1 uncultured Gemmatimonas sp.
GGCCTCGGCGATCAGCGCGCGTTGGCTCGCCGCCGTGAGCGCCGCCACGTAGTGAAACGGCGCGGCATCGACGGTGGCCTGCGTGTGGCGCGCGACGTTCCCCTTGTCGTAGACGACCGTGATGCCGTCCACGCCGCCCCCGAGGGCGACGAGGCGTTCGCGCAGCTGCGGCAGCACGTCGGCAAACACGCGCACGTCCGGCCGCGCGCCGCCGTAGACCTGGTGGAAGAGCGGGATGGCCGGCTCGCCGCGCGTGCAACACAGCGCGACGCCCACCTGGCGGAGATCGTGGCGCTTCTGCTTGTTGTGCCCCCGGGCGGGCAGCGTGGCGCGCGCATTGGTGGTGGCGAGAAAGGTGAAGAAGTTCGTCGCGTCGTAGAGGACCGTGTCCACCGGCATCGCAAAGTGCGCCAGCACGCGCGTCACGAGCGCGGTCTCGATCGCCGCCACGGCGGCGACGGGCACGCGGTGCATCTGATCCCAGAAATGTTGGCTCGTGAGGCGGGTGACGTCGACGTCGGCGAGCGTGCCGAGGGTGGTGGTGGCGGCCCACGCCGCGAAGCCGCGCTTGCTGGTCGCCTGACACGCGCGGCCGATGGCGGCGAGCGTCAACGACTGGCCCACGGTGAGGCCATCATGCCGCGCCGGCCCCGGCGGGACGTGCGCATCGATGAGCGCGGCGAGATCGAGCGTCTGCGCGAGCTGCCACACGGCCGCGACGGCGCCGTGCGTCTGCGACGCCACCGCGACGTGCTCGGCCTGCGCCAGCGTGGTGAGCGCGTCGTCGGCACGCCCCAGGTGGCGGAGCACGCGCAGCTTGGGGCGCTTGGTCACGGGATCGCGGAAGGATTCGACGATCCGGAGGTAGCGGTGCCCCTTGGCGGTGACGATTTGGAAGCTGGCCACGATCGTTGTATATACCCCCTCTTACGCGATCGCGCAAGAGGGACGCGTGCACAGGACGCGTGTTCCGCTGCGCCCAGCCACTGGGCGCCATAGGTTGTATATACCGCCTCTGGGAGGATCAAACACAAAAGGCGTCAGAGGGAAACCCGCCCTCCGACGCCCCAGTGCATCACCCAAAATTCCGTTATCGCGGGAAACTCACGCTAGCCGGTCAGCGCCGCCTCATCGAGCGCGTAGGGACGCAGCAGCGCTCGTGCGATCGACTCCGGGAACTCGTGCACGCCGATCTCCCGCGTGGTCTCGGAGCCGCTCTCGCGCATGATGACGCGCAGGGTGGGACCGTGGCCTTCGACCGTCCCCGTCAACGCGACGATGGCGCCGGTGCGGCGGTGTTGCAGCGAGACGTGGTACGGCGCGCCGGGTGCCGGTGGCGTGGTGACCTCGACGTCGTACGTGGCGACGCGAGGGCAGGCATGGCCGGCGTGGACCATCGCGATGGCGCCGGCCGCAGCACTCCATGACGTCAGTCGATGGGACAGTGTGGCGCGCAGGTACACGTCGCTCGCGGTGGGGCTGTTGGGCGTGGCAGAATGCGCGGCGTCCAGGAGGTGCAGGAAGTCCGGTTCGAGGCGTGCACCGATGCGCGAAAGCTCGAGCACGCGAGCCGCGTAGCGCAGCACCTGCCGGGTCTCGATGCGGTCGACCTCGTCGAAGAACCAGGCGCACGACGTGAACAGGCGCAGCGTTGCACGCTGGAGCTCGAGCAGCTCACGCGCCCGGCCGACGGCGTCGGCACCGGCCCCCGGGTGCATCGCATCGCGCACGAACTGCTCCAGCACGTCGCCATCGTGCCCGACAACCGACCCGTAGTCGTCACGGGTCTGCCACGGCCCCCGGGCGAACAACATGGTGCCCTCGTGCTCGAAGACGCCGTCGCTGTGCGCGGCGAGCGACGTCAGCGCCGCACGCAGCGGGCCCCGCCAGTGCTGCGCGGGTGCCTTGTCATGGTTGATGCGACAGCCACAATTGGCGCGCCACCGCTCCACGCCATGCGCGCAGCTCCACGACGATGGCGATACGAGTTGTGCATCCAGCGTCGGCGGGTGCGTGGCCACCAGCGTCGCGGCGTTGGTGATGCGCGCATCGGCGCGCTGCGCAATCGCCGCGAGCGCCAGGGCGAGCGTGCGCTCTCCGTTGCGATGATGATGACCGAACGTCTCGCCGTCCGTGGCCAGTGTCGTGCACCGAGCCTGCCCGTCACCGATTGCAGGAGCGAGCCGCTGCGCCAGCGCTGCCGGGTGTTGCAGCAGCCCGCCAAACGCAACCTCGCCCGCCAGTCCACCGTCGTAGGGGAGAATGGTGAGCGTTCGCCCCGATGCGCCACGCCAGCGCACCGGCAGGCCGTGCGTCTCGGCGGTGGTGGTCACCTGGTACGGCGCGAGGATCGTGAAATGGATGCCTTCCTCGGCGAGCAGGTCGAGTGTGTCGTCGTCGGCCGCGCATTCCGGCAGCCACATGCCTTCGGGAAAGCGGCCGAACCGTCGCTGAAAGTCGGCAATGCCCCAGCGCACTTCGGTGCGCCGGTCACGGGGAGACGCGAGCGGCAGGATCACGTGATGATACGGGGCCGCGATGGCGTTGCCGTGGCCCCAGCGTCTCACACTCGCGGCGTCGCCTTCCACCATCGCGCGCAGCGTATCGGGCGCGCCGTCCTCCATCCATTCGCAGAGTGTTGCGCCGACGTCGAACGTGCACCAACTGTACAAGTTGACCAGTCGTGCGATGCCCGATCGCGCGTCGGGATCACCGGCCGCCGCACCAACGAGGCGCTGCCGTACTTCGGTCTCGGCCAGGCGCGCATAACACTCACGATCGATGCGCGCATTCCAGTCGTGATCGGGTGCGGCCGAGGGCTCGGCCTCCACCACCTCGAGCCATGGATCCTCGCGTGGCGGCTGGTAGCAGTGGGCGTGTACGACAACGTGGTGCATTATCCGCGCCGTGCCGCCATGTCGCGGGCGCGCCGATACACATGCGCGTACCGCTCCGCTACCCGCGTCCAACTGAAGTCCCGCCCCATGGCCGCGTGCATGCGCGGTTCCCACGCCGCCCGATCGGCAAAGCGTGCGAGCGCGCGGGATATCGCGTGGTCCATGGCGGCAGGCGTGTACTGATCGAAGAGAAATCCGGTCACGTCGTCGTCCACCGTGTCGGCGATACCGCCAACACGCCGCCCGATGACGAGCGAGCCGTAGCGCTGCGCGCGCATCTGCGTGAGGCCGCAGGGCTCGTACTGCGACGGCATCAGGAACATGTCGGCGCCGGCCATCAGCCGGTGCTCGAGGCGATCGGTGAAGTCGAGTTGCACGCCGACATGGCGTGGCCGCAGGGCGGCCAGCTGCAGCAAGGCGCGCTCGTAGCGCGGCTCGCCCGCGCCGAGGAATACGAACTGCGCGTCGAGGTTCCGGACGAGGTGCGACCCGAGGATCAGGTCGAGCCCCTTC
>CAZPON010000373.1:0-3398 GCA_964588045.1 uncultured Gemmatimonas sp.
TCGCTTCCCGAGGTGCTCGAGGGTACCTTGGGGAAGATCCCCGTCATCTGCGAGGGCGGCTTCCGCCGTGGTACCGATGTCTTCAAGGCCATGGCACTTGGCGCCAGCAGTGTCGGCATCGGCCGGCCCTACATCTGGGGACTGGGTGCCTTCGGACAAGAGGGCGTGGAGACGGTGCTCGCCATCCTGCGCAAGGAATTCGAACTGGCCATGAAGCAGAGCGGTACGACAAGCATCGCCAGGATCACCCGCGCGCATATCGTAGCCCGGTAGCAGGAGCGTACCCGATGTCCAGTTACACGCCCTGGAGCGCCGAGCATGCGGAGTCCCTGATCGCCGTCGAGCAGGCTCGGGCGCACGCGTTCTATGGCGACGACGGGGACGGTGCCACCGCCATGCTCCCCATCCTGCACGCGCTGCAGGAAGCGTTCGGATACGTACCACCCGACGCCGTTCCGCTCATCGCCCATCGGCTCAACGTGTCCAAGGCCGAGGTGCGCGGCGTCATCAGTTTCTACCACGACTTTCGTGAGGCACCCCCTGGCCGTCACGTGATCAAGCTCTGTCGCGCCGAAGCGTGCCAGGCCATGGGGTCGGAACGGACGGCAGCACATCTCGCGCATGCCCATGGATTGCGCCCTGGCACGACTGCACAGTCGGCCACGCTGCAGGACGTCTACTGCCTCGGCAATTGCGCGCTCGGTCCGTCGGCACTCGTCGACAATGAACTCATGGCCAGGGTCGACGAAGCTGCCGCCGATGCGCTGATGGCGCGCTTGCAGGCGCCGTCATGAAGGTCTTCGTGTCGGCCGATGCCGCCGCGCGTTCCGTCGGTGCCGACGCCGTTGCGAATGCCATTGCCGCGCAGGCGCGGGACATGGGACGCGATGTCACGATCGTGCGGATGGGAACCCGCGGTATGCTCTGGCTCGAGCCGCTGGTCGAAGTCGAGACCCCGGCGGGACGCACAGCGTTCGGGCCCGTCACCACGAGCGATGTGCCGTCGTTGTTCGCCGCCGGATTTCTCGACGACACCCCCGCCGCGCGCGCACATGCACTCGCCCACGGCCTCACCGGGACGATCCCGTACCTCGAGCGGCAGCAGCGGCTCACCTTTGCCCGCGTCGGCGTCATCGACCCGTTGTCGCTGGAGGAGTATCGTGCTCACGGCGGCATGGCGGGACTCGAGCGCGCCCGCGCGATGTCACCGGTGCAGGTGCTGGACGAAGTCGCCGCCTCGGGTCTTCGCGGGCGCGGCGGCGCCGGGTTTCCCACCGGCATCAAGGCGCGCACCGTGCGTGAAGCGGTGGCGCCGCGGAAGTACGTCGTGTGCAACGCCGACGAAGGCGACAGTGGCACCTTCGCCGATCGCATGCTCATTGAAGGCGATCCCTTCCTGCTGCTCGAGGGCATGCTGATCGCGGGCTATGCCGTCGGCGCAACGCGCGGCGTCATCTACCTGCGCTCGGAGTATCCGCACGCCATCACCACCATGCGTCGCGCCATCGTCATCGCGCGGGAGCAGGGTGTGCTGGGTGAGGCGTTCGACGTCGAGGTTCGCGTGGGTGGCGGCTCCTACGTGTGCGGCGAAGAGACCTCGCTGCTGGAAAGCGTCGAGGGGCGCCGTCCTCAGGTGCGGGCCAAGCCCCCGTTGCCGGCCCACCATGGCCTGTTCGGCCGGCCCACGCTCATCAACAACGTGCTCTCCTTCGCGGCGGTGCCCTGGATCCTGGCGAACACTGGCAGTGCGTATGCGAACCACGGCCTCGGGCGTTCGCGCGGCTCCATGCCGGTCCAGCTCGCTGGGAATGTGAAGCACGGTGGCCTGTTCGAGATCGCCTTCGGCGTCACGCTGCGCCGGTTGGTGTACGACATTGGCGGTGGCACGCTCAGCGGCCGTCCGGTGAAGGCCGTACAGGTGGGTGGGCCACTTGGCGCATATTTCCCCGAATCGCTGCTGGACACGCCACTGGACTACGAAGCGCTGGCTGCGGCCGGCGGACTCCTCGGACATGGCGGCATCGTGGTCTTCGATGACACTGTGGACATGGCTCGGCAGGCGCGCTTCGCGTTCGAGTTCTGCGCGCTGGAGAGTTGCGGCAAGTGCACGCCCTGTCGCATTGGCTCCACGCGCGGCGCCGAGACATTGGACAAGGTGGCGCGTGGTATCGAACCCGAACGCAACCTGGAACTCGTCAAGGACCTCTGCACCGTGCTCACCGATGCGTCGTTGTGTGCGCTGGGAGGCCTCACGCCGCTTCCGGTGCTGAGTGCCTTGACGCACTTCCGCGCGGATTTCACGCGCGATCTCGCGAGGGACCCGTCATGACCCTGCTCAAGGAACTGGACCTCGGCACTCCCGTTCGACCGGCGTCGACGGTGGTCACCCTGACCATCGATGGCGCGCGCGTGCAGGTGCCGGCGGGAACGTCCGTCATGGCCGCCGCCCGTCAGCACGGCACGCAGGTGCCCAAGCTGTGCGCCACCGATTCGCTCAACGCGTTCGGCTCCTGCCGTTTGTGCCTGGTGGAAATCGACGGACGCCGCGGGACGCCGGCCTCCTGCACCACCCTCGTCGATGACGGCATGGTGGTGCACACGCAGACGCCGCGACTCGCCGCGCTGCGCAAGGGCGTCATGGAGCTCTACATCTCCGACCATCCGCTCGACTGCCTCACCTGTTCGGCGAACGGCGATTGCGAGTTGCAGGACATGGCGGGTGCGGTCGGCCTGCGCGAAGTGCGCTACGGCTACGACGGCGCCAAGCACCGCACCGAAGCGAAGGACGAAAGCAATCCGTACTTCACCTTCGATTCGTCCAAGTGCATCGTGTGTTCGCGCTGCGTGCGCGCCTGCGAGGAAGTGCAAGGCACGTTCGCGCTCACCATCCTGGGTCGCGGACTCGACTCCAAGGTGGCCACGGGCACGGCCGACTTCCTGTCGTCCGAATGCGTATCGTGCGGCGCGTGCGTGCAAGCCTGCCCCACCGCCACGCTCAACGAGAAGTCGGTCATCGAACAGGGAACGCCCACCGGCGTCACCCACACCACCTGCGCGTACTGTGGCGTGGGATGCGGGTTTCGCGCCGAGACGCAGGGCGACAAGGTCGTGCGCATGGTGCCGTGGAAGGGCGGCCAGGCGAACGACGGCCACTCGTGCGTGAAGGGCCGCTTTGCGTGGGGCTATGCCACGCACAAGGATCGCATCACCAAGCCGATGATCCGCGCGAAGATCACCGACCCGTGGCGCGAAGTATCGTGGGACGAAGCCTTCGCGTACGCGGCATCGGAATTCAAGCGGCTGCAGGCCACGTACGGTCGCGACGCCATTGGTGGCATCACGTCCTCGCGCTGCACCAACGAGGAAACGTTCCTGGTGCAGAAGCTCGTGCGCGCCGG
>CAZPON010000374.1:0-1274 GCA_964588045.1 uncultured Gemmatimonas sp.
GCCACGCGCATGCCGTGTCGCCAGCCCTGCCGCAGCCCCCAATGGCGCAGTCCCAGATGTCCGATGTTGTACAGCACGAGGAAGCCGGCCGCCACCCCCAGCGCCGAAGCGCCCAGGCCGAAGATCAGCAAGGCGATCAGGGAGCAGAGGGGCAGCCACGACGCCCACACGAGCCGATCGCCGACACTGCCCAGCGGCCCGCACAACGCCGAACGAAACCGCTCGATACGCGTCGGATCGACCTGGTCGAGCTCGGCCCGGGCGAGGGCACCCACGGCCAGTGAGGCGAGATACGGGTGCGCGTTGAAGTACGCCGATTCACGCGCCAGGGCCGCGCGGTAGGCGGGGCCATCGACGCCACCCGGCAGGCGACGCAACACGGGCTCGAGACAGAAGCCGATGCCGTTGCCAACCATCAGCTCGTAGTTCCACGACCCCTGGATGGCCAGCGTACGCACGAACAGCGTGGCCTGCATCCCCGCATCGAGGGCCGGGGCAATCGCGGCGCCTGCGCCGGCTGGCGTGGCGGCGTCGGTGCCGCCGTCGGGCGACAGCGGGTTGTCAGGCACCGATGACCACCAACGCCGTGCCCACGGCGAGCGACGCCAGGAACAGCCGGCGCGTTCCGCTGATGGCGTGGAAATCCTTCCAGACCGCCACCGCCGCCACAGTAACGACCATCGTCACGACGACGGCCCGCGTGACGTCCTCGCGCACGGACCATCGCGCGTCGGCCCACGCGGCGATCAACGATGCCGGGATGTAGGCCACGAACCCGACGGCGGCGCCGCGCACGAGATCCGCCGTCATGCCGAAGACCTGCAGCCCGACGACCGTGCTGCGGTTTCCCTCGGCCAACTGGCCAAGGCGAGGCCGGGCAAAGGCGGCGATGAGCTGTCGGTGCTTCACCATGGAGATGCCGCCGAGCCACGCGGTGGCGATTCCAGCGGCCACCGCCACGGCAAACGCGCCGGGGTTCGGAAGCATGTGCCCTTCCACGCCCTGTGCCGCCACAGCGCCCGCCACCACCGAGGCACTGCCCCACTCGGGATATCGCGAAGCCCCCACCGGCAGCGACTCGAGCGCCAGGCATTCGAGGGCGGCGCCGCACACCAGGCCGGCGACCGGCGCGCCGAAGAACGCGCCGGCAAGCGTCGCGGCCACGATCGGACGCGAAATCATGGCTTGCGGGAAGCTGACGACATCGAGGCCAAGTACACCGGCCAGCATCGCCAGCGGCAGCAGTTGCGGCAACAACTGCGTGAACAGTTGCG
>CAZPON010000374.1:1284-2802 GCA_964588045.1 uncultured Gemmatimonas sp.
GCAGCCACTGCGACAGCAGCGCGGGCTCGGCCTGCACGATCGTGGCGACGAGCAACACGGGGATTCCGCGTGTCAGCTGTCGAGCGTCGAACGCAGCAGCTCGTCGAGCGGCATCGGCCGCGCGCCGGGAACATCCTGCGCCGTGACCTCGACACCCAGCCGCTCGATCTCGCGCAATCCCTCTTCCTCGGCCGGCGTGAGAAACACGTAGCGCAAGCGCGGGGTCCGGCCCGGCGAGTGATGCACGCCACCGATATTGACGGTGCGAATCGTGCCCTCGGCGTCCGACACCAGGCGGGACATGGTGCCGACATCGCCGACGAGCACGATGCCGATGCGCGCATCGTTCTGCAGCATCGGCAACTTCGTCGCCGCCTCCTCGACCCCGTAGAAGTACACGCTCATCTCCGGCGGCACGCCCATGCGGTACAGCTCCTGTTCCCACTCACTCGCCGCAACCTCGTCGTCGACCAGCACGATGAAGCGGAGCTCGAGCGGCTGTCCCCACCCCACCACCACCTGACCGTGGATCAGTCGATCATCTATTCGATACAGCGCGATAGGCATGCGAGTGACAGGAGATCAAGAGTTTCGCAGCGATACAGCGCGATGGGCCTGCGAATGACAGGAGGATCGGAGTTTCTCACGCACCATGCGCCGCCATGGAGGCGCGACCGCGCTCGACGGCCGCGTGCGCCGCGACCACGGGATCGCCCTCGTCCTGCATGGCAAAGTCGAGCAACAGGGAGAGATTGATGCCGGTGACGAGCGTCACGTCCGGCCGCGCCCGCAACAGCTTGCGGACCGCCATGGTGCAGCTGCCCGCGGGCAAGTCGGTGAAGATCACCCGCGCGCCGGTCTCGTCAAGCGCACGCTCCAAAGTCGACTGGATATCGTCGAGGCAGAGCCCGCTGTTGGACACGGCCCGAAAGGCCGCGCCACGCCCGGTGATCTGGTCAACCGCCGACACGATGCCGGCCGCCAGCGATCCGTGGGCGGCGATGATGGCGCGCACCGGCATATGCCCGTCCTGCCCGCTCCCGGTCACTACTCGTCGTCCTCCTGCAGGTACCGCTGAACGTCGGCGTTCTGGCGCATCTGCCCGATCAGTCGCTCGTTGAACGCGGTGGCCGAATCATAGCCCCGATAGTAGCGCAGGAGGTGGTTCATCGCGATGACCTCGGCGATGACCGTGATGTTCTTGCCGGGGTTGAGGTTCACCGTGATGCGCGGGACCTCGACGCCGAGGATGTTGGTGGTCTGGACATCGAGGCCGGTGCGATCGACATGACTCTGGCCGTCCCACTCCCCGAGGATCTTCAACCCCAACCGGGCATCGTCATCCGCGGGGGGCAGGGCCAGGACCGTGCCGCGGAGTTCCTCCCAGGGGAGCGAACGCAGGTTGAGCTGTAAGGCCATGCACGCAGCGACGTCCCAGCCCTCGCGGCTGGCCAGTTCCTGCTCGATGACCGCCGCCCGGTAGCCGTCGATGAAGTCCATCCCCAGCCAGGGGAGCGG
>CAZPON010000374.1:2812-3395 GCA_964588045.1 uncultured Gemmatimonas sp.
CTCTGGCCGTCCCACTCCTCGAGGATCACGACGACCTCGATGCGCTTCTGCTGCCGGACGGCGTGAATGCCGAAGATGGCGGGGATATCGAGCAGGCCGACGCCGCGGATCTCCATGAAATGCCGCTGCAACTCGTGGCCGCGGCCAATCAGCACGTCGTTGCCGCGACGCGACACGAACACCAGGTCGTCCGCCACCAGCCGATGCCCGCGCTCGACGAGGTCGAGCACGCACTCCGACTTGCCGATGCCGCTCTTGCCGGTGAAAAACACGCCGACGCCGAACACGTCGGCCAGCGACCCGTGCAGCGTGGTCGTGGGCGCGAACTGGTCGGCCAGATAGGGCTTGATGAGGCGGTAGAACTCCGCGGTTTTCAGGCGCGACCGGAGTACCGCAACGCCGGCTTGCTGCGCCAGCGCAGGAAGCGGCTCAGGGGCATCGAGCTGCTTGGTGATGAAGGCGCACGGCACCGGAAAGCCGAAGAACTGCTCGAGGTTGGCGCCGCGCTGCACCGGGTCGAGCGACTGGAGATAGCTGATCTCCGTCTCGCCGAGCACCTGGATGCGCTGGTAGGGGAACCGAT
>CAZPON010000375.1:0-3384 GCA_964588045.1 uncultured Gemmatimonas sp.
TGCCAACTGGTGCATGCCACCAAGGCGCTCATTCCCACCGTGCGCACCGAGCTTGGCGATGAGCACGTCCACGTACGTGGCCAGCGCGTGGCCCGACTCGGCGCGCACGGTGGGAATGAGCGCCTTGGTGGCATGCACCAGTTGGCACACGGTGTTGGCGGCGCCGGCGGCTGGAGCGTCGCCGATGCCGCTGATGATGAGGCGTCGGTCGGCGTCGGAGAGGTCGGCGAAACGCGGCAGCGAGACGATGAACGCGAAGCGATCGGCGAGTGCGGGGTCGAGCGTCTCGACGCCGTCGTAACGAGTGTACGCGTCGTCGTCCTGCGCTTCCGGCGGCGGATTGGTGGCAGCCCAGCGATAGCGAAGGCGCTCGATGGCGACGCCCTGAATGCGTCGCTCGTGGATGATCGGAAACAGCTTGTTGGCGACGTCGGGACGACAGCGACCGATCTCGTCGAAGAACGCGACCTCGGCCTCCCATATCGCGCCCGGCGGCGCGGCGTAGCGAATGGCGCCACGGTCATCGGGGATGGGAAATCCGATGAGGTCGTCGAACTGCAGGATGCTGGCGTTGTAGTGACGGAGCGCCAGGCCGAGTGACTCGGCGAGGCGGACCAGCAGGAGCGTCTTCGCGGCGCCGTGATCGCTGACCAGGAGCAGCGGTTCTTCGGTGGCGAGCGCGGCGAGGAGTGCGGGCTCGAGGGCGTCGTAGCCGACGACGCCGAGTGGGCGGAGGAGCGAGCGCGGAGTTGGTGCCGCCGCGGGGCGTTTGCTTTTGGCGAGTGCGGTGGCGGGTCGCATTCGCTTGACGGGTGCTGCCATGGAGCAACCTCGGCGCAGAAACTGCGCAGAGCGTGAAGCGCCGCCGGCCGGCGGCGCATCGGTGGTCCGCTTTAGTGGACTTCTTTAGCGTCGCGCCACAAGCTGGCCGTTCAAATCGCGACGTGAGGCGGGAGTGCGATGCTGCGTGATGCGGGGAAACGGTACCGCGGGAAACGCAAAAGCCCGGCAAGCGAGAATCGCTGCCGGGCCGATGGAATGGACAGGGAGCGGTTTAGCTGAATTTGTAACGCGGCCAGCAATCGCCAGAAAGCGCCGCGGTGGTGCGAGTGGATACTAGTGCTGTCTTCGTTTCCGTGCAATGTCGGGCCGGGGTCTGACAACCGCCTTCGCCTGCCTCTGCGCCCTGCCCTGCCTCCCTGAAAACACTGAAGCCCATGGTCCCTGGCCAGGTTCGTTTGCACGAACGGCGCGTGTCCAAATTACGCGAGGCTTGACGCGTCTGTCGGCCGCGGGCTAGCGTGACCATGCAGCCCAGTTCGATGGTCGAGGATTCAGCTCAGCTCGAGGGGTTTCACGGAGGTTGTTTATGGTTGAACGCAACGCGGAAGTGCTTGCGATGCAGCTGCTCGCCTGGCCAGTGGCGGATCGCGCGCGCCTGGCGGAATTGCTGATTGCGAGTCTGGAACCAAGCGAGGGCGAGAGCGAAGACGCGTGGGATGCGGAGATCACACGTCGCGCGTCCGAGTTGGACAGCGGCCGGCTTCAAGGCGTTGTCGTTGCGCAGGTGCTTGCCGAGATCGACCGACGCTTGGGGCCGTGAAGGTCGAGTTTCATCCCGATGCCGCGGAGGAGTTCGTCATGACCGCCGTTTACTACAACCTCGAACGACGTGGATTGGGTCGTCGCTTTCGTGACGCCGTTGTGAGTCCGGTCGAACGTATCCAGCAATTTCCCGATGTCGGCCGTCCGAGGGGCAATTGGCGACAACTCTCAGTCGCCGGTTTTCCGTAACGAGCAACCAACGGCGCCTACTTCGGAATTGTCGATTTGGTGTTCCGACGTTTGGGCCGTCCTCCTTTGGCGCCATTCGCGCGAGCGGCGTTCGCCTTTGCGGCCGATGTCACCTTGCCGGCGAAACTCGCCAGCTGACGACGCTGCTCCTTCTCGCCAATGACGGATAGAAGGAGACCCGGAACACTCAGGTCCACATCGAGCGCATCCCAATGCAATGAAATGCCCGACGGATCTACCACAACGGCTGCGAGCTGTGCCGACGTCGCCGCGCCGAGCGCAGGGATCGCTCGCACGGGAAATGCGAACTGGAACCCACTCGTCAGCTCCAGCACTACTCGCTGCGCCTTCCGGTCATAGTGTGCGCTCACGGCGTGCAGTCCCTTCTTGCGTTGCGCCGCCCCACGCGCGCGCGCCGCGGGGATCTGCGCACGGATCTCGGCGTCGCTGAGCTGATGACTAGCCATGGTTCCCACGCGGTAGAGATGAAACATGCGCTGGCCCGTGCTCTCACGGAGGGAGCAGGATGCAAACACGGAATCCTGCGCGCCTCAGAACGGTAGGCACTCGCCGAATGAATAACCCATCTGTTGGGTTTCTGCCAGCGCGCGACTGGGCAGTGTCCACTGCGGCGTCAACCAGCGGTTTGTCGCGATGGCTGGGAAAAACGGCCTCGGCGCTTCGCATCTGCGCCCCCCAACCCCATCGCGACGTAGCTCACGATGAGCGCATTGAGCGAAACACCTTCACTGTCTGCTCGCGCTGCAAGTCTGGCGTGAACGGATTTCGGAAGTCGCAGGCGAAACTGTCCACTGTGCGATGCGGCGGGAATCGGCTCCGGAATCGCGGTGCCCGAGTCGGTGAAATCCTCAATTGCCAGCTCCACCGCGACATGCAGCTCGGCAAGTGCCTCGTGCGCCGTTTCTCCAAGGCCAGAGAGCCCTTCGAGCTCTGCACAGGTGGCGACGTACGCACCGTCTTCGTTGCTCCAGGCCACGCGGTAGCCATAGTTCGGAATTGACATCGCTAGCTCGTCTCGGAGTTCTCGTCGATCCAGTTGAGGAGCTGCCTGACCTGATACGCCTTGGCCGCTCCCTTGTCGCCTACCTGAAAGTTCATTGGCCGCTGTGCACCCAGTCTCACGTAGAGTCGATGCGCTCCCTTCTGCCGGGCGAATCGCCAACCGTGACACTCCGCGAGCCGGCAAAGATCCGCGAAGCGAAGTCCCGCCGGGTTGAGTCTCGCCTTCCCGAGCAGCTCTGAGCATCGACGCAGCATGAACCAAGGTCGGTTATGGCGGCACCACAAAAAGGTACCACCTTGTTCAGCAAAATGGTACCGAATACGGTACCTCGTACACGGCCCAGCTTACCGCCAGCTCGCGCGAGTTCCTGCAGCTGGCGAACAGGACGTGGACTCCACCTCACACGTTCTCCCCGAGGCGCTCTCAATACCGTCATCATTGTCCCGCCTCGGGTGCCTATTCGCTGATCGCGCTAGCTTTCCCCCATGCAAACGGAAAGGCTCTACACCCTCGTCGGTCCTGACGGCTCCCGCATCGTCAGCACCACCCCCGGCACACTCGGCGGC
>CAZPON010000376.1:0-3374 GCA_964588045.1 uncultured Gemmatimonas sp.
GTCGCCGCCGGCCCCACGCCGGGAGCCATCCGCGCTTGTCCGCGTCATCCGCGTCAGGCAGTTATGGGGACATCACAACGCGCGCAGGATCATCGACTCGATTATCTGCAGCCCGAAATACGCAACGATCACCGTGATGTCGAACATCCCGATCGTCGGCACGATTCGGCGCAGCGGTGCGAGAATCGGCTCGGTGAGCACGAACGACCAGCGCCACCACCTGGAGTACGGCGAGCCGCCCACCCAGCTCGAGATCACCCGGGCGAACAGCGCCACGCGCAGGATGCCGAAGGTCCAGCGCACCAGTACGAACAGGATCGACCCGCGCCGGGTGGCGAAGGCCAGCATGGCCAGTTGGTCGCGCAGGAACGCCAGCAGGGAAATCAGCAGCAGTCCGCCGATGATCACCGCGGCCAGCGTCCACCAGGGGGCCGCGTACGGGGTGCCGCCGGCGCGCAGCAGGCGACGCTCCATCGGGGCGATGAGCCACGGGTCGACGCGCTCGCGAATGAACCGGGCCAGCGGCGAGAACGGCTGGAGCTTTCGCGTGCGAATGGCGTAGCTCGCCACGGCGGCCACGGCGGTCAGCGCTCCGGCCGCAAACACCGCAGGGCGGAGCAGCACGAGGGCCAGGTTGAGAAATCCAATCAGGGGTTCGAGCATCCCGCAAAATACCCTAAACCGGCCGCTCCGGCCTCAACAGCAGCTTCACCGCGCCCGGAATCCCCGTGATTCGCTGCCACCACGAAGCGCCGTGGGTGAGCCGGAGGTAGGCGTCGACGCGCGCGGTGCTCGCCGGGCCGTATCCGAACCACCACGGTTGACGGGTGCCGGTGAGCATATCGTCCACCACCGTGCGGCTGCGCACGCCCTCCATCAGCCCTTCCACGCCATGAATGCGACCGAGGCCGCTGGCCTTCACGCCGCCGAAGGCGACCTCCGGCAGTCCGGCCGTGATCACCGCGTCATTGATGGCCATCGTGCCCGCTTCGAGCTGTGCCGCGATGCGTGCGCCGCGCGCGCGATCTGCCGTCCACACCGACGCACTGAGGCCGTAGCGCGTGCTGTTGGCCAGTGCGATCGCGTCGTGCTCGGCGGCAGCGCGCACTACCACCAGCACCGGCCCGAACGTTTCTTCGTTCCACACGCGCATTCCGGTGGTGACATTCGTCAGGATCACCGCCGGCGCCATCCGCCCGGCGGCGCGCGCCGATGCGGAGGGTGATGCCGCCCCGGCTGCACGTGGCTCGCAAATGGCCGCCACCGTCGCGCCCTGCGCGATGGCGTCGTCGAGCTGCTCCTGGATCAGCGCCCGCTGCGGCGCGGTGACCATCGGCCCCATGTCCGTCGTGGACACGTCGTCGAGCGTATCGGCGTCGATGGTGAGCATGGACACGTCACGCACGAGACGCGGCAGCAGTTCGTCGTACGCGCGCCCGACGGCGATCACCCGCTTGGTGGCGGCGCACGTTTGTCCGGCGTTGGTGAAGCGTGACCACACAATGCCGCTGGCTGTGTGATCGAAGTCGGCGTCGTCGAGCACGATGGCGGCGTCACTGCCGCCCAGCTCCAGCGACACCGGCACGAAGCGCGGTGCACAGGCCACCGCGATCGAACGTCCGGTGCGTTCGCTGCCGGTGAAGAACACCTTGTCGACCGTGGAGTTCACCAGCCCGGCGCCCGTGCGTCCGTCACCGTGCAGCACTATGCACACGTCGGCCGGCACACCCGCGGCGTGCAGCAATCGCACCAGATGGTCTGCGCACCGCGGCGTATGCTCGCTGGGCTTGAGCACCACCGCATTGCCGGCCACGAGCGCCGTCATGCAGTGCATCGCCGGATAGTAAAACGGGTAGTTCCACGGGCTGACGATGGCGACCACGCCGAACGGATCGTGGTGCGTGACGATGCGCTTGCGCCACGCGGCCAGCATCTGCGAACGCACCGTGCGCGGCTTCAGCGCCCGTTGGGCGACGCGCGACAGAAATCGCGCCCCCTCCAGCGACATCGCCACGTCGGCGACGTAACTCTCCGGCATCGGCTTGCCGGATTCCTCGCTGACAACGCGCGCGATGGCGTCCCGCTCGGCGAACAACTGCTGGCGGAATTGCTCCATGATGGCCGCGCGTCGGCGTGCACCCAGCGCGGCCCATGAGGGTTGCGCGTTGCGCGCGCGATCGACCGCCACCTGCGCAAGGGCGACGGCCGCCGCCGCTTCACCGGTATCGAGGTCCGTCATGCCGTCCGACATCCGGGGAGTCTATGATGGACCCAACAGCGGGGTTGAACCAAAACCGTCAACGACGGCCGTATCCAGAATGACATGGCGAATTCTTGCCAGGTGCCTCGTGTACAGGTTCCATGCGTCGAGGCGTCGTCTGAGTTGTCCAGCGACGAGCCCGGGATGCCGCGCAATTCGATGTGCAAACTGTCTGATTGCCGCATCGGAATAGACCGGCCCCTTCTGAATCAGAAAGTCAGCCAGCTCGTCCTGCGGTACGCAGAACTCCGCCGCAGCAACGTTGGCCTTGCGTTCTTCTGCTGATTCGGCTGGAACGGACTTGTCGAGGTCGTTGTCGACAATCGCGGCTGCTTTTCCATCGCCGTTCAAGACGTGTTCGCACTCATGCCGGAGCGTGAACCAGAAATTGTCGATACGGTCGCGCACCAGGGACATGCCAATGACCGGCTTGTCGTTAGCAAGCCAGAAGCAGACGCCGTCAGTTTTCAGTCCGGGCAGCTGCTCGACCACGACAAACCGCACGCCAGCCTCGCCAAGAATGCGCGGAACATGCCGTGCGTCGTCCGGGTGCCGAAGGAGGGTGCGTAGTTCCTCGATTGCACGAAGCAGCGTGTCTTCGCTGTACTGCGCGACATGCATCGTCTCCGCGATTTGCTGCACGCGCAGCAGCCACACCTCCTGCACCGCCGTGACAGGTTGATTGTAGACCGTTTGTCTGGCCGCCATCGCGAGGGGGGCGCGATCTTCCAGTTTCGCGCATCGCGTGAACTCGAGCACGTGGGCTTCTTGCTGGTCGACGTCGTCCGATGCCGGAATCCAACCTCGTGCAACGGTCTGTGACAGCGGGAGGCGCTTGCGCAATGCCGCGCGCCTGGCGATGGCCGCCGGTGCGGCTTTGGTGAGCTGCAGGCGGTACATCGCCTCCGTGCGGACCCAGATTTCCGCGTCTATGGCGAGTGCTTGCTCCAGCTCACGCGCCGTTTCCGCTGTGACGCGCTTCTTCGCGCTGATGATCTCGTTCACGGTTTGCACTGGGCGGCCCATGATCTCGGCAAGGTCGCCCTGGGTCCAACCTCTTGCCTCCAACTCCTCCCGAATGATCTCGCCAGGAGGGAAGAACTCGGCTGGAACA
>CAZPON010000377.1:0-3373 GCA_964588045.1 uncultured Gemmatimonas sp.
GCTGACCCCATCGCTGGTGTGAATGTCGGCACTGGCGATGGCGCTGATGCGCACGTTGCCGAACCGTCCAAGTGGCTGCGTTGCGCCCAGCCACACTTCACCGCGCTGCGCGAGTGGCGCACCACCACCGGTGTTCGACGACGCCAGGCCCAGCACGGAGAGCGTCGGGTTGGCCGTGGCCGGGCCGATCGCCGACGCCGGAGCCAACGGGGCCTCGCCTCTGCCCTGCGCGAAGCCTTTCGCTGTCTGCGTCGACACGAGCGCCAACGCGCCCACCATGCACGGCAACGCGAAGCGCAGTTGCCGAGGGGCAGTCCGCAGGCCCCCGCTGCTCATCGAAGAGCGGCGGCGCGACGCGCGAAGAGGTCGGCGGGCGTGCGTCACGGCGGTGTAGGAGGACGGATGGGCGGACGGTCCATCGTCGCGGGCGCGGACGACGGGTTCGTGCCGTTTACCGTACCACGAAGGTAGCGATTCAGCGCATCGAGGGCCATACCCGGGCCCCGCCCGGAATTTTTGGCCACCATGGTTTGCAGTCCCTTGAGGGCATCGTCCGACCTCGGCATCCGGGCGATGGTGGTCACCGCCTCCCGGGCCTCCCGCTGCGGCACGCCGCGCTGGACGACGTCGGTGAGGACCATGAGCGGAATGACCACGGTTCCCGAGGGGCGGGCCGCCCGCACGGCCGACAGCGTGTTCACATCGATACCGGCCCGCAGCGCGGTGGCACCCGCCTCGAGCTCATCCACTGGCGCGGACGGGCCGAGGGCATCCCGCGCCTGACCCAGGGCCACTGCATGCGCCCGCACCACCTGCATGATGCGCGCCCCGTTCGCGCGTCGCGCCGCCCCCTCGAGCGCGCGATTGATCAGCGGCGCGGTGGGAAGGCCCTTGCTGGCGGCACTGTCCAGCAACGCCCGCAGGCTGAGCGCGGTGAGGGAGTCGAAGCGCGCAGGATCGAACGATACCGGCGGCTGGGTATCGGTCGCCGGTTCCTGGAATGTCATCGCCGACACCGGGCGTGGCACGAGACCGGTCATCACGCCGAGCACCTGCGCAGCGAGTGCGAGGGAGACGACCGGTCGCTTCATTGGGACGCGCCTTCGATGACAACGGCGTTGGTGGGGCCGAAGCCGTCGTCGGGTACCTGCGGCGCGAGCGGATCGACGATCCAGCGGGTGCCATCCACCACGAACGCGTAAACGTGGCGCCCGGGCGTCAGGGGCACGTGGGCCGACCAACTGCCGTCGCCCTCGCGACGCATCATCGGCGTCGCGTTTTCGTCCCAGCCGTTGAAGTCACCGACAATGGCGACCTCACGGGCGGTGGTCGGGAGCCTGAGGTCGAATCGGACGGCGCGGCCGTCGAGCGTGGTGATGGCACCCGAGAGCGCGGCCGAGGCGACGGCCTGCGAGAGGGCCGAATCGGCCTGGTCGGTGACGGCCGGACCACGCCATGGGCGCGAAACCACCAGGACGATGGCCGCCGCCGCCGCGGCGCCCCACCACCAGCGTACAGGCGGAACGTTCCAACCGCTCCGCCCCAAACGGCGCACGGACTCGGCACGCACCGCGCGGGCGCACTGCTCGGCCAGCGCCGGATCGGGGTCTGGCGTGGCCCGGTACATCGCAACGACGCGCGCCGCGATGTCAGCGTCGTCGCGATCGGGCGACGGGAAGGTGAGGTCGCGCTCAGTCATCGGCCCGACCGAGGATCGCCCGCAGGCGCTCCACGCCACGTTTGACACGCATCTTGAGCGCGGATTCGCCCACTCCGGTCATGGCGGCCATTTCGGTATATTCGAGCCCCTCGGCGTATTTCAGCAAGAGGGCTTCCCGCTGATGCGGATCCAACTGCGCGAGCGCGCGCGACAGCGCGGCGTCCTCGACACCGGGCGCAATAGCGGAGAGCGGAGCGGCGGCCTTTTCCATGGCCACCTCGTCTTGCACGAAGCGGCGAACTCGCCGCCCCCGTGCCGTGAGGGCATTTCGACACTGATTGGTCAGGATGCGAAAAAGCCAACCGCGAAACTGGTCACGTTCGTCGTATCGACCGATCGCCAGGTAGGCCCGCAGAAACGACTCTTGTACCGCGTCTTCCGCATCCGCCCGCTCTCCCAGCATGTGGTACGCGAACCGCCAGCACGCGCTGTAGTAGCGCGAGACCAGGAGGCCGAAGGCATCCGGATCCCCGGCGCGGGTCCGAGTGACCAGCTCCGCGTCAGTCATCAAGGGGACAACAGCCCACGGACAGGCGGCGTCACCCGCGAAGAGAGGGAGGAGCCCATCCGGGTTCGGCGGGATGGTCGTGTCGGGGACCACCTGACGCGTCGGATCATGCCCTGAGGGCTGCGTACGCCGACATGAGGAAGACGGCCACGGCGAGCGCGACCCCCATCCGGTTGATACCCCCGACGCGCGTCAGCCAGGGAATCGTTTCGGCCTCCGACAGCTCCTGGGCCGCCGCCAGCCGCAAGGCCGCGCGGGCGCGCCGGAACAGCAGCCAGTTGGCTATGCCGCCCGCCGTAATGATGGCCGACAGACCGACCGCGATCTGCATGAGCATCAGCCACTCGTTCTCGGGCTTCTGCAACTCGGTCATCGTCAACTGGCCGTCGGACCCCGTGAGCAGCCGAAACACCAGTCCCGGAACGAGCATGAACCCGAACGCCGCCAGGTACAGCTTCCGATAGAGAAACCAGGCGCTCTGGAACAACGCTGCGCTCCAGTTCCAGGTGGGCACGAACGCCGGATCCTCGAGGAACTGCGCAAACTTGCGCTGATAGGTCACCCAGCGCGGGCCGATGAACGCGGCCATGCGCTCCTCGGTGAGCGAGTTGGCGGCCGTCCGCCGGCGCGCCCATGCCGGCAAGTTCGGGTCCGGTGTGTCGCCGCCGGGCGCATTGTTGCCGGGCGTGCCGTCGCGTGTGGGATCGCTCATGCCAACGACGCGCGGGGCGCGGGCTGCTGCTGCGTGAGGCAGTGCAATGTGCCGAGGCCCCACACCAGGTCCACGGCGTGAATGCCGATGACACGACGTTGCGGCATGAGGCCGGCCAGGATGTTCAGGGCCACGCGATCGTTGGCGTCGTTGAACGTGGGCACCAGCACGACGCCATTGGCGATGTAGAAGTTGGCATAGCTCGCCGGCAGTCGCGTGCCGTCCATGACCACCGCGCGCGGAAACGGCAGCGTTACGACCTGCAACGTGTCGCCCCGCGCGTCGCGCGCCTGTTCCAGCCGGCGCAGGTTGTCGAGCGAGCGCGCATGGTTCTCGTCGGAAGGATCTTCCTCGTGCGCCAACACCACGACGCCCGGCGCGACGAAGCGCGCGATGTCGTCGACGTGTCCGTGCGTGTCATCGCCGACGCACC
>CAZPON010000378.1:0-3369 GCA_964588045.1 uncultured Gemmatimonas sp.
TGCACGAACAGGTACACCTGCGCACCCTCCGCGACTGGAGCGACGCACCAGCACTCTTCAACGCCGCCGTCTACCCGTCCCTGCTCGTCGCCGAACGCCCACGCGACCCCGCCACCGCACCGCCACCAGCCATTCACGTCTCACTCGCCCACCAAGCCCGATCCACCCACTTCACACTCGAACCCCGCGCCCTCTCACTCGGCGGCGACCCGTCCGCACCCTGGCTCCTCCTCCCCACCCGCGAACGCGCTGCCCTCGAGACACTCCGGCTCGCTGGACCCGCACTCGGCGATTCCCCACTCGGCAGACCCACCCTGGGCGTCAAGTGCGGACTCAACGCGGCCTTCCTCGTGCACGCCACCGAACACGAAGACGACACCGCGTCGGTGATCGCCAATGGACGACGCGCGACGATTGAGCGACGCATGCTGCGACCCGCCCTGCGCGGAGACGGGGTGCACGCAGGTGACACGCGTTGCGATGCATCGCGTGGCGACCTCCGCATTCTCTGGACCCACGGACCCGACGGCGCACCGCTTCGCACACTGCCACCCGCCACGTCACGATGGCTCGCCCACTGGCGACCCCAGTTGGAACGCCGACGCGACGCACGCGGACGCATGCCGTGGTGGAGCCTGTTCCGGACGGATGCCGCCCGGCACGAAGCACCACGAGTGGTGTGGGCCGATATCGGACGCAGACTGAGACCGCGCGTCCTCGCCGCCGGTGATCCCACCGTGCCGCTCAACAGCTGCTACGTGCTGCGCACCACGTCGCTGGAAGACGCGCTCGCCCTCGATGTCCTGCTCGCCTCGCCCATCGCCGCTGCCTGGTTCGAGACACTGGCGGAGCCCGCCCGCGGCGGATTCCGCCGCTTCATGGGCTGGACCGTCGCCACACTGCCCATCCCGAACGATTGGATCAACGCGCGTCGCACCCTCGCCGACATCGCCCGGCGACGCAACCGCGGCGAATCGATTGCCGCCGATGACCTCAACACCGCCATTGCGGACACCTACGGTATTCCCATGCGCCACCTCGAACCCCTCCTGCGGTGGAACATTCAATGAGTGCCCATGGCACAGCGCGAGCGCGCCGGACGCTCGAGACCTCGCCCGCCGTCGTGCGCGATGTCATCGCACGTGGCATCCTCAACGGGCCGATTGCGTATGCCAGCACCAACGCATCGGATACGCTCGGCAGCATCTCGCTCCTTCCCCATCAGCGCGATGCCGTCATACGCGTCCGCGCCATCCTCCGCGAACTCCACGTTGCCCTTCTTGCCGACGACGTCGGACTCGGCAAGACCTTCGTCGCCCTCGCCATCGCACGCGAGTACCCCCTGGCAACGATCATCGCGCCGGCCGCACTGCTGCCCATGTGGCGCGAAGCCATTGCGCGTACCGGAACGACGAACGCGAGGATCGAATCCCTGCATCGCTACTCGCGCAGCAGCCCGCCGGCAGCACTCGCGCATGACACCCTCGTCATCATCGACGAGGCACACCACCTGCGCACGCCGTCCACACGCCGCTACCGGGCCGTGTCGCAGGCCGTGAGCGGGCGCGACTTGCTGCTGTTGTCGGCGACGCCCGTGCACAACACGCCGCGCGATCTCCACGCATTGCTTGCCCTCGCCATTGGCACGCAGGCGGTTCAACTCGACGATGCCCTGCTCGCCCGCGTCGTGGTGAGGCGCACGCAGCATCACGCGATTCCTGTGGTGCGCGAGCGGCCGCCACAGGCCATGCCACACGATTCGGGCGTGCTCGACGCCATTCTCAGGCTGCCCGCGCCGCTGCCCGCGCATGATGGTGCCGTCGCCGGTGCGCTCGTGCGCCTCGGGTTGTTGCGCGCCTGGTGTTCGAGTGATGCCGCGCTGGCGAGTGCGTTGCGTCGCCGGCTGTTGAGAGGGGAGGCGTTGAAGCATGCGCTCGAGGGAGGAAGGCATCCGACCGGGGCAGAGCTGCGTGGCTGGATGGTGGGAGAGCACGAGGTGCAGCTCGCCTTTCCCGAGCTGATGGCCGGTCACGCGCCTGAGACCGGGCCATTGCTCGACGTCCTCACTCGGCATCTCGATGCCGTCTCGGCGCTGCTGCAGCGGCATGTGCGAACGGCCAACGGTGATGTGGCGCGGGCATATGCATTGCGCGACATCCTGCGGACGCATCCCGAGATGCCTGTCATTGCGTTCTCACAGTTTGCGGAGACCGTGCGGACGATTGGACGGGCCTTGTCGGACATTGCTGGTGTCGGTGTGCTGACCGGGCAGCGGGCGTGGATCGCCAGCGGAGCGATATCCCGGCAGGATGCGCTCGCGCACTTCGCGCCGGTCGCGCAGGGACGGCCGCCACCGCCGCCGCATCAGCGCATCCGACTCTTGCTGACGACCGATCTCCTGGCCGAGGGCGTGAATCTGCAGGATGCAGGGGTGCTGGTGCATCTCGACTTGCCGTGGACCGATGCGCTGCGTCGTCAGCGGGTTGGGCGCTGTGCGCGGGTCGGGTCCCCGCATGCTGAGATTGTGGTCTATCGATTCGAACCGCCGCAGGGGGCCGAGCTGGTGATGCGGCTGCATGCGAGGTTGGAGCGCAAGGCGCGATGGTCGGCGCGGTTGGTGGGCGCGCCACGCGATGAGGGTTCGCACGCGCAACGGATCAGTGCGGCAGACGCGGCGACGCGGGTTCGCAGTGTCCTGGTGTCATGGCTGTCGGACGCGAGGGTCGAAACCGACCCGTCGCACACGCTGGTCGCATGTACGACATCAAGGGTTGCGGGCTTCGTGGCACTCGTCGTGAGTGGTGATGGCGCATCGATCCTGGTAGGCGGACGCCAGTCGCATGACGGCGTGCGCGCGCGCCTGCGTGTGTCCGCGTCGCCGGTGCGGCTCTTGCCCCTGCTCCTTGCGATCGCTGACAGGCCAGCGGTGCGCGGCGTGTCCGCGCACGCGCTGACGCGTGCTCGGCGGGCGGTTCGGCGTTGGATCGCGCGGCGATCGATGTCCGTCGATCTCGGCGACGCCGAGTCGTGCGCAGCGGGTGCGCAGCGTCGCGCGCACGCGGCGTTGAGGCAGGCGATGCAGGGTCTGCCTGCGACGGCACGCCTCCGGTTGGTGCAGGCGTTTCGCGAGGCGTTCGAGATGGTAGAGCGTGCGCGCGGCGTGGCGGCTGAGGAAGCACTGCGCGCGTGGGTCATCCGGCGCGGGCTGGAGCCGGTCGACGATTGGCTGAGCGCGTGGCGGCAGGTTCCGGTGCTCGCCGGACTGGCAGCGCGCGCCGAGTCTGGCGCGAGCGCGTTGCGTGGTGCGCCGCAGTCGACGCGGTATGCCAGTCCGGCGAGCACCGGAACCTGCCGCCACGCGCTCAGCCA
>CAZPON010000379.1:0-3364 GCA_964588045.1 uncultured Gemmatimonas sp.
CGCAGCTCCTGCCACGACTTTGCCTCCACGTCTCGGGCATGGGCCTCAATGTCGACGGCACGCGGTACTTCTGGTACCACCACACCGACGCTGACACGCCCGACAAGCTCGACAAGGCCGAGGTGCAGCGGTGCGTTGCCGCCATGGCGGTCATGGCGTACATCGCCGCAGACATCGAGCAAGCACTGCCACGGTGAGACGTCGGCTGTCAGGACGGTTCGACTACGTCATGCGACGTATGTCGGATTTGGTTTGGCACAGGCAGGTTGGTGGCGCGTCCCTGCACCTCGCAGGCGATGCAGCCCCGTCAATCATCCGCCTCCATGTCAATCCTCGGGACACTCCTCGCCGGCCCGTACAACGTCGCCCTGACCATGGCGGTCGTGATCGCGCTTTTCCTGGCGGTGCGTGCCGGACGCACGGCGGGGATTCCGTCACTCGCCTGGCGCGTGTTGCTCGTGGCAGCCGTCACGGGCGGGCTGATCGGATCCACGTTCATCTTCCTCGACTTCCATGCGCCTCGGCTCGGTGAGAAGAGCAACCTTGGCGGGCTGATCGCTGGTATTGCGATCGTCATCCTGTTGGGGCGCTGGCTGCAGGTCGGGGTACTGCGCGCCCTCGACACCCTGGCCATACCGACGCTTGTGGGCATGGCGATCGGTCGTGTGGGCTGCTTTCTCGCTGGCTGCTGCGCAGGCACGCACACCGCACTGCCGTGGGGCGTGCATGTGGACAGCGACGCCGAGGCCATTCATCCCGTTCAGTTGTACGAGACATTCCTCGATCTCGTCCTGGTCGCCGCGCTCGCACGCTGGGTGCCACTGAGAAGGCCCGGCCAGCGTTTCGGACTCGCCGTGGTGTCGTACGCCGGCATTCGGTTCGCCACGGAGTTCGTTCGCGCCGGCCGCACCGACATCGCCGGGCTCAATCCGGTGCAGTGGTCGGTCCTGGTCATCGGTCTCGCCGTTGCGGTGTGGATGTGGCATCGGTGGCGCGCCGAGCCGGCGATTCCGATGATGGTGAGCGGACGCATGACCGGGCCGGCTACCGAGCCGCGCGCATTTCGCACGGCACTGTTCGTCATGGCGACGCTGCTGCTCGTCGCCATCGGATTTCCGGCAGCGTTCGGGTCATTCGAGCGCATCTTCATGATGACGGCGGCGTGTGGCATCGGCTTCTTCGCCATGCTCCATCACTCGCCGCAGTGGCTCGCCCAACCGTTGATCCCTTCATTGGGTGCGCTGTTCCTGTTCAACACGCCGGCCGATTCGGTCCCCCGCAAGCGCGAGATCATCACCGGTGGCGGGTTGTGGACCGGGGCCTATACCGCCATCGTCGGGAGCACTCCCTACAGTTACAACGACTGCAGCGGCGAGGAGCACCGCGGCTCGAGTCAAACGCACGCCGGGCGCCGCTCGACCGCCGGCTGGCTCTCGGGTGGCCTGCGTCAGCGGACCAGTTCGGGGAAGCGCGTCACGGTCGAAGGGCAGCTTCTGGCCGGGAGCGACCAGTTGCAGTGGCTGAGCGATGGCAACCTGTTTGCACCCGTCGCCGATGCGACCACGATCCTGGCCGGGGGTGCCGCACTCACGGTGGAAGGCAAGAACCAGCACGTGCGCCTCAACGTGCTCGGCGGGCAGCTGAGCGAAGCCGGGACAGAAACGCGCGGGGTCACCGGCAGCGTGACGGCCCGCACCGGTGTCGAGGGTGGGTTCTTTGTGGAAGGGAATCTGGCGCCCGTGCAGTGGTACGCGACCACAGGCGACTTCTCCTACGCGGGTGTTGGTTACGTGGTGAACAAAGCCGGAGCGCGCGTTCTTCTCGGTGCTGGCTCCGGTGTGTATCTCGGGGTGCACGTCCCGGTCCGCGGCTTCGAAATCGATGTCATCGGCCGCGCGCCATCCATGCAGTCGAGCGTCCATTCCGGGAGCGGAACGTTCTCGATCGGCGTGAAGAAAGCGTTTCCGATGAAGTAGGGTGGCCGCGTGCGGTTCGGGAATCCATATTCGCGCCTTCTGGCTCTCCCTCCTGAACCGCAGGCGCGCGCTATGTCACCGAACCGACGTGAGGCCCTCGCGCAACTGAGTGCGCTTCTCGCCATGCCGTTGGTCCGCTGGCCGGATCTGGTCGCAGATCCGCTCGGCGGCACGATCGCCGAGTATCAGGCTGGGCGCGCGCGTCGGGAGTTCACTGCCGCCGAGGTGACGACGCGCGCGCTGGAACGCTGTCGGGCGTGGAACGGTGTGTTGCGTGCCGTGGACCAACTGGCGACCACGGCGCTCGATGAGGCGCGCGCCTCGGACGCTCGCGCAGCGCGCGGTGCACTGCGTGGGCCACTGGACGGCGTTCCGCTGTTCGCCAAGTCCATCTACGACATGACGGGACTCCCCACGACGGCATCGAGCGCGGCTTGGGTCCAATTGTTCCCGCTCCACGTCATGCGCGATGCGCTGGAAGTGCAACGCCTGCGCGCGGCGGGCGCGGTGTTGCTTGGCAAAACGGCGGCTGACGATTTCGCGTATCGCGGCAACGGCACCAGCACACTCACCGGGCAAGTGCGCAATCCGCATGATCCTGCCGGAGTGCGCACCCCTGGTGGTTCGAGCGCGGGATCTGCTGTGGCAGTAGCGTGCGGCATGGCGTTCGCCGCGCTGGGCACCGACGACGGCGGATCGAATCGCATTCCGGCGCAGTTCACTGGTGTCGTCGGCGTCAAGCCGACGTTCGGCCGCGTGCCGCGCACTGGCGTGATTCCCACCTGGCCGTATCTCGACACGCACGGACCGCTCGCACGACATGTTGCCGACGCGGCTTTGATGCTCGATGCGATTGTCGGATTCGATGCCTCGGACGGATTGACGCTGTCGGACTACGTTCGCGGCGACACCTCACGCTTGCTACGAGACGATGCGCTGGTGGGCGCGCGGTTGGGGCTGGTGGAGTTTCACGTGCCGCGCGCGCAGATGAGCGCCGAGTGTGTGGGCATCTTCGATCGGGCGATCGCTGACTGTATTGCAGCGGGCGCGGTTGTCGAACCGTTCGTGCCGTCGGTGAACCGCGCCACCGTGCGCGAGCAGTTCGCCAATGCGGCGAAGGCGCGCGGCGACGTGCCGCCCAATGCCAATGCTCCCGCGCCAACCGCGAATGCCCTGCTTCGCTATTTCGCGGGGCAGTACGGCTCCACCGTTGGCGACAGCGCCCGGCGCGACATGGAACGCGGGCTGGCGGCGTTCCGCGCATTCTACGACGTGCTTCCGCCGGAGTGGAGCGCGGTGGCCGCACTGGTCGACCAACCCTACGAGCGCGATGCCGCCGGACAGTCGTTCGCGCGCTCGCGTGCCGAGGTCGTCGCGGCGCTCACACA
>CAZPON010000380.1:0-3363 GCA_964588045.1 uncultured Gemmatimonas sp.
CGCGTGGGCGTGACGAGCGACAGGGTGATGGCCGTCACGGCCACGAGGGCACGGGGAGATGGGTGCATGACTCGGGATACCCGCCGCTGCGGCGAACGTGCCTTGGTGGCGTACTCGCCCGTCACGGCTGCCTCAAACCGCAACCGACGCCACACCCGGCGTCGGCGTGATGGTGCGTCCGATCGCGTTGGCAATGGCGTGCAGCTCCTTCACCAGTTGCGTGAACTGGTCCGGATACAGCGACTGCGCACCATCCGACAACGCCTTGTCGGGATGCGGATGCACTTCCACCAGGATACCGTCGGCACCGGCCGCGACGGCCGCGCGCGCCATCGGCGTGACCTTGTCACGCAGCCCCGTGCCGTGGCTCGGATCGGCCACGATGGGAAGGTGCGACAGCTTGTGCACCACCGGAATCGCGGTGAGGTCGAACAGGTTGCGCGTGGCCGAGTCGAACGTGCGCACGCCGCGCTCGCACAGGATCACGTTGGGATTGCCCTCGGAGAGGACATACTCCGCGCTCAACAGCAGGTCGTTGATCGTTGCCGCGAGGCCGCGCTTGAGCAGCACCGGCTTGCCGATCTTTCCGACATGCTTGAGCAGCGAGTAGTTCTGCATGTTGCGCGCGCCGATCTGGATGCAGTCCGCATACTCGGCCACGAGGTCGGCGCCCGATTCGTCCATGGCCTCGGTGATGATCGGCAGGCCGGTTTCCTCTCGCGCGAGCGCGAGCAGTTCGAGGCCCTTCTTGCCGAGTCCCTGGAACGCGTAGGGTGACGAGCGCGGCTTGAACGCCCCGCCGCGCAACGCCGTCGCACCGGCCGCGCGCACGGCACGGGCCGCCGCCATGATCTGTTCCTCGCTTTCCACCGAGCACGGTCCGGCAAAGATCGCGACGTCGTTGCCACCGACGCGCACGCCCGGTGCGATCTCGACGATCGTATCCTCGTTCTTCCACTCGCGCGCGGCCTGCCGGTACGGCTTCTGCACGATGAGCACGCTGGCGACGCCGGGCAGCCCTTCGATGTACGACCAGTCCACCTTGGCGTCGTCCCCGAGCAGACCAATGGCCGTGCGCACCTCACCCGGCATGGGCAGGGGCTTGAACCCCTGACGCACGATTTCCTCGCACACGCGTTCGATATCGGCGGCGCTCGCCTTCGGCTGCATCACGACCAGCATGGGACGTCCTCAGAATTCAATGGACCAGCCGTCGGTCGCCAGGACCACCGGGCCGGTGTACTGTTCCGCCACTTCGGCGACGATGTCGACCGATTCGACGGGCGGATAGAAATGCGTCAACACGAGACGCCGGGCGTTCGCGCGTGCCGCCATGCCACCGGCCTGCCGTGGCGTGAGATGCCCGCGAATGGCGAGGTCGTCAGGCAGCGAGCACTCGGCCAGCAGCAGGTCGCAGCCTGCCGCCCAATCGGCCACTCGCTCGTCGTATCCCGTGTCGCCGGTGTAGACGAGCCGTGTCACACCCTGAACCACGGAATATGCCACGCTCTCGGCCGTGTGCGGTACCGGCGTCACACTCAACGTGACGTCATCGGGCAGCCGAATGACCTCGTCCGGTTGCATCTCGCGCACCGTGAACGGAAACCCGGGTGCCAGCAACCACTCGCCGTAGATCGCAGCCATCTGCTCGAGGTACGCGCCGGTTCCCGCCGGACCGTAGATCGTCACCGGCTCGGAACGGGCGGGTAACTGCCCCCATCGCCATCCCATCACGAGCATCACCACATCGGCCACGTGGTCGGCATGGAAATGCGTCAGGGCGACGTGCGTGATGGAGGACCAGGCAACCCCCAGGGACGCCATGCGATGCACGGCGCCGGCGCCGCAATCGAGCAGCAGCGAAACGGCGCCGGCATCGACCAGGTGCGCCGGTGCCGAGCGCGCCGCGTGCGGCGCTGCGGTTCCGGTGCCAATGGTTGTCAGTCGCATGGCATCAGTGGCAGGAGACGATACGTTGTTCAGCGTCCAAGGAACAGCATGCGGAGGAACGTGGGCGCCTGGAGTCCCGCCTTGAAGCGCAGGAGGTACACGCCCGGAGCCACCGTACGGCCATCACTGCCGGTGCCGTCCCACACGAAGCGATTGTTGCAATTGCTGCCGGCGCCAGGTATGCCTTGCCCGTAGCGCCCTGGCAGGAAGTCGCGCTGGCCATCGGCGCCCGGAATGAGCGTGCGCACCAGGTTGCCGCGCAGGTCGGTGACGTCGAGTGAGATGCGCGCGCCGGGTGGAGCCACATCGAACCAGATGCAAGTGGCAAAGGCAACGGCCGACGGGAATGGATTGGGAAAGTTCTGGTAGACCAGCGTGCGCCTGGGCAGCGCCTCGTCCGCTATCAGGAACGTCCCCTTGCTGTTCAGCACGATGGATCCGGACGAACCGAGCGTGGCGCGCACACGCCATTGGTACGGCGTGCTCGTTTGCAGGTCGCTGGTTGGCTGGTATGTGGTGTCGCGCAAGCCGGCCGCGGCCAGCTCGGTGTTGCCGGTCGAGCTGGTGATTTCGAACTCATAGCGCCACTCGCCGAGCACAGGCAGGGCATCGGCGCTGCTCCATACGAACACGGGTTGCCGTGTGTCGAGAATGTCACCAGATGGCGAATTCGGCGAGATGAGTGTCAACCACGGCGGCACCAGGCGCGGTCCGGCCAGTGGCGACTCCGCGAACCGGCCATCAGGCGAGCTGACCGTCGCCTTCCAGTACACTGGTGTCTCGCTGGGCAGCAGGCGCGTGATCTGCACGGTCGACACCGTGTCGACCGTGAAGTAGGTCGAATCGATCAGCAGGGCGCCGGAGAAGTCGGTGGAACGCGAGATCTGCACGGTCACGCGCAGCGGACGCGACTCGCCGAACCCGAACGCGCGCAACGTGAATGCCGGGGTGACCGACGGCAATTCGTTGCCGCCGGTGGTTTCCATCAGCACCGATTGTGCTTCCGCAGCGCGCGGCGTGACCAGCACGCCGAGCACCACGGCACACAGCGCAGCGAGGCCGCGCACCGCGCTGGTCGACCGCACTGCGCGGGTGGTGCGCGTCACGCCACCGGCGTCGAGTCGCCGACGTCGGCGTCCTGCAGTGGCGCGTCGAACACGTTGTCGGTCGCCGGCGACGCCGCGTCATCGATGGCCGCCCCGCCGCGCAGGCGCACGCTGACGATCGACGACACGCCGGGCTCCTGCATCGTCACGCCGTACACCGCATCCGCGGCCTCGGTGGTCGTGCGCGGGTTGTGCGTGATGACGATGAACTGCGTGCGCGACTTGAACTGGTTCAGCATCTTGACGAACCGCCCGATGTTCTGGTCGTCGAGCGGCGCGTCCACTTCGTCGAGCAGGCAGAACGGGC
>CAZPON010000381.1:0-3359 GCA_964588045.1 uncultured Gemmatimonas sp.
GTTATAGGCGCCGTCACCGGCGATGCCGGCCTTGAAGAACGGCGTGTGCACCATGGCGTTGACGGTGCTGAATGCGCCGTAGCTGTGGCCGCCGATGCCAAGACGCTGGCGGTCGATGATCCGGAGCGTGTCGAGGGCGTCGATGACCGCCGACAGGTTGTTGCGCAGGTCGACGACGTAGTTGTCATTCGGCAACTGCCCTTCGCTCGCGAAGATTGGCGCGTCGGGCTCGATGACGGCGTAGCCTTGCGTGACGAGGAACGCGAGCGAGCGCGGACCGAAGGACTGGAAGCGGCTGTTGGCGGTGGCATTGGGCGCGACGGCGCGCTCGTACGCCGTCTGGTTGTCATACTCGCGGGGATAGAACCAGAACATGGCCGGCAGGCGCGTGCCGTCCTTGTAGTCGGCGGGCAGCGTCACCTTCACGTTGAACGTGTAGCCGTCGGCCCGACGCGCCAGCACCGTGCGCCTGATCGCGCCGGTGATCTCGGGCATGAGGTCGCGGTTGGTGGTGAGCTGCTTTGCCTGTTTGGTGGCAAGGTCGAGCACGTACGACTGCGGCACGGCCACCGGCGACTCGCGCTGCACGATGGCGCGCGTGAAGTTGTCATCGAGCGGCGCGGAGATGGTCTCGAGCACGTCGCCGGCGCTTTCGTAGATGCGGGTGCGCTCGCCGGTGCGAATCTCGATGCGCTCGACGTTTGCGCGGGGCATGCGGCCCGGCGTGGAGTCGGAGGCACTGCCCTGCGCGAAGACGTACTTCCCGTCGGTGGACACGACCACCACCGGCACGCCGCGGCTGCCGGCGCGCGTCACCAGCCCGCCGGCGGGCGCACCGCCACGACCACCGCCACCGCCACCGCCGGCGGCCGGTGCCGCACCGCTGTCGGCACGTCCGCGGGCGCGCGGCGCGACCACGGTGAACTTGGCGCTGTTCTCGTCGAGGAAGATGGCCTGCTCGAAATTGCCGCCGGTGCCGGCTTCGGTAACGAACATCACGCGGCCATTGTCGCTGAAGCGCACGGCGCTGATGCGATTGGATGTTTCGTAGATGGCCTTGGCGCTGGTGGAATCGAACGGCGGCAGCCAGTGCATGAGCCGGTCCGGCCGGCGCGCGAGTGCCGCGGAATCGGGCCGGCCACTGCCGCTGGCCGGCGCGATCTGCGCATACAGCATTCCGCTCGCGTACGGATGCCACGCGATGTTGCGCTTGCCGGTGTCGGCCGCCGCGTTGCCGAATCCACCGCGACCACCGCCTGTTGGCGCGGCCGGACGCGGATCAGTCGGATCGACCGGCTCTTCCCCCTCGCGCAGCGGACGCCTGGCGATCTCGCGCACGACCTTGCCGGTGCCGTCGATGATGACGTCGCTGGTGCCGAACGCCGACACGGGCAGCACGTACGAAAACGGCTTGTCGACGTACGTCGCGCGGAAATACTGGCCGTCGGGTGACGCGTCGATGGCGCGCAGCAGGCCGGGCGCACCGACCTTCTTCACCGCGCGCGTCTTCACGTCGATGACGGCGAGCTGGCCCGTCATGTGGTACTCGAGCAGCGACTTTTCGTACGGCGACATCACGAGGTCGGCATACGTACGCGTCTTGAGCTTGTTGTTCTCGTTCGTGCGCACCATGGGCCCGGTGGCGATCGCCGGTTCCTTCGGTTCCGGCCCGCGCGCGTCCGGCACGAGCACGGTGATGATCGATGTGCCGTCGTTCGACCACGCGAAGTTCGTGACCGCCGTGGCCAGCAGGGAGCGCGTGGTGAGCGCACGCGACTTGCCGGTGGCCGGATCGGCCACGTAGAGGTGCGTGGCGTCAGGGAAGAGTGCGAGGAACGCGATCTGCGATCCGTCGGGCGACCAGCTTGCCCCCGACACGCGTGCACCGGCGGGAATCGCGACGGCCACCTTGCGACCGCTCTCCCACTCCGTCACCTCGAGGCCGGCCGCACTGCGCGTGGTCATGCCGCGCTCGCGGTTGGCGAGGTGATCGACCTGGAACCCGCCGAGGTTGTAGTGCGCCTTGCCCAGCAATTGCAAAGACGGCAGCCCGTCGCTCACGGTGCGCACGAAATACTTGCGCGCACCCGGGCTGGGCGTGGTGTACGTCACGTTCGTTTCGCGCGGGGCCGTCACCAGCCTGGCAATGGCGTCGTTGGGCACGATGTACCCTTCGGCGGCGATCGGGTCGGTGGCACTCGCCGTCGCGTTGGCCGGGGCCGCAGCGGGCGGACGATTCTGCGCGGCGAGCGGCGTCCAGCCGGAGAGGGTGACGACGCCGAGGGTGGTCAGCAGCAGCCGACGCGAGGTGGACGAGCGGGCGGGGGCAACGCGCATGGGGGCAGCCTCAGGAGGGCGAAGGCGAACGCAATTCGGATCCCACTGAATACGCAGCACTGCGGGGAAACGCTTGTCCAGTGGGAGGCGCGTCGCCAGCTTCGAGGTGGACTTCTCACACCGATCAACCGCTCATGAGTGACCAGATTTCCGGCGCGTCCAACGGCCCCCCGGACAGTGCCGATGAGGCGCGCGCCACGGCGTCCGACTTCGCGCGACTCGATGTCGTGCGCCATGACCTGCTGCGCCTCCACCGCGCGCTCCTGGCCGCGGAACGGGTGCGCTACGAGAAGGCGCGCGGCCGGATCGCCAACAACAGCGCATTCCTGCAGCTCGTGATCGCGGATCCGTGGTTCGATTGGCTGCGCCCCATGGCACAACTGGTGCTCCTGATCGACGAGCGCGTCAGCGACAAGAAGTTGCCGCTGGGCACCAGCGAAGCGCGAGCGCTGCTCGACCGGGCCCGCGCGCTCTTGCGTGCCGACGCCGAGGGCGACGCGTTCCAGCGGCTCTTCTTCGACGCGGTGCAGTCGTCTCCGGAATTGGCGGTGCTGGCCCGTCAGGTTGCCCTGGGACAGGCCGAAAAGCCCTGATCACGGTCGTTTCGACCCGAAAATCGCTCGCCGACGCCGTTTTCCGGGGCCATTTCTGCTGTCGGCGGGACCGGCGATCGTTACCTTTCCAGTATGCACTCCGTTGCGAGACGCGCGGCAGTCATGGTGCTGTCCGCGATCTTCCTCGGTGGTCCGTTCGTATCGTGCACCGCGCGCGCCGCGTTTGGAACCCGGGGGGAACCCATCCCACCGAACTATCTCGCCCAGTTCGACAGTCTCTGGAGCCGTTTCGACGCGACGTATCCGTCGTTCGACTACAAGGGCGTGGACTGGAAAGCGCAGCGCGCGGCGTACCGCCCCCGCGCCCAGCGGGCGCGCTCGCAAGGCGAGCTCGTGTCCATTGCGAGCGAGATGCTGGCGCCCCTGCGTGACTTGCATATCTGGTTCGTCGATCCGCGCGGCCAGACG
>CAZPON010000382.1:0-3342 GCA_964588045.1 uncultured Gemmatimonas sp.
CCGCCGGCCGACTTGCAGCAGACCGACACGTACTTCGTCGTCGCGCACTTCCACTACGTGCTGTTCGGCGGCTCGATGTTCGGCCTGTTCGCCGGCCTGTACTACTACTTCCCGAAGTTCACCGGGCGTTTCCTGTCCGAGAAGATCGGCGAATGGCACTTCTGGCTGACGTTCATCGGCATGAACCTCACGTTCTTCCCGATGCACTTCAGCGGCCTGCTCGGCATGCCGCGCCGTGTCTACCAGTACGACGCCGGACAGGGGCTCGAGCTGTTCAACCTGATGTCCACGATGGGCACGGCCATCCTGATCCTCGGCACCACGTTCCTCGTGGTCAACCTGATCAAGAGCTGGAACGGCGGTGAGCGCGCGTCGTCGAATCCGTGGGGCGCGCCGACACTGGAGTGGACGATCCCGTCGCCGCCGCCGGAGTACAACTTCGCCGAGCTGCCGCTGGTGAAGTCGCGCTATCCCCTCTGGAACCTGAAGGGGGGCGACGATCTGGTGCACGAAACGACGTACGCCGAGGAGAAGGACATCCCGATTCCCACGTCGAAGGCCCTGGGCATCGTGATGCCGAATCCCAGCATCTGGCCCCTCGTATGTGCCGCGGGCATCGTCTTCATGCTCATCGGCCTCATGTTCATGGATACCAACGCCAAGCTCGCCATCGCCATCATGATTCTTGGTGCCGTGTGGTGGATCGGCTCACTCTACAAGTGGCTGCTCACGCCGCTCGAGGACCATCACTAGCATGACTGCCACCACGGCTCCCACGACCGCCGGACACGGCGACGGCCATGCGCATGGCGGCGGCCACTACACGTCGCTTGGCCTCGACAACCGCAAGGTTGCCATCTGGACCTTCATCGGGTCCGAGTGCATGCTGTTCGCGTCGCTCATCTCGACGTACCTGATCTACAAGGGACGCAGCGTCGTCGGCCCGTTCCCGCACGAAACGTGGACGGATCCGATGACCGGCAAGGTGCTGCCGGCGATCCTGAACATCCCCGTCACCTCGTTCTCGACGTTCGTGCTGCTAATGTCGTCGCTGGCGATGGTGCTCGCACTGGCCGCGGTGCAGAACCGGTACGTGCCCAAGACGTCGGCGTGGGATCGCATCCTCGGCTCGTCCAAGCTGTGGCTGTGGATGACGTGCCTGCTCGGCATCGTGTTCCTTGGCTGCCAGGCGTACGAGTTCACGTCGTTCATCCATGAAGGCCTGACGATTCGCACGAACCTCTTCGGTTCGAGCTTCTTCACGCTGACCGGATTCCACGGTGCCCACGTGACCGCCGGCGTCGTCTGGCTCTTCACGCTGCTCGCCATCGACTACAAGCGCGGGCTCGAACCCGGGGACGCGCTGCTCGTCGACATTGCCGCGCTGTACTGGCACTTCGTCGACGTGGTGTGGATCGCGATCTTCACGCTCGTCTACCTGATCAGGTAAGGACTGCCCATGGCTGACCACACAGCGTCCGCAGGCCACGCGCACGAGGACCACCACCCGACCTGGTCGACGTACTGGAAGGTGGCGTTGTTCCTCACGATCATTACGGCCGTCGAAGTGTCGGCGTACTACATCCCGGCGTGGGAAACGTCGTGGGTGTACGTGCCGAGCATGCTGATCATGTCGGCGATCAAGTTCGCCGTCGTTGTCATGTACTACATGCACCTCAAGTACGACCACAAGCTGTTCCGGTCGCTGTTCACGGGACCGTTGCTGGTGGCGATACTGACGCTCATCGGGCTGCTGTTCCTGTTCTCGAAGCTGGCGATAAAGATCGGGATCCTGGCGTAGCGGCCGGAGGGGTAACTCCCTGAGGGGTGAGCAGCCGAAGGGGTGAGCAACCGAAGGGTTGAGGGAAGAGGGGCCAGCCGGCGAGGGCAGACTGTGCGTTGCAGGGATCCTGCGGACGTACAGTCTACCCTCGCCGGCTGGCCCCTCTTCCCTCACCCCTTCGGTTGCTCACCCCTCAGGCCGTTCTGTTATCCTTCAGGCATGGCCGCACTGCTCCTCCATCCCGCCGCCCAGCTCTCGTGGACCCAGTTCACCGTCCATCCGAGCACTGTCATCGGCATCGCGGCGCTCGGCGCGGCCTACGTCTGGCGCGCGCGTCGCGGGCCATCGCCCGCTGACGGCGCCGACACACCACCAGGCCCCACCGCCGGCCAGCGCGCGAGCTTCTTTTCCTCGCTCCTCCTGCTGTTCCTCACGCTGAACGGTCCGCTGCACGACCTGAGCGACTACTACCTGTTCAGTGCGCACATGGTGCAACACCTGATCATGACGCTGGTGGTTCCGCCGCTCATGATCCTCGGCACGCCCGGATGGATGCTGCGGCCACTGCTCCGACCGCCCGGCGTGTTCCGGGTCGCCCGCGCATTCACCGGTGTTGTTGCCTGCTTCGCGCTGTTCAATCTCGTGCTGGCGTTCTGGCACCTGCCGCCGATGTACAATCTCGCGCTTGCCCATCATTCGGTGCACATCGTGCAGCACCTGATGTTCCTGGCCGCGTCGGTGCTCATGTGGTGGCCGCTCACGTCGCGCCTGCCCGAGCTTCCGCGCGCGCCGTATCCGGCGCAGATGCTGTACTGCTTCCTGATGGTGATCCCCATGTCGGTGATCTCCATCTACATCGTCATGGCCGACTCGGCGCTCTATCCGGCGTATGCGATTGCGCCGCGCATCCTTGGCATCTCGCCCATGATGGACCAGCAGTACGGTGGACTGATCATGTGGATCCCCGGCGGTGTCTTCTTCTATGGCGTGATGACGGTGGTCTTCTTCAAGTGGGCGTCTCGCGGCGAAGACGACCAGCGCAGCGCGCAGGTCGGCTGGGTCGCGCCAACCACCGGATCGACGACGTGAGCGCACCGCTGAACGCGCGCGGGTGCAACGCGTGACCAAGGGGCCCAAGCGCGGCAAGCGGCCCGGCACCGGCTCGCGCACGAAGCGCGCCGCCGATGCGGTCGAGAAGAAGTTCGGTCACGCAGCGCGCAAGGCCGCCGAGCGCGGCGGACGCAAGCCGAACGTGTGGGAGCAACCGAAGCGCGCCGCCGTGCGTGCCGCCGACGGTGCAATCGAGCGTCCGTATCCCGCCGACGCGCCATCCGACAATCTCGACGTCGCCATCTCGCGCACGCTGGAAGCCTCGGCGTCCGATGTGTTTCGCGCGTTCAACGATCCCACGCGACGCGGCTGGTGCCCGGTGCAGGACTATGTCGTGCGCAGCACGATCGCGCCCCGCCTGCTGCGCATCGGGCTGCGCGACGGCACGCAGCTTACGGTCACGATTGCCAGGAAAGGCAACACGCGCTGCGCGGTGACGGTGGAGCAGA
>CAZPON010000383.1:0-3308 GCA_964588045.1 uncultured Gemmatimonas sp.
TGCCGCACGGATACGAAGGCCAGGGTCCGGAACACTCCAGCGCTCGCCTCGAGCGATTCCTGCAACTGTGCGCCGAAGAGAACATGACGGTGGCCTACTGCAGTTCGCCGGCGCAGTACTTCCACCTGCTGCGCCGTCAGGCGCTGACATCGGACCGGCGTCCGCTGGTGTGCATGCAGCCCAAGTCGCTGTTGCGACTTCCGCAGGCGGCGTCGCGCCTGTCCGATCTTGCCACTGGCGCGTTCCAGCCGGTGATCGACGATCCCGGCATCACGGCACGTGACGATGTGCGTCGCGTAGTGTTCTGCTCGGGCAAGGTGTACTACGACCTCGTGGCGTCGGCGGCACGCAGTCCTGCGGTCGCGGTCGTACGCGTCGAAGAGTTGTATCCGTGGCCGCACGACGCGATCGTGCACCTGATGCAGCGCTATACGGCGGTGGAGCAGGTGGTGTGGGCGCAGGAAGAGCCGCGCAACCAGGGCGCGTGGACGTACGTGCAGCCGCGTCTGCGCGCGTCGGCCGGCGCGGCGGTTGGCGTGCGCTATGCCGGTCGTCCGGACCGTGCCAGCCCTGCCGAGGGCCACATGGACGCGCACGAAGCGGAGCAGGCGCGCATCGTGGCGTTGGTGATGCAGATGGGTGATGTCACCCACGGCCGGGCAACCCCGCGATGAACGTACGCGTTGCAGCGTTGCTCGCGAGCGCGCTGCTCGCGCCTGCGCTGTCGGGTTCTACGCGATTGCAGGCCCAGTCCGGCGGCGCCGAGCGTGGCGCCGCAGCGCTGGGTTCGGTGCTGGCGGGCATCGGCACGACCGGTCGTGTGCTCACCGTGGCAGCCCATCCGGATGACGAAGACACACAGTTCATCGCGTGGCTCACGCGCGGACGCCACGTCGAAACGGCGTATCTGTCGCTGACGCGCGGCGATGGCGGACAGAACCTGCTTGGCAACGAACTGGGCGAGGCGCTGGGCGCGATCCGCACGCAGGAACTGCTGGCGGCGCGTCGCATCGATGGTGGCAGGCAGTACTTCACGCGGGCCTACGATTTCGGCTTCAGCAAGAACGCCGAGGAGACGTTCCAGCACTGGCCCAAGGACTCGATCCTGGGTGATGTCATTCGCGTGGTGCGCGCGTTCCGGCCGCATGTCATGGTGGGGTTCTTCAGCGGCACGCCGCGCGACGGACACGGTCACCATCAGGTGTCGGGCATCCTGGCGCGCGAAGCCTATGATCTCGCGGCGGACACGGTGCGATTTCCGGCGGCGGGCTACGGCGCGCCGTGGACGCCGAGCAAGTTCTATCGCAGCGCGCGACAGAACATGGACGGGGCATCGCTGCGCATGAACGTGGGTGAATACGACGCGCTGCTGGGTCGCAGCTACTTCGAGATTGCGGCCGAAAGCCGCTCGCAGCACAAGTCGCAGGGCTTCGGTGTGTTGCAGCGGAAGGGCGTGATCATGGACGGCATCGTGCGCGAAACCGCGCGCGTCGGGCCGGCCGACAGCACAGCCGAGGTATCGCTGTTCGACGGCGTCGATACGACGTGGGCGCGCCTGCGCGCACGGGCGACGGACGAGTCGAAGGTGTGGCTCGACTCGGCCAGCAGCGCCATTGCCAGGGCGAAGTCGCTGTATCGCGCGGAGGACCCGACGCCGATCGTTGCGCCGTTGGCGCGCGCGGTGTCTGCGCTGCGTCGGGCGCAACGTGACGTTTCGCCGGCGCCCTCGCTGATGTCCAGCGGACTGGGGCGGCCGCCGATGTTGACGAGGACCGGTGCCAGGGTCGACGCCGAGCAGTGGGACGCGCTGGCGTTGACGTTGGCGCGCGCCGAGCAGGCGCTGGTGCTGGCGGCGGGCGTCGCGGTGGAGGCCACGGCACCGCGCGCGACGTTGCCGGTGCGCGAGTCCGTCAAGCGGACGGTGAACGACTCGCTGCCGGTGACGATCACGATGTACAATCGCGGACGCACGCGGGTGCGATTCGTTGGCGCGCAGGCGCATGTGCGTGAAGTGCCTTCGGCCGACACGGGTTGGATGGTGGAGCCGGACAGCGCCGTGACGCTGGAACGATTCGCGGTGTCCACGCTCATGACGACAGCCTGGTGGCGCTACAATGGCCGTCACGGCACTGACTGGTTCCATACGCCGATCGACGCGCGCGACGAATCCGCGCAGCAGGAGTTGTCGGCACCCATGGTGCGCGCGTTCCTGCAGGTGGGCGGCACGAACGTGAGCGTCAGGGTGCCGATCGTGAACCGGTTTGCGGATCCGATCAAGGGCGACCAGCAGGTGCCGGTGGCCGCGGTGCCCGGCATCACGATCGCCCTGGAGAACCTGTACGAGTACGTCCGCGCCGGCGTGCCGGTGGAGCGCGAGCTGCGCGTGTACGTGCAGTCGGCGTATCCGCACGACGCCAACGTGTCGGTCACGCTCGATCTCCCGAAGGGGCTCACTGCCGACTCGGCCGAGCGCAAGCGCACGCTCGTGCCGGGCGTGCTCACGATGGTGCCGTTCAGGCTGCGGGGCACGCTCCCACCGGGCAAGCACGAACTCGGTGCGCTGGTGACACACGAAGGCGCGCTGTCGACGGTGGGCTTCTACACCGTCACGTACGAGCACATCCAGCCGCAGCGACTCTATGGCCTGTCGGGGATGTATCTCTCGGCGGTGAGCGCGAACCTTCCGTCGCGCGCACGGGTGGGATACATCCCGGGCGCCGGTGACCTGGGCATCGAAGCCCTGCGGCAACTCGGTGTCATGGTCGAAAAGCTGGAGCCGGCGGCCATCGCGGGCACCGACCTTTCGCGCTTCACGGCCATCGTGGTGGGCCCGCGCGCGTACGAGTCGAGCGACGTGCTGGTGAAGCAGAACCCGCGTCTGCTGGACTACGCCAGGCGCGGCGGCACGCTGGTGGTACAGTACGGCGCACAGGATATGAACCGTTTTCCGGTGACGCCGTATCCGCTGCAATGGACGCGCCCCGCCGCACGCGTGACACTGGAATCGGCGCCGGTGAAAGTGCTCGCGCCCACCGCCCGCTTGCTGTCGTTCCCGAACAAGATCGGCGACGACGACTGGAAGGACTGGGTGCAGGAGCGCGCGACCTACATGCCGACCACCATCGATTCGCGCTACACACCGCTGCTGTCGATGAACGATCCGGACGAGCCGGAGAACCGCGGTGCGCTACTGGTCACGCCGCTGGGCAGGGGCCAGTACGTGTACGTGACGCTGGCGCTGTTCCGCCAGCTCCCCGCCGGCGTTCCCGGCGCGGCGCGCATCCTGCTGAACCTGATCACCGCGCCGC
>CAZPON010000384.1:0-3305 GCA_964588045.1 uncultured Gemmatimonas sp.
CGAGCATTACTGGGGCAACGTCAACCCGGTCGGTCCGCGCGGCGTGTACGACGAGGCGAAGCGATACGCCGAGGCGACGACCATGGCCTATCATCGCGCGCACGGCGTGGACACGCGCATCGTGCGCATCTTCAACACGTACGGACCGCGCATGCGCGAACACGATGGGCGCGTCGTGTCCAACCTCATCGTGCAGGCCCTGCGCGGGCTGCCGCTCACCATCTACGGTGACGGACAGCAATCGCGCAGTTTCTGCTATGTGGACGACGAAGTCGAGGGGCTCTACCGGCTGTTCCACCACGGCGACAGTGAGCCGACCAACATTGGTAACCCGGGGGAATTCACGGTGCGTGAGCTGGCCGAGATCGTGATCGAACTGACCGGCGCGCGTTCGCCGCTGGTCTTCAAGCCGCTGCCGGTGGACGACCCGAAGGTGCGACAGCCGGACATCTCGCGGGCCCGCGCGATGCTGGGCTGGGAACCGCGCATCGACCTGCGCGAAGGCATCCGGCGCACCATTCGCTACTTCGCGCAGGTGCTCGACGTGCCGGTACCCGCCGCCGCGGTGGTGTCCCATGAGTGATCGCGTCGCGAAGGGCGTGGGGCTCGCCATTGGCGCCGCGCTGCTGCTCGGCGCCGTGGTCATGCCAACCGGCTGGTATGATTCGCTGCCCCGGCCCGAGATGATCCCGCGGCTGGTGATCCGCGGCTCGACGCTGCTGCGACTGATGCTGGGGCTGCAGGGCCTCGTCATCGTCGCGCTGTCACTGCGCGGCCTGCGCTGGACGCCGCTCCCCGCCGACGTACGCGCCCAGTCGTTCGCACCGCACGTCGACGCCGACGACATCAGCCGCGCGCAGGCGATGCGATGGCTCGGCGCCATCACGCTGCTGGGTATTGCCCTGCGCATCTACGGCATCAACTCCGATCTCTGGATCGACGAGGTGCTGTCGCTTCGTCAGTTCGTCGACGAGCCCCTGATCCAGATCCTCGGCGCCTACCGCACGTCGAACAACCACATGCTGATGTCCCTGATGCTCAAGGCGTCGGTGACCCTGTTCGGCGATCACGAGTGGTCGGTGCGGCTGGGCACGGTGACCTTCGGCATCATCTCCATTCCCGCGACGTACCGCATCGCGCGGATGGCCATGGGCCGCCGGTCGAGCCTGGGCGCGGCCTTGTTGCTGGCGGTCTCCTACCATCACATCTTCTTCTCGCAGAACGCGCGCGGCTACGTCACCTATGTGTGCTTCGCCCTGCTGTCGGCGCGCGCGCTGATGGATGGGTTGCGTGACGATCGCGTACGCGATTGGGTCATCTTCATCGTGACCACGGTGCTCGGCTTCATGGCGCTGCTCAACACGATGTTCGTCATCGCGGCGCAGCTGCTGGTCGCTGGCGGGGTCATGGTGCAGGCGCATCGCCGCGGCGCGAACATTCGCCCGCTCGTCGGGCGGCTCGCCAGCGTGTTCGCCATCGCGGGATTCCTGTGCGTCGAGGTGTACGCGATCTCGTTGCCCGAGGCGTACGCGTTCATCACCCGCGCGTATACGCACTCGGTCACTGGCTTCGATCCGGTCTCCACCGAGCTCCGGAAGGATGTCATTCGCGGGATCACCGACGGCTTCGGGCCGCAACTGTGGATTGCCGCCGTCCCGTTCCTGGCGCTCTCGGCGTTCGGCCTGCTGGTGCTGTGGCGTCGCAGTTGGGCCGTCACCACGCTGCTGCTCATGCCCGGTGTGCTCACCGCCATGCTGCTGGCGGCACGCGGCATGACGTTCTCGCCGCGCTTCTTCCTGCTGTGGCTGCCGCTGGCGGTGATCACCGCGGTCTCCACCATCGACGCGCTCGCGCAGCGACTGCGCGGCTGGCAACCGCAGCGACGCCACGCGCTGTCGGCGGCCATCGTGGCGCTGCTCGCCGTCGTGTCGGTCGCGTCACTCGAGCGGTACTACCGGGTGCCCAAGCAGCCGTACCGGGCGGCACTCCGGTACGTCGAGCAACTGCGCGGCCCCAACGATGCCGTGTTCCTGTTCTTCCCGGCGCACGTCGGCATGGAGTACTACGGCAAGAAACTGAACGTGCCGCTCGAGGGCAACTACTTCCCGGTTCGCTCACCGCGCGTCGTCGACTCGGTGCTCGACCTCACCGCCGGACGCCGCGTCATTGCCGTGAGCACCCTCGAACGCGGTATGTCGGCCGCCCCCGGCAGCCTGATGGATCGCCTGCGCACAGGGTGGAAGCGCGACACGATGCTGGCCGCGACCATCGGCTATGGTGAAGTCAGTATCTGGTCACAGCGCACCGCCGCAGACAGCGGACGCTGAGGGGGAGAGGGGAGAGGCAAGACAGAAGACAGAAGACAGAAGACAGAAGACAGAAGACGTCGAGGCCGTGTGGCCCGGACGTCTTCCGTCTTGCGTCTCCCCTCTCCCGTCTCCCCCACAACGAACACTCCGCACGCAGCAACAATCACTCCCTGTGCGCGAACAGGTTGTACAGCCGGCCCGCCAGCCAGCCCAGCGCGCCGCCGATAACGCACGCGTAGACGAAGCCCACGACGCTGCCCAGCACCGACACCGAGTAGCCGGGCAAGTACACCGACAACAATCCCAGGTGCGCGCCGACATTGCGTCCGCCGCGCACCACGAGCACCAGCGTCGCCGCGCCGAGGAGCACGCCACACACCAGTCCCGTGGCAATCATCCAGGCGCGTTCGCGAAGGCGTAGCAGCGCGCGCCGCGTTTCGATGGCCAGCAGGTCGTCGCTGGGCGTCAGCATGGGTCGTGGAGTCATGCGCGGTGTGTCCGTCAGATGTGGTCCAGCACGTCCTGCGACGCCTCGAGATCGGCGCGCATCTTGGCCTTCAATATCCAGGCACCGATCACCAGGTTCCGCACCGCGGCCATCAGCCAGCCGCCGATGAACCCGGCGCCGAACGCCCAGAGCGCCCCGATCATCATGCCGGCGAACGACACCGAGTAGCCGCGAAAGTAGTGTCGCAGCAGCCCCAGCGGAAACTGCCGGTGCGGGTCGACCGCCATCGACAGGAGCGTCAGCGCACTCAACGCCACCGCGGCAACGATGCCGAGCGAAAGCCCCAGGGCCTTCGCATTCATCGGGGCGAACGCGCGCTGCACGCGCTGCTCGAGCTCGGGCTCGATACGCGGAGGCAATGGCTGCTTGTCGATATGTGACATGTTTCTACCCTCGACTCCGCAGGTCGGGCGCATGTTGCAGCGGCGTCAGCGTGGCGGGAACGCGCTGTCCGGCATGAGTCATCACGGCCCACCCACCACCAATGG
>CAZPON010000385.1:0-3287 GCA_964588045.1 uncultured Gemmatimonas sp.
AGCGACCTGCTCGAGCCAGTCTATCAATCGATGTGGAGTGAGACCATCAGATAGTCGACCATTCATTCGGCGGCGGAACCTGTCAACGATTTTGAGACACCAGGTGAATGGGTTTACTGAGCGACCGGTGTTGCGGGGATGGGTTTGGGTGGATTGATCCACACGGCGGTGGGCAGTGGCGCTGGTGTGGGCGGGTGCTTGACGAAGCGTTCGGGATGCGCCGCGTACGCGGCGGTGAGGACGAGGCCACGCGCGGTGTGTCGCGCGGCGGCGCGACCGGTGTGCACGTCGAACGGGGTATGGAGGCCGAGTCCGCTGTGCCGGTGTTCGGTGCTGTACCAGCGGAAGAAGTCGGCGGCGTGCATGCGCGCGTGTTCGATGGAGCCAAACCGCTCCGGAAAATCCGGGCGATATTTGAACGTCTTGAACTGCGCCTCCGAGTACGGATTGTCGTTCGAGACGTGCGGGCGCGAGTGCGATTTCGTGACGCCGAGATCGGCAAGCAGCAGGGCGACGGGTTTCGAGGTCATCGAGGAGCCGCGATCCGCATGAATCGTGAGCTGGCCGGGCTGAATGCCCTCGCGGGCACAACACGTCGCGATCAGCTTTTCGGCGAGCGCGGCGGACTCATAGGGCGCGACCATCCAGCCGACGACGTGCCGACTGAAGACATCGAGGATCACATACAGGTGGTACCACGACCACGTGGTGGGGCCTTTCAGTTTGGTGATGTCCCAGCTCCACAACTGATTCGGCGCGGTCGCGAGCAACTCGGGCGCGGTGTACGCGGGATGGCGTCGCTGGCGACGTCGCTCGCGGACTTCGCGGTGGTCCGCCAGGAGGCGATACATCGTGCGCTCGGCACACAGATACACGCCCTCATCGAGCAGCGTGGCATACACTTGGGCGGGGGCGAGATCGAGGAAACGATCCTCGTGCAACACCGCGAGCACGTGCTGCCGCTCGCTCGGCGCCAAGGTCCGTGGCGGCGCGCAGCGCGGCACCACGGTCCGAGGCGAGGTGATGCGTCGCCGCGCGCGGTAGTACGTCGCTGGTGCGACCCCGAGGCTGTCGCACAGCGCGCGCAACGGCGCGACGGCCCCGTGCGTCGCGACCGTGCTCACGAGGGCGTCTCGGTGGACGCGTCGTGCGGCGGGAGTGTCAGGCCCAAGAGCTGCGAGAACGTTTTTTGGGCGTCAATGATCAGCTCCGCGCGGTCGGCGCGCGCCGTGGCCTTCGCCAACGCGCGCTCGAGCGCGGCGATGCGCTTGAGGGCGGGATCGGGCGCGGTCGGCGCGGGGCCACGACGTCTCGTCGGTCCCTGCAACTCGCCGCGGCGCTGCGCGGCGCGCCACACGGAGAGGTGGGACGAGTACAGCCCCTCGCGACGGCGCAACGCGCCGAGCTCGCCGGCCTTGGTGCACGCATCGGCGGCGGCCAAGATCTGGAGCTTATAGGCGGTGCTGAATTGACGACGGGTCCGGGTCGGTGACACCCCGGTATCTTGAAGAAGCAACGGAGAAACGGAAAGAGCAGACGACATGGGAACAGCCTCGATCACCCTCGTACACTAAACTCGGGATGGATCGGTGTCTCACTCATATTGGCAGAGAGGGGGGCGGGAAAGACTGGTGACGGCCGAGCAGCGGCGCGCGGCCGTCCAGCAGCTGCCGTCGAGCGCCGCGGTGAGTGAGCGTCGGGCCTGTCGCTGGTTGGGCGTGCATCGCTCGCCCGTGTGCTACGTCGCGCATCCGCGCCGCGACGATGCCCCTCTGCGAACGCGGCTGCGCGAGTTGGCGGCGTTGCATCCGCGCTGGGGACCCCGCTCTTGACGTGGGCGTTGCAGCGCGAAGGCTGGCCGGACAATCACAAGCGTATCGAGCGAGTGAATCGGCACGATGGCTTGTGGCCGTCCGCAAGCTTGCACAACACCAGCCGTCGGCACGGTGCGCATGGCACGCTGACGCCTGCGGAATTCGCCGACCGCCTCACCACCACAACACGAACTCTCTAGCTCACCCGATTCTCACGTAACAATTGGACCTGAAATGGGGGCGGTGACGTGACGCCAGTTGCTGGTCCAGCTGCTTGGTTGGTCGTGTCCTAGATATTGCCGCTGGATGTAGATGCTGCGGTGCCTCGACAAACTCGTTGGGAGTACGTCCCCCGAGCTGCCCATGCGGGCGCACCGCGTTGTAGTCCTCCCGCCGCGCTTCGCGATTGGAAACTGCAACCGACTGAAGTTCTCGCCAATCTCTTCGTCAAATACTCGAAGAAGTTCCGAAACGCCTCGCAAGGACCCGACGCCGACAGCGAAGTCACCCGCTATTTCTGCGACACATTGTCGGCCGAGCTGTAAGCCTCGCAATCGGCAGATGCTGCGACGATACGTATTCGGCAAGGTGGCATCGACGCAAGGGTGACGGCAATGCATCGTTCACGCCGTCGCAGCCCGAGACGGATCTCGATCTCACGGAGCATCATGACCCCTTCGATCTCAGTACGTACGCTGGGGCTCAGTGCCTCCGTGTGTCATGAGTTGTCCAGATTGTGTGCGCCGAGCATTGTGATATTTCGCGACGGTGCGCACCAGGAAGCTGCTACGGTACTCCTCGCGGAACTTCGGCCGCTAGAGAGCGTGTATGAAATATCATCGCGGCCGGCAGGTCGCCCCGAACAATTTGTGTCCGTTCGTCGCAGCCTTCCCCCCGAGGCCTGGGCTGACCCGATCACGAAGGTGGCACACTTCGACGTTGCAGATCCACGGTCGCGGCTCTCGCTACTCGCATGGCTCGCAACCATCTGGGCGGACAGACCTGGCGTGACGATTGGTGCGTTGCGCTTCCGTAGTCCGCTCTATGCGCACGTGGCGCAAATCCAGCGTGTGCTTGACCTACAGCTAACAGAGACGACGCTCGCCAAGCGTCTGAGCATTGCACCCGTAACCCTTCGGCGCTGGTTCGCGCGCGAAGGAAACGTGTGTCCGTGTCACTTCTTTCAGTGGCTGCGGTTACATGCCCTGGCGCGCTGCATTGGGGAGTCTGACGCGGCCGCCGCCCGAATCTCCGAATCGCTAGGATTCGCCAACTGCGACTCCGTTCGCCGGTCTCTAAAGCGTCTGTCCGGTCTGACGATTAGCGAATTGCGCAGTGAGGACGGACAACAAAGGTTTCGTCACCGCATGGCGACTGCACTAGAGGGCGGATTCGCTCACACCTGATCGATTGCGCGCTCGCGATGGATTTGGTGTCTGGATTCACTAGGGACTCGCTAGCTCGTGTCGATCC
>CAZPON010000386.1:0-3284 GCA_964588045.1 uncultured Gemmatimonas sp.
CTGCGAGGAGCGTGAGTCTCGGGCGCATGGGGTCCTCGGGCGGGGCGGGAAACGGACGGCCATTCGGAGGAACCCGTCAAATATATGCACTGGGGAAGGGGGTGCCATCCTCGGCGGCCTGGGACGACCCGCAGCCGCTGGATTAGCAATCGATTAATTCTGCAATGGCACGGCAAAATCGTGATATGGTGCGAAACATCACCGAATTTGGTCGAGTAGGATGTGGGTTAACAACCTTTCGGTCGCAATCCGTGTCCAGTAATGCGCAGGGCCAGCGGTTCAATCACGCCTCCCTCACCAGGTCCGAGCTTCCCCGATGACTCGATTGCTTCGCACGCGCTGGTTCCAGATCGCCGCGTTTGTCCTGCTTGTTGGAACGCCTTCGGTCTGGTATTTCGCGCGCGCCGAGACGCCCGATGCCAGCCGCCTCGAGGTGACCGTCAAACGCGGTGACTTCCGCATCGTGGTCACGACCAGCGGCGAACTGCGCGCGCCCAAGTTCGTGAACATCACGGGGCCGCAGAACATGCAGCAGGCGGAGGTCTGGAACGGCGTCAAGATCCAGTCGATCGTGCCCGAGGGCACCCAGGTCAAGGAAGGCGACCTCGTCGCCGAGCTCGATCGCTCGCCGGTTGCGTCGAAACTGTCCGAAGTCAGTCTCGCGCTGCAAAAGGCGCAAGCCGTGTTCGAGCAGGCGTCATTGGACTCGACGCTCACCCTCTCGACAGCTCGCGAGGGGATGCACACCGCGATGCTGCTGCTGGAAGAGAAGAGACTGGCGCAGGAACAATCAAAATTCGAGGCGCCGAGCATTCGACGACAGGCCGAGATCGACTATGAGAAGGCGTTTCGGGTGCTCAAGCAGGACTCGGCCAACTACCTCACGAAGGTCGAGCAGGCCAAGGCGAAGATGCGCGAGGTGGGTTCCGATGTCCAACGCCAGCAGAACCGGCTGACGGTCGTCCAGGAAGTGATGACCGGTTTCACGATCAAGGCGCCTGCACCCGGTCTGGTCATCTATATCAAGGATTGGCAGGGCAAGAAGCGCGGCGTGGGTGGGCAGGTGAGCCCGTGGGACCCGGCGGTCGCCACGCTGCCCGACTTGTCGATCATGGAGTCGGTGACGTTCGTGAACGAAATCGACGTGCGGAAACTGGCGGTGGGTCAGCCGGTGGCGCTGACGCTCGATGCGGATCCGAGCAAGCAGCTCGTGGGCACCGTGTCTGCGGTGGCCAACGTCGGTGAACAGCGGCCCAACTCCGATGCGAAGGTCTTCGAAGTGAAGGTGACGGTTGAAAAGCCCGACACCACGCTGCGCCCGGGCATGACCACCGGCAATGCGATCGAGACGTACACGATCAAGAACGTGCTGCACGTGCCGCTCGAAGCCGTCGCCAGCGACAGCGGCATGACGTACGTGTACAAGCGCAGCGGTACGGGCGCGGTGCGGCAACAGGTGCTGACGGGTGCGATGAATGACGACGAAATCGTGATCACGAGCGGGCTCCGCGAGAACGATCGCGTGTTGCTGTCGCCACCCGCCGGCCAGGAGAAGCTCGCGCTGGTGCGGCTCTCCGGCACCGACGCGCCGACCGTCGACAGTGACTCGACGAAGGGCCGTCAGCAGGTGCCGGTCACCCCGGCCACCGCGCCGGCGCCGCCTCCACCGGCCAAGGCATCGAAGCCGTGAGCCTGCGCACGCAGGTCGTCGAGCACGCGAGATTTGCGCTGCGCACTGCGCTGGAAGCCGTTGGGCACAACAAGATTCGGGCGGCGCTCACGTCCCTGGGCATCCTGTTCGGCGTCGCGTCGGTGATTGCGATGCTCGCCATCGGCAAGGGCGCCGAGCAGGAAATCCTGGCGCAGATGCGCCTGCTGGGCACGAACAACATCGTGATCACGCCCATCGAGGAGCAGAAGGAGGGCGAGGTCCAGACGCAGCAGGCGGCCACGCCACGGAAGTACACGCCGGGTCTGCGCTACGCGGACGCGCAGGCCATCGTTGCGACCATTCCCCACGTGGATGCGTCGAGCAGTGAGATCGTGCTCAATACGCTCGTCACGCGCGAAGGACGCCACCGGTCGGCGAAGCTGGTGGGCGTCGACTCGAGCTACTTCCGCATCATGAACCTCGGCCTTGCCTCGGGCGCGCCATTCACCGCCGATCAAGTGCGCAACGGCCTCCAGGTGGCCGTGATCGGCGCCGGCGTGAAGGCGCGCTTCTTCACGCGCATCGACCCGCTCGGGCAGACCATCAAGGTCGGCCAGAACTGGCTGACGGTCGTGGGGGTGCTGGCGGACCGCCCCGTGAGCGGCCAGAACGCGCAGCGCCTCGGGATTCGCGACGCCAATCTCGATGTGTACATCCCGGCGCCAACGATGTTGTTGCGCTATCGCAATCGCGCGATGGTGACGCAGCAGGAGATCGAAGCGGCGTCGAGAACGACGACCACCACCGCGAACGATCAGCCCGTGGAAGATGCCGAGGTGCGCGCCGAGAAGCGCAACATGAACCAGCTGGATCGCATCATTGTGCGCGTGGCTGATGCGCGGTTCGTGCCGTCGGTGGCCGACGTGGTGCAACGGATGCTGGCGCGCCGGCACAACACCGTGATCGACTTCGAGGTCACCGTGCCCGAGCTGCTGCTCAAGCAGGAGCAGCGGACGCGCACGATCTTCAATTTCGTGCTGGGTGCCATCGCGTCGATTTCGCTGATCGTCGGCGGCATCGGCATCATGAACATCATGCTCGCGTCGATCCTGGAGCGCATCCGGGAGATCGGCGTACGTCGTGCCATGGGCGCCACGCAGCAGGACATCCTGTTCCAGTTTCTCGCCGAGGCGGTGCTGATCTCGATGGCGGGCGGCGTGGCCGGCATCCTGCTGGGCTGCGCGTTCAGTATTGCGATCGAGCGGGTCGCGGGCATCACGTCGATCGTGTCGGGGGTGAGCGTGCTGGTGGCGTTTGCCGTGTCGTGCAGTGTGGGATTGGCCTTCGGGATCGTGCCCGCGCACCGCGCGGCGAAGCAGGATCCCATCACCTGTTTGCGCTATGAGTGACCGCATGATGAACGTACGACGAATGGCGGTCGCGTTGCTCCTGGCTGGCGCCCAGCAGTTGGACGCGCAACCGGCATCGGGAGCGACCCCCCTGACGCTGCAGGACGCGATCGACATGGCGCAGCAGCACGGCGCGCAAGCCAAGGCCGCGATCGGCGCGCGTGACGCCGCCCGCGCGCGCGATCGCGCGTTCAGCACGCAGTACATGCCGTTGTTGTCGGTCG
>CAZPON010000387.1:0-3268 GCA_964588045.1 uncultured Gemmatimonas sp.
CGGGAATGGGAACGGCACCAACGCCACCTTTACGGCACCGCTCAGTGGTGGCCCGTTCACCGTGACGGCAACCAGCGTCGCCGACCCCACCAAGAGCGCGTCGGCCTCGGTGACGGTGACGCCGGTGGGGATTTCTGTCACACCGGCCACGGCCAACGTGGGTGCCGGCGGCACGCAGCAGTTCACCGCCGCCGTGACCAACACGGCAAACACGGCGGTGACGTGGACGGCCTCGGGTGGCACCTTCTCGGGCACCGAAGCAACCGTCACGTGGACGGCGCCCGTGGCGGGCGGCAGCTATACGGTGACCGCCGCCAGCGTGGCCGATCCCGCGCGCACGGCCGTCGCGAATGTGACGGTCACTCCGGTGGCGATCAGCGTGACGCCGACGACCCAGGTGGTGTATCGCGGTGAACCGGTGACGATCGCTGCCACGGTGACGGGCACGACGCAGACGAATGTCACGTGGACGTCCAGTTGCGGCGTGGTAACCGGCACAGGCGCATCGGTGACCTACACCGCACCGGAAGCGGCGGGTGCCTGCACCGTCACCGCCACCAGTGTGCTCGATGGCACCAAGTCGGCGGCGGCGGCCATCACCGTGCGCCCGGCGTGGCGCGTGGCGACCTACACCGACGCCGATGACGGCGCCTGCACGTATGCCCATTGCACGCTGCGCGAGGCCATCGCGGCAGCGAACGCGCAGCCGAACACCGACACCATTCGTGTCGTCAACACGACGGCCACCACGATCACGCTCACCAGTGCGCTGCCGGCGATCAACACCAGTGTGCATCTCGTTGGCCCCGGGCCGGCCCTGCTGACGATCAACGCGGCAGCGACCGACGCCGCGCGGCGGCGCGGCTTCGAGTTCAGCGGTGCGGTGACGTCGTCGGTGACAGGCCTCACCGTGCGCGGCGGCATCGCCGACGGCGGTGGCGGCATCGCCATCCACAGTGCGGCCGACGTGAGCCTGACCGACGTGACGATCGTGCAGAACGAGGCACGCACGACAGATGGTGGCGGACTGGCGGTGAACGGCGCCACGGTGCGCCTGGTGCGCGTGGCCATCGACTCGAACTCGGTGACCGCCGTTGGGCGGACCGGCGGCGGCCTCTCGGCCGCTATCACGTCGACGGTGACCATGAACGGCGGTCGCGTCAGCTTCAACACCGTGACCAGCGGCTTCGGCGGCGGCGTTCGCGTGGCCAACTCGTCGGTCACCATGGATAGCACGACGATCCAGGGAAATCGGGTTTTGGCGGGCACCAACGGCGGCGCCGGAATGCTCATCGACGGCACGAGCACGGCCACCCTGAATCGCCTCACGGTGTCCGGCAACAGCACGTTGACGGCCGAAGGTGGCGGTATGCGACTGCTGGGCCCGGCCACTGTCACCCTGAGCAACTCGACGATCACCGGCAATCGGGCGGCGCTCGCTGGCGGCCTGGGGGTGGGCGGCGTGGACGGGTCAGTGACGGTCAGCGGCTCCACCGTGTCCGCCAACACGGCGGTGACGCGCGCCGGTGGTGTGTTCGTGTGGAGCTCGGCCAACATCACGATGAGCAACTCCACGATCCACGACAACATGACCGAAACCGGCGGCGGCGGCGCCGGACTGTACATGCAGGGCACCTCCAAGGCGCAACTCACGGATGTCACGATCTCCGGCAATCGCATGCTGGGCGTCCTTGGCCAGGGCAATGGCGGCGGCGTCGCGCTCTTCACGGGCACCACGCTCACCATGACCAACGGATCGATCGCCGACAACGTGGCCGAGGCAGCCTTCGGCGCAGGACTGTGGTCGAACGGCGCCACGATCACCATGACCGGCGTCGCGGTCCGCAACAACTCGTTCGTCAACGTCGGTGCGGGTGGCGGCATGGCCCTCCTGGGCGGCACGTCGCTCACCATGACCGGTGGTGCGGTGCGCGAGAACCATGCGAAGAACGGCACCGGCGGTGGGCTGTTCCTCGAAAACAGCAGTGCACAGCTCTCCGGTGTCGAGGTGGCGAGCAATGTCGCGGACTGGCAGGGCGGCGGCTTTCAACTGACCATGGCCAGCACCGTGGGGCTGAACAACGTCACCGTGACCGGTAACAGCGTGACCACGATCCCCGGCAATGCGAACTCCGGGATTGGCGGCGGCTTCGGCTTGTTCGGCACGACGGCCCTGACAATTGCCAACAGCACCATCAGCAACAACACGGCCGCGGTGAACGGTGGTGGCATCAACATGGGCGTCGCCAGCACGCTCACCGTCACCGATTCCCGTATCACCGGCAACACCGCGCAACTCCAGGGCGGCGGCCTGCAGTTGGTCGGTTCCGGCACGGTCACGCTGAGTCGCATCACCCTTTCGGGAAATTCCTCGGTCACCAGCAGTGGCGGCGGGATCACCAACGGCATCACCATGCTGCTCGAAAACTCGACGATCTCCGGCAACCGGGCGTGCAGCGGAACCTGCTTGGCGGGCGCGGGCACGGGGGGCGGCGTGTTCTCGTCATCCACCGGCAACAGCACCATTCGCAACAACACCTTCTCGGGAAACACGGCCGTCATCGGCGGCGGGCTCGGCGCCACCGGCACCGTGACCCTCAACAACAACACGTTCGTCGCCAACGTGGCGTCCGATTTTGGTGGGGGCATCGGCAGCAACAACGCCGGGGTTGTCACGGTCTTCAACTCCATCCTTTCCGGAAACCTGCGCGCGGCGGCCGCGCAGAACTGCGGACGCGGCGGGGCGGGTGCGATCACCTCGGGCGGCACCAACCTGAGCGACGACGCCACCTGCACCACGTTCACGCAGGGCTCGGACAAGCCCAACACTGCCGCCGGCATCAGTGCGACGCTGGCTGACAACGGCGGCCCGACCCACACGCATGCGCTCCAGGCCGGCAGCGCGGCCATCAACGCCGGCAATGCGGCCAACTGCCGGCCAGCCGATCAGCGCGGGTACGCGCGACAGGGTGTCTGCGACATCGGCGCGTTCGAATTCGGTGGAACCCCACCGGCCGGGCTGCGTGCATCGTTCGCGATGCCCCGCGCCGCGGTGACAACGAAGGCGGTGCCGGTCGTGTCGTCGGAAACCCCGGCGCGGAACATGTGGGGCGCGGTCATGCTCGGGGAGTCGGTGGTGCGGCAGCGATAGCGCGAGTCTGGAGCAGACCTCCGAGTCCGGCTCCGAGTATGGCGTAGGGAGTTGAACAGCAGAACGCGGATGACGCGGACAAGCGCGGATGGTCCCGTGCAGGCGGAACCATCCGCG
>CAZPON010000388.1:0-3212 GCA_964588045.1 uncultured Gemmatimonas sp.
CGATGGGGAGAGCATCGCCGTGAATGGCGCCTGTCTCACCGTGCGTGAGCATGGACTGATCGACGAGACTCACGGCTGGTTCTCCGTGGCGGCGATCATCACGACCGTTGGCCGCACCACGCTCGGCGAGTGGCAGGTGGGCGACCGCCTGAACCTCGAGCGCGCGATGAAGCTGGGCGATCGCCTTGGCGGTCATCTCGTGCTGGGCCACGTCGACGACGTTGGCGTCGTCACGCGCACCGAACTGCAGGGCGATGCCTGGCTGGTGGATGTCGCCTTGCCGGTGGCGTTGCAACCGCTCATGGTCTCCCACGGCTCGGTCACCGTGAATGGCGTGAGCCTCACGGTGAATGCGCTGCTGGACGACGGCGTACAGTTGTCGATCATCGAATACACCATGCGTCACACGACGCTGGGTGAGCTGGCGGTTGGAGATCGCGTGCACGTCGAGGCCGACGTGCTGGCCAAGCATGTCGAACGCTTGCTGGCCCCGCAGCTCGCCCGCCTCGATACCGGAATGACCGCGTGACGCCACAACGGACGGGAGAGCGGGAAATGGTGTTTGGCACCGTGGAGCAGGCGCTGGAGGACATTGCCGCCGGCAAGTTCGTCGTCGTTGCCGATGACGAGGATCGCGAGAACGAAGGCGACCTGGTGTGCGCGGCGGAGCGCGTGACGCCGGACATGGTCAACTTCATGCTCGAGGCGAAGGGCATGATCTGCCTGGCGATGAGCAACGCCTGGGCCGATCACCTCGGATTGCAGCCGCAAGTCGAGGACAACACCGAGGCGATGACGACCGCGTTCACGGTCAGCATCGATGCGGCGTCCCGGCACGGTGTCACCACCGGCATCAGCGCGAGTGATCGCGCGACGACCATTCGCGTGGCCGTCGATCCGTCGTCCACACGCGCCGACCTCCGGCTGCCGGGCCACATCCATCCGCTGCGCGCGCGCGATGGCGGCGTGCTGCAGCGCGTCGGACACACCGAGGCCGCCGTCGATCTCGCACGACTGGCCGGGCTGCGCCCTGCCGGTGTGATCTGCGAGATCCTCAACCGCGATGGCACGACGGCGCGGCGCCCGCAACTCGAGCTGTTCTCGAAGCAGCACGCCCTCACGTTCATCACCATTGCGCAACTGGTTGCCTATCGGCTCAAGACCGAGCGCCTGGTGCATCGCGTTGCCGACGCGCGCCTGCCCACGAACTTCGGCGAGTGGCGCGTGGTCGGCTATCGCAACGACGTCGATGCCCGCGAGCACATCGCAATCGCCCATGGCGATGTGGAACAGGGCGAGAACGTGCTGGTGCGCATGCACTCCAAGTGCCTCACCGGCGACGTCTTCCACTCGCAGCGCTGTGATTGCGGCTGGCAGCTCGAGACCGCGATGCGCATGATCCAGGCCGAGGGCCAGGGTGTCATCGTGTACCTCGACCAGGAAGGCCGCGGCATCGGCCTGCTCAACAAGCTGAAGGCGTATGAACTGCAGGATCGCGGCGCTGACACGGTCGAGGCCAACGAGCAGCTCGGTTTCAAGGCCGACCTGCGCAACTACGGCATTGGCGCGCAGATCCTGCTCGACCTCGGGCTGCGCAGCATCCGCGTGCTCACCAACAATCCGCGCAAGCTCGTTGGCGTCGACGGCTACGGCATCGTCGTCACCGACCGGGTGCGGCTCGAGGCGCCGTCCACCGACGAGAACGCCTCGTATCTCGAGACCAAGCGCACCAAGCTCGGTCACCTCTTCGCCATCTGAGTGCGTCGTCGCATGACAACCCGAGTCAATCACTGATGCCCGAATTCGCGGGACAGCCGCGTGGGGAAGGGCGTCGCATCGTCGTCGTTGCCAGCCGCTTCAACGAAACCGTCACCATGCCGTTGGCCGAGGGCGCCGTGGAGGCGCTGGTGCGCCAGGGCGTGCCGTTCGACGACATCGATGTGCTCTGGGTGCCGGGCGCATGGGAACTCCCCATCGCCGTGCGGCGCGCGGTCACGACGGAGCGCTACGACGCGGCCGTCGTTGTCGGCGCCGTCATTCGCGGGGAAACCCCGCACTTCGATATCATCGCCGGCGAATCGGCGCGCGGCCTGATGCAGGTGTCGCGCGATTTCGACCTGCCGGTCACGCTTGGCCTGCTCACGACCGACACGCTCGAACAGGCCGAGGCGCGCGCCGGTGGCGCGCACGGCAACAAGGGTGCCGACGCGGCGATGGCCGCGCTGGAACTGCTGGACCTCTTCGATCGTGTCCTTCCCGCGGAAGACGATGACGACATGGAGGTGCAGTAGTGGGCACCAACGCCCGCATCGAGCGCGTCGAGACGCGGGGCCGGGCGCGCGCGTTGCAGGCACTCTATGCCGCCGACGTGCGCGACATGACGCAGTTGCGGCGGATTGCGCTCGGCGTCTTCGACGACCTGGCGATCGAGCCGGATGAACGGGAAGTCGCGTCGCGCCTCGTCGGGACCGTGGTCGAGCAGGGTGCGCGACTCGATGCGGAATTGTCCGACATTACGGCGAACTGGCGGCTGGAGCGCCTCGGCGTGATCGAACGCAGTGTGCTGCGTCTCGCCGCAGCCGAACTCGCGTGCGGCGAAACGCCGGTCAGGGTGGTGCTGCAGGAGGCGGTTCACCTGGCCGAGCGATACGGCACGGCGCGCAGCGCCCGCTTCGTCAACGGCGTCCTCGATGCCTATGCGCGGCGGCTGGGTCGGCTGTGAGTGTCCCTGCAGCCGCGCAACAGGCGGCGGCGAATGCCGGCGGTCGTCTGCGCATCGCCGTCGTCAACTGGCAGTGTCGCGAGAACCCGCTGGCCGGTGGCGCCGAGATTCACCTGCACGAGATCTTCGGCCGCCTCGCCGGGGCGGGGCATGAGGTCGTGCTCCTGTGCGGCGGCTGGCCGGACTGCCCGCCGCGCGCGACGCTGGACGGCATCGAGGTGCATCGCGTCGGAACGCGCGCCTCATTCCCGTTTCTGGCACGCCGCTACTGGCATCGGCACCTCGCCGATCGCGCCTTCGATGTGCTCGTTGAGGACATCAACAAGGTGCCGCTCTACACGCCCACCTGGCGCACGCCCAAGCTGGTGGGTCTCGTCCCGCACCTGTTCGGCGGCACGGCCTTCCAGGAGCTTGCCATCCCGCTGGCCGGTGCCGTGTGGCTGGCCGAACGGCCATTGCCGTGGTTCTATCGCGGACACGCCTTCGAGGC
>CAZPON010000389.1:0-3205 GCA_964588045.1 uncultured Gemmatimonas sp.
GCTCCCTTCGCCAATGCCTTGCCGGAGCCGGCATTGTTCACGCTGCCCTGGATGGGTCCGGTCCGCGAGGGTGGCCCGGCCGGGCCCTGAATCGCCTGCGCGCCAACGTCGGCGGCGCACGGGAGCACCAGCATGGTCGCAAGGCACACCAACGAGAACGTGCGGGTCATGATCCCCTGATATTGAACTGTCGGTTGGTGCGCGCCACCTGACCGGTCGTTCGGTCGGTGATCACCAGATCCAGACGATAGCGCCCGTTCGGCGCGCTGCCCAGTCCAAGCGTCACCAATTCCGGAATCCGGTCACGGGTGCCAAGCGCTTCGTTGCGCTCGAATCGCATGCCCATTTGTTCATCACCTTCCGGCGTCAGGCCAACGGCATCACGAATGGCGCCGAGGAACCGTCCGACGTTGGTGCCGGTGCGCTCGATCTGCTCGAGCGTGATGATGAGGCGCACTTCGTACTTCGCGCGTCCGTCGGCATCGGGCCGCAATCCGTAGGTTTCCCAGTACACCGAGAACGTGTCGCGCTGCGCCATCACCAGGTCGCCACGCGGCACCACACCGAGCTCGTGCCAGCGTCCCACCGCCGCGCCGGTCATTGGCCGGCGGTTGGCGAACAAGATGTCGCTGTTTGCGAGCCGCGTGGTATCACGCGCCAGCATGGTGAAGTCGGTATGTGCCCGCCCAACCGCGCCCTGCACCGCGGGGTCACGCACCTCGACCCGCAACCGGTAGTCGGCACCGGCGTCGAGCGTGTCCACCCATACCCGCTGCGCGGGCCGGGTGACCGGAAGCATCACCGCCATCGTGTCGACGTGCGCGAGTCGCACGTCCGCCAACGGGCCCAGGCGCACCGACGTCTCGAGGCTGCCGCGATCGATCTCGGCGGACTTGTACAGCCGATCGGTCGGCAGGCTGGCGGCAACCAGCAGTTCTCCGCGTGAGGGCGTGGCCCCGCGGAAGCGGACGACCTGCACGGGCACCGTGTCGATGGCCATCGCCAGTGGCAGGTTGTCGAGCAGGAACGGGGCTTCCTCGCGCTGCTGTTCGGCGAAGCCGCGATGATTGCCGGCGAACACGGCATAGTTCATCGCGGGCGGCCCCATGAACACATACTCGGCTTCGGTGCGCGGATAGAACCACACCGTGATGACACGGCCGATGGCGTCCCGGGCATCGGCATCGGACATCGGGGCGAAGGTGGCAATGACCGGCGGTTCGCCGTAGCGCACGACGATCATCGCGCGATCGGTGCGCCATCCCACCTGCCGCATGTCCTCGTCGGAGAATCGCAGGTCGGCGAACGCGAGACGGGCCATGAACTCGAGACGCGCCTCGTTCTCCGGTGTGGAGAGCAGGGGATCGGCGGCTTCCCAGAATGCGCTGTCGGTGCGCGCGCGATCCTCCGCGCTCAGGCCGTCGATGCGCACGGAGTCGCCCACGCGCGTGATCCGGCCGAGGTGTGTGAGCTCCGCACGTTCGGCGATGCTGAAGCGGGCAAGCGCACGCGTGAACAGCGTGTCGGCCTGCGCGAGGCGGCCCAGCTTGTAGCTCGCGAGGCCGCTGGCCATGAGCAGACGCGCTGGTGCCGTGTCGAGCACCGCGAGTGGTGCCGCGACGCGCCGCATCTCGTCGTAGCGCTTTTCATCGTACAGCAGCCCCATGAGCGCCACGATACTGGGTGCGTGCGTTGGCAGTGCGGCCAGCGCGCGACGGAAATACTCTTCCGCATCCTTGCGATCGACTTCCCCGGCGTTCGGGATGGGCTGCGCGAGATTCTCCAGGAATTCCCGGGTGTAGTGCAACCGGTCGCGGGCGGCGACCGGGTCGAAGATCACGGTGGTCGTGTACAGCCATCGATCGCGTCCGGTCAGGTAGCGCCGGGCCTTGATCTGTCCGAGCTCGTATCCGACGTCGGCGACTTGTGCCGGATCGCCGCTGGCTTCGGCGATCGAGAGCGCCTTGCGGAACAGGCGTTCGGCCTCGACGCGCAGCACCGGTGTCTTGAGGCGGATGCGCCCGAGTTCGATGAGGTAGCGGGGATTGCGCGGATCGATGTCGTTGCCGCGATTGAGCAGCCATCCGGCAAGCAGGCGCCGCGGCGTGTCGCTGAGGGAGAGCGTGGTGCTGCGTGACAACATGAGGCCGCGCCAGTACAGCGCATCGGCATCGCGTGGTGCCTGGTCGGTGGCGCGCTCGAGGAGATCGAGCGCGCTTGCGGTATCGCCGGCGCCGGCCTTGTCGAGCGCCTCGCGCACCAGCGAGTCGGTCGGTGGACGCACACGCGCACGTTGGGCGCCGAGCGGACTGCTCAGCGCGCAGAGGGCAAGGAGCGCGCCGGCCACCACTGTGGCGCCCGCATGCCAGTGACGGGCTGTGATCGCATTGTGGCGCATGATGAAATGTGCGCGCGGGCACGTCACTATGGAACCGCAGCACGCGGCTTACGTACAATGCGCGAAGCCCGCGATTACGTTTCGTCCCGCGGCATGTTGTGACCGGTGCGCACACCGGGTCCAACCGCTGCCCGTTCTTCCTTCCGCGCATGGAGTTCGCGAGATGTCCCAGCCGTCGTCGTCCTGTCCGTTGCCTCGTCGTCCGGAACGCACACCGCGTGCACGCCGTGATCTCCTGCGGGGAATCGCGCGCCGGTGGTCCGGGCGCATTGGCGGCGCGGTGGCGATGCTGCTGGCCGCGACACGCGCGGACGCGCAGGCGCTGAACTATCCGTCGCTGCAACTGCCGACCGCCTCCACGCGCGACTACACCGGCGCGCTGTCGGGCGGTGGCGGCTCGACGGTGTTGTTCCAGTGGCGCGAAGGATGGGCCACCACGCGGCACCTGCAACTCGACCTGGGCATCGCCGATCGCAAGGGCAGTGAATCGTTGCTGATGCTCGTGGGCGGTGCGTTTGGCCAGGAGATATTGCGCGCGTCGGGTGACCAGCCGCTCGACTTGTTGCTCACGGGTGGTGTGGGCATGTCGTTCGGCGACGGCATTGCGCTGCTGCGCATCCCGGTTGGCGTGAGCATCGGCCACACGTTCGAGCTGGACAAGGGCATGTCGCTGACCCCGTACGTGCATCCGCGGGCGTCGCTGGACGTGTGCAGCAATTGCGGCTCGCGTTCAGACAGCCAGACGGAGTTGAGCCTGAACTTCGACCTCGGGGTGAACTACCAGGTGAATCGCGAGTTCGCGTTGCG
>CAZPON010000390.1:0-3204 GCA_964588045.1 uncultured Gemmatimonas sp.
CTGCCGATCTTCGCCGTCCAGTACCACCCTGAGGCCGCCCCCGGCCCGCACGACGCGGTCCCCTTGTTCGACCAGTTCGTGACCGCCCTCAAGTTCCGTCGTGTCTCAGGTGAGCCAACCGCTTGACTGATAAGCACTAAGGTCATACGTTCGGACCTTCGGTACGCAGCGTCCTCACCCCCGCTGACGCGCGTCGAACCCCTGGTAGAGCCCATGACGAAAGCCGATCTGGTGGAGAACGTCACTGCGCGAATTGCGCAGACGGCTGGACCGACGATCTCCAAGAAGGACTGTGCGCGGGTCGTCGACGCGTTCCTTGACGCGATCAAGGAAGCCTTGCAGGAGCAGAAGAACATCGAAGTGCGCGGCTTCGGCACGTTCAAGATTCGTCAGCGCAAGACGCGCATGGCGCGCAATCCGCGCACCGGATCGCCCGTCGAGGTGTCGGCGCGTCCTGTGCCGGTGTTCAAGCCCTCCAAGGAGTTGCGGGCCATGGTGGCAGGTATCGAGATGGCGCATCTGGACGATGACGACGACGATTTCGATCACTGAGCGACCGCTGTTGCCGTAAGCGACGCCCCGCGACGAGATGCTCGACGCGGGGCGTTTGTATTGTCGAGGCCGCGAGGCGGAACCGAATGGCTGGTGACATGCTATCTTGCAGAATCACATGACGATCCCCGTGCTGCTTTTCGCTTCGTACGCCGACGCGTTCGGTACGCGCTGCCTCGAGGCCCCGGTCGACGCGCCCTGCACGGTGCGCGAGCTGGTGGCCACGATGCGTTCGCTGCCGGGTGGTCATGTCTTGCCGTCGGAACCGCTGGTGGCGGTCAATCATGAGTGGATTCGCGGTGACGGACTCATCAGTCGCGGAGACGAGGTGGCGGTGATCCCGCCAGTGGCCGGTGGCTGACCAGGCCATTGCGGGCCCGTCGGCGGTGGCCGGGGTGCAGCACGTGGCCATCGTGGAGGCGCCCATCGACCTCACACAGCTCGTGGCGCGCGTCGAACACCCGGGCGTCGGGGCGATCTCGACCTTCCTGGGCACGGTGCGCGAGCACAATGCCGGACGGGCGGTCACGGGCATCGACTACGAGGCCTATGAGCCGATGGCCGGCCTTGAGCTCATGGCCATTGCCAACGAGACCTGTACGGCAACGCCCGGGCTGCGACTGGCCGTGGAACATCGTATCGGGACGCTGGTGGTGGGCGACGTGAGCGTGGCGATTGCCGCGGCACATGCGCGACGCGCGCCGGCGCTGGCTGCCGTTCAACAGGTGATCGAGGCCCTCAAGAAGCGGGTGCCGATCTGGAAGCGCGAGCACTACGTGGACGGCGAGCGCCGTTGGGTGGAGCCGGCCGGATGAGTATCACACGGAGTGGCGCGTGCTGACCGACCAGTTCGGGCGGACGATCGAATACCTCCGCATCTCGGTGACCGACCGGTGCAATTTCCGGTGCCAGTACTGCATGCCGCTGGAAGGGCTGCCCTGGTTGCCGAAGCAGGATATCCTGCGCTACGAAGAGATCACCGAAATCGTGCGGCAGCTCGCGCCGCTGGGGCTGCGTCGCATTCGCCTCACCGGTGGCGAGCCGACGATTCGTCCGCAACTGGCAACCCTGGTGCGGGCGCTGCGCGACGTTCCCGGCGTGGAGGATATCGCGCTGTCCACGAACGGCGTGAAGTTGCCGGAGATGGCCGGCGAGCTGCGCGCGGCCGGACTCGATCGCGTGAACATCAGTGCGGATTCGCTGCGCGCGGACCGTGTGACGGCGATCGCCCGACGTGACCTGGGATTCGATATCGTGCGCTCGGCCCGGGCGGCGGAGCGGGCGGGCTTGTCGCCGATCAAGATCAACGTGGTGGTGATGCGGGGCATCAACGACGACGAGATCGCCGACTTTGCCGAGCTCACGAAGGCGCATCCGTGGCATGTGCGCTTCATCGAGCTGATGCCGGTCGGTGAGATGCGCGACCTGACGTGGGAGCATGTCGTGCCCAGTGAGGAGGTGCTGGCGCGCGTGCGCACCCTGGGCGAGATCGAGCCGGACGACGGGCCGGCGCGCGGGAATGGCCCTGCCGTGTATTGGCGCTTCCGCGGCGCGCCGGGCACCATCGGCGTGATCACCCCGATGACCCACACGTATTGCGAGCGGTGCAACCGTGTCCGGCTCACCGCCGATGGACGCCTGCGCACGTGCCTCTTTGGCGACCATGAGGTGCTCCTGCGCGATGCCCTGCGCGCCGGCGAGCCGCTCGAGCCGTTGTTTCGCAAGGCGCTGGCGGAGAAGCCCAAGGAACACGACCTGCTCCAGATGCAGGTGGGCGGACTGCGCGCGCTGAGCGAAGTCGGCGGCTGACGCCACCGCGTGTTGCTCGGCTTGGGGTAGCGGCCTAAGTTGCGAACATGGGGCGAGGGCCGCAGAATGCGCGGTCGCTCGTGACGGACGGAGCGCGCGAAGCGTGAAGGCAGCGCCCGTCCATGTGCAATCGACATCTGCTCGGACACCGGTCCGGAGAACCGACACAACATGGTCAACAAGATCACGGTCGTTGGCGCAGGCAACGTAGGCGCGACCACGGCGCAGCGCATTGCGGAAAAGTCGCTCGGACGGACGGTCGTGATGGTCGACGTGGTGGAAGGCGTGCCGCAGGGCAAGGGCCTCGACCAGTGGGAATCGGCTCCCATCGAGGGCTTCGACTCCCGGGTGATCGGCACCAACGGCTACGAAGCCACGGCCGACTCCGACCTCGTCGTGATCACGGCCGGTATCGCGCGCAAGCCGGGCATGTCGCGTGACGACCTGTTGAACACCAATGCCGGGATCGTGAAGTCGGTGTCCGAACAGGTGCGCGCGACCTCGCCGAATGCCATCGTGATCGTGGTGTCGAACCCGCTCGACGTGATGTGCTATGTCGCGAAGCAGGTCACCGGCTTCCCGCGTGAGCGGGTGATCGGCATGGCCGGCGTGCTGGACACGGCGCGCTACCGGTCGTTCCTGGCCGAGGCCCTCGATGTGTCGGTGCTCGACATCCAGGCCATGGTGCTCGGTGGTCATGGCGACACAATGGTGCCGCTCATTTCGTACACGACGGTGAGCGGCATTCCCGTGACGCAGCTCATGCCGCGCGAACAGCTCGACGCGATCGTGCAGCGCGCGCGCGATGGCGGCGCCGAGATCGTGAAGCACCTCAAGACCGGC
>CAZPON010000391.1:0-3203 GCA_964588045.1 uncultured Gemmatimonas sp.
TACTTGTTGATGACCGACGTGAGCGCGCTCTTGAAGCCCGTGAGGTGCGTGCCGCCTTCGTGCGTGTTGATGTTGTTGACGAAGGAGAACACCGTGTCGGCGTAGCTGTCGTTGTACTGCAGCGCCATCTCGATGGCGATGTCGTCCTTCTCGGTGTCGATGTACACGACATCCTGGTGCAACGCCTTCTTGTGCCCGTTGAGGTGCACGATGAACTCGCGCAGGCCGCCGCGCGCGAAGAAGACCTCCTCGCGCTGCTCGCCCACGCGCTCGTCCCTGAGCGTGATCTGGATGCCCTTGTTGAGGAACGACAACTCGCGCAGGCGGCTGGCCAGCGTCGTCCAGTCGTAGCGCGTGGTTTCCGTGAAGATCTCGGCGTCGGGCTTGAACCACACCTTGGTGCCTGTTTCCTTCGCGCCCACGGTGCCCACCTGCTTGAGCTTCGTGGTGGTGATGCCGCGGCGGAAATCCATGTAGTGCTGCTTGCCGTCGACCTTGACCCACACCTTGAGCTCGAGCGACAGCGCGTTCACCACGGACACGCCCACGCCGTGCAGGCCGCCCGACACCTTGTAGCTGTTCTTGTCGAACTTGCCGCCGGCGTGCAGCATGGTCATCGCCATCTCGACGCCGGGCATGCCCTCGGCCTTGTTGATGCCCACCGGAATGCCGCGCCCATCGTCCTCGACGGTGATGGAGTCGTCGAGGTGAATGGTCACGCTGATGCGCGACGCAAACCCCGCCAGCGCTTCGTCGATGGAGTTGTCGACGACCTCGTACACGAGGTGGTGCAGGCCGCGCGAGGAGGTGGACCCGATGTACATGCCGGGGCGCTTGCGGACCGCTTCGAGCCCCTTGAGTGCGGTGATACTGTCAGCGTCGTAGCTGCCGTCGAACTGCGGATTGTTGTTGGCGTCCTGTGTGGCCATGGGCGGGGTAAACGTCCGGAAAATCCAGGTGGAACGCGCAGCCGGGGACCCCCGATTCTGCGTCCAATCACAACCCCGAAATATACCCAAAGACGGGCGCGCAAGCAACCTGCGGCGCGTGTAGTAAGTCATTGCTATTCAATAACTTCCGCAACTGACTGACGCGGATGACGCGGACGGGCGCGGATTGCTCCCTGCGGCCGGCTGTCGACATTGAAAATCCTGAAGAAACCAGAAGAAAATTTATGAGTGCGTGCTTGCCGAAGTCGCTGGGAACCCTCGATCCGCACGGAGCAATCCGCGCCCGTCCGCGTCATCCGCGTCAAGCAGTTCGACGAAGCTCGAAAACGCTAACGCCGCGGAACCCACCGCAATTTCATCACCGGCGGACGCGTGGCGTCGCGGTTCAGGGACTTCAGCAGTTCCGGTTCGAGCAGCGAGAGTTCCTGCATCCACGCGTGGGTGGTCACCATCACCACCAGGGTGCCGTCCTGCTGCAGCGCCACCGGCTCGGTGACCGATGCAATCTGTCCGCCCACCAGCCGCGGCCACTCGGGGAACACGCCGGCCTGCGCCACGCGATCGGTGAGGCCGGCATGCTGCAGCACCGAGGCGAGCACATCGCCCACCGTGGCCGGCGTGCGCTTCTTGCCGTCGCTCATGTGAGCACTCCGTCGCGCATCGTGCGCCGCTCGAGTCGCGTGAACGCGGGCGGGATGTCCTCGATACGCGGCACGGCGAGCAGCACCTGGTCCACGCCGGCGTCCTCGAGCAAGCCGAGCACACGGCTCGCACGCCCGAGATCCAGCTCGGCGAATGGGTCATCGAGCAGCAGCAAGGGCGTGCCGCCAATGGCATCACGCAGCGTGCCCAGCTCGAGCAGGCGCAGCGCGATTGCTGCACTTCGCTGCTGTCCGGCCGAGCCGAACGTGCGCAGCTCGCGGCCGCCCATGAGCAGGGCGAGTTCGTCGCGGTGCGGTCCCACCAGCGTCATGCCGCGCCGCATCTCCTGCGCCCGCTGGTGCGCCAGTGCGCGCGTGAACTGCTCGCACAGCCGGGCGGTGCACGCGGCAAGCGACGTATCATCGGCGTCGTCGGGCGGCGTGTCGAGGGCGCCCACGCTCGACACCGCATATCGCATCGTTACCAGCTGATGCTCGCCAATGGCTGCCGACAACTGCGAGAAACGCCCGGCATGCCCGCGCACGAACTGCTGGCGGATGGCCGTCACGATCGCGCCTTGCTCAGCAAGCACCGGCTCCCAGACACTCGCCTGCTCGGCGAGGCTGTGTCCCTTGGACCGGCTTCCGTCACGCTGCGCCTGTCGCAGCACCGCATTGCGACGCAGGAGCGCGGCACGGTATTGCTGCAACGCGGTCAGGTATGGGCGCGACGAAAGCGCGAGCGCCACGTCCAGGTACCGACGGCGTTCGCCGGGGCTGCCGGCCACGAGTGACACGTCGGCCGGCGAAAAACCGACGGAGGGCAGGGCACCCAGGGCGGCCGTCAGTCGCGATTGTTCGACGCCGTCGAGCATGGCCTTCTTGCGCTTGGTGGCGCGCTCGTAACCCACGCTGACGCTGTGCACCGTGGCCGGCCGCGTGAGGTCGGCGCGCACGTGCAACGCCGGCGCGCCAAAGCGAATCATGTCGGCATCGCGCGCACCGCGCATCGAGCGCAGCAGCGACAGGTACGCCGCCGCCTCCAGCAGGTTCGTCTTGCCGTGCCCGTTCTCGCCCACGATCACGATGCCGCGCGAAGGGAACGCGACATCGAGGTGCGTGAAGTTGCGGAAGTCGCGAACGACCAGACGGGTCAGCATGCCGGCGGCATCAGCACGCGGGATGCAACGTCCTCAGCGACCGGTGAACGCAGGCGCGCGCTTTTCGAGGAACGCGCGCATGCCCTCACGCATGTCGGCGGTGCTCGAGAGCAGCCCGAACTGGTCCGATTCGATGGCGCAGCCTTCGTCGATCGACAGCGGCAAGCCGCGATCGACCGCCTCGATGCACCCGGCGAGGGCCAGCGGGGCGTTCGCGAGCATGGTGTGCAACAGCGCGGTCGCCGTCTCGATGAGGAAGTCACCCGGCACCACTTGATCGACCAGACCGAGTCGCAGCGCGTCGGCGGCGCCGAGCATCTCCCCGGTGAGCAGCAGGCGCAGGGCCGCACCGCGCCCCACAAGACGCGGCAGTCGCTGCGTGCCGCCATAGCCGGGTACGATGCCCAGCTTGACTTCGGGTTGCCCGAGCCGTGCCACCTCGCTGGCGATCC
>CAZPON010000392.1:0-3202 GCA_964588045.1 uncultured Gemmatimonas sp.
GCCAGGCCCTCGAAATCGAGGTTGGCCGGTATCGACGTGCTGCGCTCGTACACCAGCGCGGTGGCCACCGAGTCGAGTCCGCTGGATTGCGGTGCGCTGATCATGCTGGTGCTGTTCACGTCCGTGCCGACTTCCTCGAACGTGAAGTCGTCCACCAGCAGCGTATTGCTGCCCTGGAACATGGCACCGAAGGCGATGCCCAGCGCGGTCGGTCCCACGTCGAGGACCACCGACACGCGCCGCCATCCGCCGAGGCCCGCCACGATCCGGCGCGACATGTCGTCGTACGCCAGGACGGTGGTGGGGGCATCGACCCGCATCCAGATGCCCGATACCGACACGTTGGCGACGTTGCGCGGCTTGACCCACGCCGACAGACGCATGCGCTTGCCGCGATAGCTGTCGGCCCGCACGTATTGCACCAGCGTGAAGGAACCGAATCCCGACTGAAACGCACTCGAGAGGTACGCCGCCCCGCTTCCGGTGTGGGTGTCCGTGTTCGTGAGGCCGATGCCCGCCGTCGTGGACGTCGCATGCCAGCCTATGGGTGCACCGGGGGTGACCGACAGCTCGGGTTGCCTGATCAGCGAGTCATCGAGGCAGCCTGCGAGCAGCGCCGCCAGCAGCGGTGCGAACAGCGAGCGTCGAACGGCGCGGTGAGTGGCCACGCTCAGCAACTGGGGTAGGAAGGATCCGGCCCGGCAATGGCCGGTCGGTCCTTTCGGGTGGCAATGGCCATCATGATGTCGTGGATGAATCGCGCCACACTCGCCGTGTGGTCGTACTCGATGTAACGCGGTTCGTCGGTGGCCTGGTGATAGTCCTGCGCGTATCCCGTCGAGAAGTACGTGACGGGCACGTTCTTGCGCACGTAGTTGACCTGGTCGCTGCGGCAGAACCGGTTCATGGGGTTGGCCGTCACGTCCCACGACTTGTCGATGGCCATCGTTTCCTGGCGGACGGCGTTGACCGAATCGATGATGTCGCCGAACTCGCGCGACAGGCGACGCGAGCCGAGCGTCTGCACCGATCGTGGCCCGCCGAACTTCACCTGGTCGGCGCGTCCCTTGCCAAGCATGTCCATGTTGTGGGCGGCGACGATCGCGTTGATCGGAATGGTCGGGTGATCGGCGAACCACCGTGAGCCGAGCAGTCCGGCTTCCTCACCCTGATGCGAGACGAAGATGATCGAGCGCGCCGGCTTCTCGCTGGCGAAGCGTTCAGCGATTTCCAGCAGCACGACCGTGCCCGATCCGTCGTCGTCGGCACCGTTCATGATGGAATCGCGACGCGGTGGACGAATGCTGCGGGCGTGCGCGATGAGCGAGTCAATGCGACGCTGCTGGTCGGCGGTGGGAATGCACGAGGGATCGTTGGCGCCCTGGCGGCGCGTCACCGTGTTCACGGCGCGCAGCGAATCGTGGTCCACCGCGGTCGCGTTGGTGCCGACGTGATCGTTGTGTGCGCCGACCAGCACGTACTCGGCGGCGAGCGTCGGGTCGGAACCCGGCTTGATGGCAATGACGTTGCGCGCCGGGTGCGGCGTGGGGCGCCACGCGTAGTTCCACCGTGCGGACACGGGCTGTCCCGCGTCGCCAACCGCGAGCTGGTTGACGGGCTTGCCGAAGAGGCGTGCGGCGGCGTCGCGCGAAATCGTCGCGCCGGCCGTCGAGCTCGTGTTCGTGCTGGCAACGGCGGGCTGCATGATCATGCGGCCGGCAAAGGCCGTGGTGCGGGCCGCTTCGTTCATGTCGTCGAGTCCCACCACCAGCACGGCGACCGCGCCGGCCGTCTGGGCCCGCAGGTCACGCGGCTGGCCGCCGCCAGCGCCGCCCGGGGCACCGGCCGGCCGACGCGCTCCACCCGGTGTGGCTTCGATGGCGGCCGCGGCTGCGGCGCCGAACTTGTTGGGTACATCGGCGCAACTCACGAAGGATGGCGGCGGTGCACCGCGGCCACCCGCGCCGAGTGCGCCAGGCGCTGCGAGGAACACCGCGACCTTGCCCCTGAACGCGGCCGGATCGAGCGCCACCGTCGTGTCGCCCCACTGTCCGGCGAACACGGTCGGCACGTTGTTCAACTCGGCCACGGGAGCGAAACCGTTGACCGGCGACGGCGCCGTGGGAACCCAGTCCGACTTCTGCGAAAGCGCGACGCCGCCCGCCGTGAGGCTCGACGTCGACGCGTCGAACCCCTGCGGTCCGTAGGGCAGCACCTGGAAATACGTGCCGCTGTCACCCGCCGGCTGAAGGCCGAGGCGCTTGAATTCGCGCGCGATGTACTCGGTGCCCTTGTAGTTCCCGAGCTCGCCGATGCGGCGGCCCATCATGGAATCGTCGGCGAACTGGTAGAGCCGGGTGCGGAGATCGTTGGCAGTGATCTCGGGGCTGGTCGGTCGCGGCGCCCACGTGGCGGGCCCTTCGTCGGGCCACACCGGACGGTCGCCGACGACGGCCTTGGTGGTGCGCTTCTGGTCGCCAGTGGCGCCGGCTTGTGCGAAGAGCGGAGCAGCCGCGGCGGCAACAGCCAGCAGCGCGGCGAAGGAGGCACGGGTCACGATGGGCATGACTGCGGAGTTCGGGATGAAAGGGTACGTCTGAAAGGTACGGCGGGGCTACACGAAATGTTCAGGCGCGGCAACAGCCCTCGGCAGTTTTCCCGTAAGGAGTGGTGACGCGCACTGGCGATCCGGGCGATAGATTGGCAGCGATTCCTCACAGGGAGCGTTCGCCGTGATCGTCAGCAGTCCGAAGTCGCAGACCAACTACGATGTGATCGTCGTCGGGTCCGGTGCCGGCGGGGGGATGGCCGCGTACCAACTGGCCGTGGCCGGTCTCAAGGTGCTGGTCCTCGAAGCCGGCCGATCGTACGACCCGGTGCGTGAGACGCCGATGTTCAAGTTGCCGCGCGAAGCCCCGCTGCGTGGCGCGGGCACGCGCGAAAAACCGTTCGGCTTTTACGACGCCACGGTGGACGGTGGCTGGGAAGTGCCGGGCGAACCGTACACCAACGCGCCGGGCACCGACTTCCGGTGGTGGCGCTCGCGCATGATGGGCGGCCGCACGAACCATTGGGGCCGCATCTCGCTGCGCATGGGCGAGTACGACTTCAAGCCGAAGACGCGCGACGGGCTCGGTGCCGACTGGCCGCTCACCTACCAGGACCTGGCGCCGTACTACGATCGGACGGAGATGCTGATCGG
>CAZPON010000393.1:0-3199 GCA_964588045.1 uncultured Gemmatimonas sp.
CCGAGGACGTGGTGCTTGTGATACCAGGTGTGCGCGGTGCGCGCCGTCTCGAGCAACCATCCGGCGACGCGATGCGGTTCGAGATTCTCGGCGGCGCCGCGCACGATCGACGGGAAGTCGAGCAACTGCTTGATCAGTTCCTGTTCGGCGGGCTCGGCCAGCACCGACAGGTCCACGCCATCGGCGCTCACCGTGGCGGCGTCGATCTCGCCGACGCGGAAGATGCCGCACATGCGCGCATGCGCCATCTGCACGTAGTAGACGGGATTCTCCTCCGACTGGCTGCGCGCCAGGTCGATGTCGAACACCAGTTGGGAATCACCGCGCCGCATGAGGTAGAAGTAGCGCACGGCGTCGCGTCCGACTTCGTCGATGAGATCGCGCACGGTGACGTACGATCCGGCGCGCTTGGAGATCTTCATCTCCTCCCCGCCCTTCATGACCGTCACCATCTGGTGCAGGACGTAGTCGGGATAGCCGGCCGGGATGCCACGGCCGAGCGCCTGCAGCCCGGCGCGCACGCGCGTGATGGTGCTGTGGTGGTCGGCGCCCTGCACATTGATGGCCCGGCGATACCCGCGTTCCCACTTGGTGACGTGGTACGCGACATCGGGCACGAAGTACGTGTAATCGCCGCCCTTGGCGGCACTCTTGCGCATGACGCGATCCTTGTCGTCGCCGAACGCCGTGGTGCGCAGGAACAGCGCGCCGTCTTCCTCGAAGGTGTAACCCGACGCCTGCAGCGCTGTCACCGTCTTGTCGACGAGGCCGTCGGTGTACAGCGAACTCTCGAGATAGTACGTGTCGAACCGGACGCCGAAAGCCTGCAGGTCGAGGTCCTGCTCGTGTCGCAGGGCCGCCACGGCAAACGCGCGCAGGGCCTCGAGATCATGGCCGGCCGCGTCGTCGGGATGCTGCGCGACATAGGCCTGCGCGATCTCGCGAATGTAGTCGCCGTGGTAACCGCCCTCGGGAATCTCCAGCGCGTTGCCGGCCAACTCGCGCACGCGCGCCTGGGTGCTGAGCGCCAGGTTCGCGATCTGCGTGCCGGCGTCGTTGTAGTAGAACTCGCGATCGACACTCCATCCGCTCCACTCGAGGAGCGTGCTGATGGCATCGCCCAGCGCCGCCTGACGCCCGTGACCGACATGCAGCGGACCGGTGGGATTGGCCGACACGAATTCCACGACCACGCGCGCGCCATGCCCGAGGTCGGCCCGTCCCCACGTGTCGGGCGCGGCGAGAATCGGCAGCAGGCCCCGCGCGAGAAATCCGGCGTCGAGCCGGAAGTTGAGGAATCCGGGGCCGGCAATGTCAGCCGTGGCCACACCCACCGCGGTCAGGTCCATCGTGGCCACCAGTGACTCAGCGATGTCGCGCGGCTTTTTGCCGAGCGGTTTCGCCAGCAGCATGGCAACATTGGTTGCCCAGTCGCCGTGCGCCGAATCGCGCGGGCGCTCGAGCGCGGGATTGATATCGGCGGGCGCGCCCAGTGCGCGCGCTGCGCGCGCGATCTCGGCGCGCAGGGCCTCAGCTTGATTCACGTCTCGAGGGTCGCGGGAAAACCGGGGGCGGTCAGTCGTTCTTTGGCGAAGAAGGCGCAGCAGCGGCCGGCTTGGCGGCGCTCGTTCCTTCACCCTTGCTGTCACTCGTGTTCTTGCTCTCACTCTTGCTTTCGCTCTTGCCTTCGCTGCTCGCGCCCGACGAGGCTGTGCTGCTGCCGGCCTTTTCGCCGGACGAGCCCGAATCACTCTTTTCGCCCGACGCGGCGCGCTGATCCTTCTTGCCATCCTTGCCGTAGTCGGTGATGTAGAACCCCGAGCCCTTGAACAACAGGGCCGCACCGCCGGAAATCATGCGCGTCGCCATCCCGTCGCCATTGGGCGACGGAATTTCGGCGGGCACTTCAGAGATCTTGAAGACCCGTTCGATGATCGTGCCGTCGGGGCAACGAAACTCGTAAGTCGGCATGGAATCGAAACTTGGACTATGTGAGACGCAGGAAGCCAGAACCATGAATCATAGCGAATCCCGGGGGCTGGTTCAATTGCGGAGGGGCTGGCGATTGGACGTTCTCCACCGCATGGTCGGCTACCTGTCGGACGTCGGCGCGATGGCACGTGTGGCCATCTTGCGAGATGTTCGTAATTCTACTATCATCAGTGAGCATGCGCGCGAAGCAGAACGAGAAGCCCGTTTGGTGGACCGGTTCCTCGCGGAGGGATCTCAAGGCGATGCCTGAGGACGTGCAGGATGTTTTTGGGTTTGCGCTTCACGAGCTGCAGCATGGGGACATACCTCATGGAGCCCGCCCCTTCGGTGAAGGACTCGACCGTCGGATCTGGAAGGTGGTAGACGATGCAGAGGATACGAACACGTATCGAATGGCGTATACCGCGGTGTTCCGTGAGGTCATCTACGTTCTCGATGTGTTCGTGAAGAAGTCCAAGTTCGGTATCAAGACACCGAAGGCAGACAAGGAGCGCGTGGCGGCAAGGTTCAGCGCCGCAGAAGCCGACTACAAGGCGAGCTTTGGAGTGAGGAAGTGACGAAGACAACGAAAGTTATGAAGACTGCGAAGTCGCAACCGACGATGGAGATCGAAAGGAATTCCGGCAACGTGTTCGCCGACCTCGATCTCCCAGATGCAGATGTGCGTCTCGCGAAGGCGCAGCGCGCACGCGCCATCAAGCATGTCATCGTGGCGCGAGATTGGACGCAATCTCGTGCCGCGAACGTCGCGAACCTGGCTCCGTCGGACATGAGTGACATTTGCCGGGGCAAGCTGGCGAAGTTCAGTCTCGAGCGTCTTGACGGCACCCTCCTTGCTCTCGGGGTGGACATCGAGGTGAGGCTCCGGCCGAAAGCGATCGAGGCGGGACGGGGCGTCCTTCGTGTTGTGGAGTGCGCCGCAGGGTAAACGGGACGCAGACACTCAGGGCTATCGCATCTGCGACGCCCATCCGGACCTCAGGCACGGCGGCCGTGCAGATGGCAGCGTGTCGCAGCATCCATCCTGTCGCGATTGAACCCCGGGGACAGCGCCCAATGTATTCGACGTGCCTTTAGTGCCACGCCCGCCTCGGAAAGAATGACGTCGTGGAATCATTCCCCGTCGGGCGCCAGCTTGCGTTCGATGCGACGCGTGGACGTCTCCGGGTGATCTGCCGACGGTGCGACAACTGGAACCTGTCGCCGC
>CAZPON010000394.1:0-3193 GCA_964588045.1 uncultured Gemmatimonas sp.
TTGGCCACCGGGTAGCCAAGCCTGGCGCGCCACGCCGGCCAGCTCTTGCCCGCCGCCTCGAGATACACGACCACCGCTTGCGGGTAGCCCCGCTCGCGCAGCGCGCGCGTCTGCGCCGCAATGTGCTGGATGTCATAGCGCCAACCCGCAGAGTCCGGCGGAATGCGCCCCATCGTTTCAGCGGTCGAATTGCCATTTGGAAGCGCATACAGGATCAGGTCGACCTTCGCGCCCAGGTCGAGGCGCTCGGGCGCCACGATGGTCGCCGTGACGCCCGGTTCGATCGCCAGCACCCGGACGCGCTCGCGGGACGCGCCTTGCTGTGCATGCGCACTCGTCGACGCGAGGAGTGACAGCAGGGTGACGACGGCCAGACGAACCAAGGGGACTCCACCGTTGAGGATGAGAAAGTATGTTCTGGCGGTGTGTCCGGCGCCACGAGGACCTCAGGTCGCCGTTCGTCCCATCTGTCACTATTCGCATCGCCGAGGCTGCCATGTCCACCGTTCTCGATTCGATTCGCGCGGAGTATCAGCGCTATCAGGTACTGGCGGAACGCGCCGTCGAGCAGGTACCCGATGCGCTGCTGGGCACGCCCGGATTCAGCGGCGGGAATTCGCTCGCCACCATCATGTGGCACGTGGCGGGAAACCTGCGCTCACGGTTCACGGACTTCCTGAGCGCGGACGGCGAAAAGCCGTGGCGCAATCGCGATGACGAGTTCGCGCCGCGCGAGGTGTCACGCGAGGAATTGCTGGCGCACTGGCGTGCCGGCTGGCGCGCCCTGTACGACGCGATGGACACGCTCACCGAGGCGCACCTGCAGGGCACGGTCACCATCCGTCAGCAACCGCTGGGGGTGATCGACGCCCTGCATCGCTCGCTGGCCCACACGAGCTACCACGTCGGGCAGATCGTGTACCTGGCGCATGCGCACCGTGGGGCTGGCTGGGAGTACTTGAGCATCCCGCCAGGCGGTTCGGCCGCCTACAACGCGTCACCGAACAGGGAGACCCCGCACGCGCACGTCGCGACGCTGCGCGGCGATGCACCTGCGGGGTCCTGAGCCCCGCGCGTCAGCGGGCCAGTGAGAAGTCGAACGGCACTTCCCGCAACTGACGCACGGCCCGCCCGTTCACCCGCGCGGGTTCGAAGCGCAGTGCGGGCAGCGCGTCGCGCACGGCTTGTGTGAAGTCGGCGTGATCGCTCCGGACAACCTTGAGCGATGCCATGTCGACGGTGCCGTCCGCGTTCACCACGAACTGCGTGAACACCTTCCCTTCGACGCGGGCCTCGCGGAGTGCGTCGGGATACCTGAGCGACATTGTCTCGGGCTTCAACGAGGCTTCACGATTGAGCGCCGGGTCGGCGGCAGGCTGCGACGTCGCCGGCGTCTGGTTGGGTTGCGGGGGCCTGGTTTCGCCGACGCTTCCGGCGTCGGTATTGCCGAGCGAGAATTGGAAGGGCGTCTGCACCAGTTGTCGCACGGCTCTTCCGCCGACCCGCGCCGGATTGAAGCGCATGGTGATGATCGATTCGCGCACGGCAGCGGTGAAGTCCTGATGCGTTGATCGCAGGATCCTGATCGTCGTCGAATCGACACCGCCATCGGCGTTCACCACATACTGCGCGAGCACGGTTCCCTCGACTCTCTGCGCCCGCAGCGCATCGGGGTATCGTGGCCCGCTGAATCCTGGAGCGACCGACGCCGGCTGCTCCACCTGGAAGTCGAAGTACGGCCCGTCCACCACCGTGGGAGCGGCAGCCGGCGCCGTTACGGTCGCGGTCGTGGATGTCGCGGCGGTGCTCGATTCCGTCGCCGTCGGAGCAGGCGCCGGACCGGTCATGTTGCTGGCGATACGCGAGGAGCAGGCGACTGCGCCGGCACCAATGACGACGCCGATGGCCGCCACGACACGCAGTGGACGGAAGTGCAACACGGGGTTCTGCATGGCGTGGATTCTCCGGGCGAGTTGGGATGTGGAATGCGAAAGCATGGGCGCGAATCGCGCGCCGTTCGACTGTTGCGCGATGAGCAGGAGCAGCTTGGCGTAGCGCGATGAGTCGGACTCGCCGCGCAGCGTGCGCGTATCGCAGTCGATCTCCATGGCCAGTCGCAGCCGGCGCGCGACCCACCACAGCGCCGCATTGAACGGAAACAGCGTGGTGGCAATCACACTGAGCCACACCAGTCCAGGATCGCCGGCGCGACAGTGTTCGCGTTCGTGGCGCAGGATCAGTCCGCGCAGTGACTCGTCGAGCTCGAGCAGCCACACCGGCACGACAACGCGCGGTCGCAGCACACCGATCACCGCAGGCCCCATGTGTTCGTCCACGAGGACCATCTCGCCCTGCACGTCCTGCGGATTGGCGTGGCGTTGGGTGCGGACGATCGTTCGAATCGCCAGCACCACCTGCACCAGCAGCAGTAGCGAAGCCATCGCCCAGCCCACGAGCAACGGTGTTTCGAGCGACTCCAACGAGAGCGGCGCACGCGGGGCTTCGGCGCCGAGTGGAATGACCTGCATGGACACGGTGCCGCCCGAGCCGCGAATCCCGTCGTCGCGTGCGGTCAGCACGAACGGTGCGATCGCCGGCCACGCGGTCCCGATGACCAGCGCGAGCATCCAAGGCCAACGTGTTGGCCACCGCAATGCGCGCAGCGCGCGCTCGGCGGCAAGCGCGGCCACACCGCACAAGGCCGCAAACAGCACCGCGGCCAACATCCACCGCGCGATCATTTTCCGCGCCTCGGCTTGCGGTCCGGCGCCGGCGCTTTCCCCGCCGCACCGGCACGATTCAGCGATTGCGCCAGCTCCTGCAACTCTTCCGGTGACACACCGTGCTGGTCGACCAGTTGCGCCAGCAACGCCTGCGGCGACCCCTGGAAGAGCTGGGACACGAGGCGCGAAAGCGCGGTGCGTTGCGCCGTTTTCTGCTGCACGCGCGGGAAGTAGCGATGCGCGCGCCCCTCCTCCTCGTGCCGCACATAGTTCTTGGCCTCGAGGTTGCGCATGACCGTGAGCACTGTGGTGTAGGCCAACGGATCATCGAGTCGTTCGCGTACCTCGGCGACGGTCCCCGAGCCGAGTTCCCACAGGACCGCCATCACATCCAGCTCTCTCTCGCCAAGCGCTGCGTCGACCATGGCCCCTCCGACCGGAAGCGGGTTTATCTACTATGCACATAGTAG
>CAZPON010000395.1:0-3190 GCA_964588045.1 uncultured Gemmatimonas sp.
TACCCCGTACTCATGACTCCCTACTCCATACTCGGAGTTCAGGACTCCCTACTCCGAACTCAGAATCCCAGCGTCTGCCACCACTCACTCGCGTTTTTCCCCGTCAGGTATACCGACACCACGACCAGCAGCGCCATCACTGCGTTGCTGAACAGGCCGGGCCGGTGCGCGCCCATGAGCTCGCGATCGTTCGCGATCTTCATGAGCGAACCGACCAGCACCGGAATCACGATCACCACCATCGACCGTACGAGCAAGGTCAGCGCCACAGGTTCGACCCCGAGGAACACGATGTACAAGGGCGACAGCCCCAGCAATGCCACCGACCAGCGATAGACGGGATCCAGTTCCGTTGGCGCCCGCATGACCGGCGAGTCGCCGGCCACCTTGAATCGCGGCACAAAGCGGCGACAGATGTCCCGCACGATCAGCGAATAGCCCATCGTACCGCTCACGAAGCTGCTGAAGCAGATGCCCCACAGGCCCACACCGAATATGAGCGTGCCGACCACGCCCATGCTGTCGCTGAAGATGTGCACCAGGTGCTCGGCATTCCGCGGACGGATGCCGAGTGGCAGCAACGTGGCGGCTGCGGCAATCTGCAGCAGTGTGCCGATGCCGAAGCGGGCCGCGGTGCTGGCCAGCAAGTCCATACGCTGCCGCCGCAGGTCACCGGCGCCCGACCATCCCTTCTCGGTGGCAAAGTAGCTGTAACTCAGGTTGCTCATGCTGCCAGCCTGTGCGCCGATCATCGCCGCCAGCAGGAGCATGGCGCTGAACAAGCCCTGGTTGTCGGGAATGGTGGGAATGAACATGCCGCGCGCGATGGCGGCCGGGTCGGGATGCGACAGGGACGCCGCGATGGGCAGCGAAACACCAAGCAGGACAATGACCACACGACAACCGCGTTCGATGACCGGATAGCCGCCCCACACCATCATGACCACGCCCAGCAGCGTCAACGCGACCGACCAGATTGCGGCGCTGGCCGTCGTGGGCAGCGGCACGAGCAGGTGCGCCGCGTTCCCCATCAACAGGATCGTGTACAGGTTGCTGGTGTGACGCACAACGATGGTCACCACCAGTGATGTCCACACCAGCCAGCGGCCAATGCGTGCGTACCCCTGCAACAGGCTTTCGCGCGTCACCAGGACATACGCAGCGGCGGTGTTCACCCATACGTAGCGGAACAGCAGCGCCAGTCCCAGCGCCCAGATGAGCGAGTACCCGTACGTCGCTCCGGCCACGGCACTGGAGAGGAACGTGCCGGGCCCCATGGCCGTGAAAAAGAACACCAGCCCCGGGCCCAACCGGCTTTCAGCTCGCACTCGTTGTCCCGAGAATGTGCAGCGGCAGCAGCTTGAACGCGCCGGTGATGTGCGGCTCGGCGCGCACGACGCGCAGCGTGCCACTTTCGCGCCACGTGTCCGACATGAGCCCACCGCCCGGGCATTCACGCAACGCGGTCAGCACGGTGTCCAGCACGGCGTTGTCGTCGATGGCACCAAGGCGCGGATGCACCAGCAGGCGCACGGTTGGCAGCCCGTGCTCCTCGGCTTCGACGAACTGGTAGTCCATGGCGTGTCCGCCGAATCGTGCGGGCAGGGTGTCTTCGACCAGCGCAATGAGCTCGGTGCCCAGGAACGTGACGCCGGCGCTGTTGAGCTTCTCCCAACTGCGCACGTCGTGCAGGTGCGTGTCGAATCCGAGTTGCCCGAGCAGGCATCCGCAGTTGCGCGTCGTCACGGTGGCGTAGTCACCCAGTTCCACGTTCAGCATCAGCTTGGGACAGCTCGTCAGCACTGTCGTGAAGGCCAGCGCACCCACCGCAATGTCACCGCCGCCGACGGTCTTGTTGCGCTGGATCATGGCGACCTTGTCGGTCATCAGGTGCACTTCATCGACCGCCGCCGGATTGGCGCACGCCAGTCCCATGTAACCCACTTCGGCGCAGGAGTAGTGGCTGGCCGTAAAGCAACCTTGCTCGCGAATGATGGCGTCCTTGCCCGTCGTGTACGGTTCGGCGCTCACGCGGAAGAACGAGCCCGCGATATCGAGTCCGGCCTCACGCGCGGCAATGCAGGTGCGCACGGCGGTGCTGGTATTCGTGTCGAGGATTGCCGGTGTGCCGAGGCGCTTCTGTTCGTCCAGCCACTCGGCGACACGTCGTGCGTCGCGCACGGGGACGTACCGGGGCATGGGCATCGGCTTGCCGGCGAGCCGGCTGATGAGCGCCGTAGCAAGCGTGAACGCCTGGTACTTCACGTCTTCCAGTCGCGCGACCGGGCGGCGCGGCGTGAACCAGACGAGCACGCGGCCGCCAATCTTCGCGTGACGGAGGAATGTCTTGATGCCCACCGCGCCAGGCAGCACTTCGCGCCAGATGCCAACGGGCCGGTCGGTGATGCCGAACGACTCCAGGAACAGTTGCGTCTGCGCCGCTTCGTGGGCCAGCAGATCGAGATCCACCACCAGCCGGGTGCGCGGTCCGCGTGAGCCACCGGTGCGTGTTTCGTAGTGCTGCACCAGCAGCGGGTTGTCGAAGTCCTCTGGACGGGTGTCGATGCGCAGGCTGCCGCGAACGATCGGCACGCGACCCTTGAACTCGTCGATGGTGATGAAGACCCCGCGCTCGTACCACGATGCGAGCGCACCCTCGAGGCCAAGCCGGGTTACATCGGCGGCCGCGTCGGCGTTGGTGATGCCGGCGTGCTCCAGCAGGCGCCGATAGGGGCTGCGCGCATTGCGATAGACGCCGCGCTCGAGCATCGCGAGGAACGATTGCTCGCGCCGATGCGCCTGATCGGTCACGGTGCGCCGCGCCGCGTCCGCGTGGAGCTGCCGGCTCAGGAAGCCGCGAATGCCCCTGGCGTAGCGCGCAAACATGCGCGCCGTATCGAACAGGCCCTTCGTCTGGCGTTTCGTACGGACCTCGTGATCGTGAAGGGCGTCGGCGGTCCCATGAGGCATTCACGGCGGAGTATGGAGCGTCAGATCGGGACGAGCAACCTCATGCCCGGACACGCCCGGACACGCGCGCACCGCCATATTGACGGAATGCCAGAAGAGCCTGAGCCATCGACGTCCGAGGTCATTCGACGGCGCGAGCTGCGTCACCACCCCATTGCCGCGCAACGCGCGCGCAACACGCGCCTCCGCTGGCGTGAGATCAAATAAGCCTTCGAGAACC
>CAZPON010000396.1:0-3190 GCA_964588045.1 uncultured Gemmatimonas sp.
CATGACTCCTTACTCCCTACTCGGAGTTCAAGACTCCATACTCCAAACTCCGGCGGGCGTCAAGCGCTGCGTGCAGCGCCCGCCACGCCATCAGCGCGCACTCGTGCCTCCCCGGAAACGGCGCCACGCCGCGCAGCGCGTCGAGGATATCGGGGAGGTCCACCTGTCCCGGTGTGGCGCGATCGAGCATGCGCTCGACGTCCGACGCCAGGGCCAGCGCCTCGCGAATCGTGCGTCCGCGCACAGCCTGCGTGAGCAGCGAGGCCGATGCCACCGCAATCGAGCATCCATGGCCGGCGAACGACACGTCGGCAATGCGGCCGCTCACGTCGCGCACCATCACTTCGATCGCATCGCCGCACAGCGGGTTCTTGTGCGCGGCGCGCGCGGTCGCGAACGGCATCGCACGACGGTTCTTCGGTGCGCGATACTCGGCCAGCAGCAACTCCTGCCGTGCACCTGACACAGAAGCAGGCGTGGTCACGCCAGCCTCACGAACGCGACCACCACAAAAACAATCTCACGCGGAGACGCGGAGCTTTGGGAGGTGTCCGCTCGCGCCGAACCCTCCGCGCTCCTCCGCGTCTCCGCGTGATACGCTGTTGAACGAACATGACGCGGCTATCCGACGCTCGCGAACATCACCTGCGCCGCCTCCAGCGCATGGCACAGCGCGCCGACATCACGCGCGTCGCTGTACACGTAGAACGATGCCCGCGCCGTGGCGCCGACGCCGAGCCGGCGCATCAGTGGTTGCGCACAGTGATGTCCGGCGCGAATGCACACGCCATGCTGGTCGAAGATCGTGGCCAGGTCATGCGGGTGCACGCCGTCCACCGAGAAGCTGATCACGCCGCTGCGCTCGGCCGGCGGTGGCCCGTACACGTGCACGCCGGGCATGTGGCGCAGGCGCGTGTCGGCCAGTTCGAGCAATGCCAGCTCGTGGGCGCGCACCTGCGTCATGTCGAGCGCTTCCAGGTAGCGCACGGCGGCCGCGAGGCCCACCGCATCGGCGGCGTTGGGCGTGCCGGCCTCGAACTTGTGCGGCAACACGTTCCACGTGCTGGTGGTGTCGTGCACCCACTCGATCATGTCGCCGCCGAACTGATACGGCGGCATGGCCTCCAGCAGGGCGCGTCGGCCGATCAGGCCGCCGATGCCCATGGGCCCCAGCATCTTGTGGCCGCTGAAGGCAAAGAAGTCGACGCCTAGCGTGTCGAATGCGACGGGCAGGTGTGGCACCGCCTGCGCGCCGTCCAGTACGATCACGGCATCGGACTGCGACCGCACGATGCGCACGACGTCATGCACCGGCGTGATGGTTCCCACCGCGTTCGACACGTGCGTGATGGCCACGACCTTCGTGCGCGCGTTGACCGCGTCGCGCAGCGCATCGAGGTCGATGGCCTGCCGAGCGGTGAGCTCCACCACGCGCAGCGTCGCACCACTCGCCAGCGCGAGTTGCTGCCACGGCACGAAGTTGGCATGGTGCTCGAGCGCCGTGACCACGATCTCGTCACCAGCGCGCACGTTTGTCCGCCCCCACGATGACGCCACGAGGTTGATCGACTCGGTCGTGCCGCGGGTGAAGATCAGGCAATCGGCGTCGGCCACGCCAAGGAACCGGGCCACCGTCGCGCGGGCGTCGTGGTACGCATCGGTGGCGGCGGCCGACAGCGCGTAGGCCCCGCGGTGCGGATTGGCGTTGGCGGTCTCGTAGAAGTGGCGCATGGCGTCGAGCACGACGCGCGGCTTCTGCGAGGTGGCGGCGGAGTCGAGGTAGTGCAGGGCCGGGGAGCCGGCAAGCAGCGGGAAGTCGCTGCGAGGGGCCAAGGCCGGGAGCGTTGTCATGTCAGGCCCGTCTCGTACACAAAGGGTAACGGCCGGCGCCGCCCTTACGAGCCGCGACGCGCGCCCACGAAAATCTCCTCACCCACCACGCGCACCGAAAACGTCGTCAGCGGCTCGGTGGCAGGTCCCAGCAACACCTGGCCCGTACGCACATCGTATCGCGCCCCGTGCCAGGGGCACTCCAGCACACACGGCGCCACCAGGTCGCCGCCGGACAGCGCGAAGTCCTTGTGCGTGCAGCGGTCGGAGAGCGCATAGACGCGCTCCTCGTCGCGCACCAGGCAGATGCGCTGTCCATCCGGCAGCGTCACCGCGAGGGGCAGCCCTGCCTTGACGTCCGCGAGTCGCGCCGCTCGCTGCAACTGGGTCACGCTCATCTCGATCTCGTCCGGGGAAGCCAAAGGGCGATCGACCACCAGGAAGGGTGTCGAAACCCGTTCGCCGGTGGTGTCACGCTATACCCCCCTTCTATCACTCCGTGCTGACCAACGGCGCCGTGTCGGCCATCACCGTCTCGTGCGCCAGCGCCGCCTTGAGCGTGTGCCAGGCGAGTGAGGCGCACTTCACCCGCACCGGAAACCGCGACACGCCCGAGAACACCACCAACTGCCCGAGGTCGGCGCCGGCCGAGGGATCCTGCCCCAGCACCAGCGCGTGGAACCGCTGAAAGAGCGATTCCGCTTCGGCGCGCGACTTGCCCTTCACCGCCGCCGTCATGAGCGACGCGGAGGCCTTGGAGATCGCGCAGCCGTGACCCGTGAAGCGGACGTCCGAAATCACGTCCCCGTCGACATGCAGCTCGACGTGCACGTGGTCACCGCACAGCGGGTTCTTGCCTTCGGCCGACCGGTTCGCACCGGCAAGCTCGCCGAAATTGCGCGGCTTGCGGTTGTGATCGAGGATGACGGCCTGGTACAACGCCTGAAGATCCGACATGGGACACCGAACGGTGTGAAACGCGGGTGCTCAGCGGGTCACTGACCCGTGAACCGCACCAGCGTCATGCGCTCCAACTCGTCGCGCACCGCCTCGTTCTCGATCGTCTCGAGGACGTCGGCGGCGAACGCGTACATCAACAACTGCTTCGAAAGGACTGGCCCGATGCCGCGACTCCCGAGGTAGAACCGCGCCATCTCGTCGATGCGGCCGACGGTGGCGCCGTGCGTGCACTTCACGTCGTCGGCGAAGATCTCGAGCTGCGGCTTGGTGTTGATCTGCGCGTCGTCGGTCAACAGCAGCGCCTTGTTCGTCTGCTTGGCGTCGGTCTTCTGCGCATCGAGCCGGACGAGGATCTTGCCGTTGAACACCGCGCGTGCGCGCCCGGTCAGAATGCCCTTGT
>CAZPON010000397.1:0-3178 GCA_964588045.1 uncultured Gemmatimonas sp.
GCTTCACGGCCTTGTGCGCCCACCCCACACTAGAGCGCGTCAGACGCCGCAGCATGTCCATGTGGTGCGTGTGCCACGCGAGGGGCACCGGGTTCGCGTTCCACTTGATCCCGCCCGTCATCACCGGGCCGGTGAGCAGCGGCGCGACGATATCCATCTCCAGCGACTCGCGGTCTGCATCCCGTCCTTGCCACGTCCCCCATTCGGCCACCAAGGGCAAGCCCAGCGTCGCTTGCAGGCGGCGGTACGCTTGTTCCGCGATGCGCTCGAACACGCGGCCGACATACTGATCGAAGTGGGGCGCGATGTGCTGTACCCAGATGTGCATGGCATCGTTTCGGACGAGCGCGGTCTCGAAGCGCGTGACGAACTCGGAGTAAAAGGCAAACGCCGGATCGTCGATGCGGTAGCGATACGGCGCGGTCGCCTTGGTGCCGATATTGCGCACGGCGTGGACGTATCCCAGCTCGATGAGCTTCTCGACCATCCGTCGAATTGGTGGATCCGTATCGTCCTGGAGTCCCGCGCGCGTCTTGATGTCCGCGAACTGGGGGCTGCCCGTGCCGATGGCCCGGAGGATCGCCTGATACTTGGACACTTCGCGCAGGCTGCGCTCCTGCACCAGCGCGGTCTCGATCTGCGTCCGCACTTCCCCGCGGGGATGCAGGAGCAGCCGGGCAATGTTGGCGTCCACGGATTGACCCGGGTCGACGGCCGCGAGATAGCGTGGCGTGCCGCCGAAGGCCGCGTAGCAGCGCACGCGGTCGCGCAGCTCGGGGAACGGGACCATCTCGGCGGCGTGGCCGTAGTCGAACGGCTCCATCCTGGCCGTCCAGTTGAATCGCCCATACAGGGGCGCCCCGCCCGCCGCGAGGGCCTCCAAGGGCTTCACGGCGGATCCCGAGAGCACGAGGACCAGGGCGCGTACGTCGCGGCGTTGTTCCCACGCCGCATTGAGTTCGGAGGCCACGCTCCCGAGATCATCGACATCCTGGCCGAGGTACTGGAACTCGTCGAGCACGATCACCAGCGGGTCGGGCGCGTTCGCCTCCAGCAGCAGGCGAAACACCATGCGCCACGTCGGGTAGTCCGCCGGTCGCAGCTCCTCGCGCAGCCAATCGGCGAGATCCCGCACCAACGTCTCGCGATTCTGGGCGTCGGTCGTCTCGGCGGCCGTGAAGTAGAAGACCTGCTCTCTGGGCCAGACGCGGTTCAGCAGGTGGGTCTTGCCCACGCGTCGGCGTCCATAGAGCAGGGCCATCTGGGGCGTCCCCTTGGCCAGCAGGGCGCGTAGCTCCGCCTGTTCGGTTTTCCGGTCGATCATGGCCATGGCTATAACTACGTAAGGTTATAAGTGTGTGTAATTATAATCATGTGTAGTTATAGATTCCACTGTGTCCCGTGCACCTTGCAGTTGCCGCCATCATCGACTAATATGCAGTCATTGACTTATGGAGGTCAGCGTGGCAGTCATGACGATCCGAAACATCGACGAGGCAATCAAGAATCGCCTGCGCCTGCGCGCGGCCATGCACGGCCGCTCGATGGAAGACGAGGCGCGCGACATCCTGCGCTCGGCGCTCTCGACCGAAATCCCACGCCCGCGCAATCTGGGCCAGGCCATCAATGAACGCTTCGGCGAGTTGGGCGGTGTCGAGCTGCCTGACGTGTCCCGCGAGGCGATTCGTCCGCCCGTGGACATCGGCGAATGATCGTCCTCGACACCAACGTCATGTCCGAGCTGATGCGGCGCGAGCCTGATCCGAGAGTCATGGTATGGATCGCCGAGCAACCGATGGCGGGCGTGTTCACGACGACGCTGACGCAGGCGGAAATTTTCTACGGGTTGGCGCTCCTGCCCGAAGGACGCCGACGCGATGACCTGTTGGCCGCCGCGCGTTCGATGTTCGAGGTCGATCTGGCGGGGCGTGTTCTGCCATTCGATACCGAGGCCGCCGCGTCCTACCCCGAGATCGCCGCGGGTCGGAAACAGGGCGGCAAGCCGATCAGCCAGGTCGACGCGCAGATTGCGGCCATCGTGCGCTCGCGCGGGGCGCGGCTGGCGACTCGTACCGTCCGGGATTTCGCCGATTGCGGGATCACGGTCGTCGATCCGTGGGGCGAAGCCTGACGGGGCCTGCGGGCGGTAGGCAACTGCCACCGCGCGTGTGGAGAGCTCAGGCAACTGCCACCGCGCGCGTGGAGAGCCCAGCAACACATGCGCCGAGCTGTCAGTGGACCATGTGTTCAGTCTGGTGGCTCGGCGCGTGTGGTGCTGAGCTCTCCACGCGCGCTGTGGCAGTTGCCTGAGCTCTCCACGCGCGCTGTCATCAGTCTGATATTCACCCGGTATTGCAATCTATTACACACATATATATAGTAAATAACATCGTTAAACCATATAAATACAGCGACAACATGGGACGCTCTTCGCTCCGAACCGTCGAAGCCACGGCAGACACCATTGCCCAGCTCGGTGCCCATATCGCCCTGGCGCGGACGCGTCGCGGGTGGCGGCAGCGAGACCTGGCGCGCCGCGCGGGCGTGCACCTCAATACCGTCCAGCACGTCGAAGCAGGCCGCCCGGGAACGGGCATCGGCGCCTACGCGGCGGTCCTCTGGGCGATGGGGCTGCTGGAGCAACTCGGCGCCGTCGCCCAACCGAATCAGGACCGCGAGGGGGAGACGCTCGCCGCCGCACGGCTCGGTGAGCGGGTGCGCGCGCCCTCGCGACTGGACGATGACTTCTGAGGCAGCTCACCGACGTCGCTCCCCTCCTTGCTCTCCGTGCCATGCCCCCGCTCCCTCGCGCCACGCGCCGCCTCCCCTCTCGCGCGGAACGCACCGACTCCTGTTTCGTGTACCTCCAGCTTCCCGGGACGCTCGAGGTGGTGACCTGTGGCCGCTTCGAGCATGATGCACTCGCCGGTGGCGGCGAGGGCGTCGGACGCTTTGTGTACGGCCGCCGGTATCGGACCCGGCGAGACGCGGTGCCCCTCGATCCCATTCACCTTCCGCTCACTGACGTGATGGTGGAGACGGCGGTGCTCGGCGGGATCTTCGGCGCGCTCCGCGATGCCTCGCCCGACACGTGGGGCCGTCTGGTCATTCAGCGCGCCCTCGGCCGAAGCGATTTGAGCGAGCTGGACTATCTCCTGCAGTCGCCGGAAGACCGTGC
>CAZPON010000398.1:0-3160 GCA_964588045.1 uncultured Gemmatimonas sp.
GTGCGGCGTCCCTTCTCCACGTCGCGCGCCACCGCCGCCACATGCGACGCGCGCGCGCGTTCGATGGCCGCGGGCTGCGCATCGGCCACCAGCACCCGATGCCCGTGCGCCGCGGCGACCTGCGCGATACCGGCACCCATCGCACCGGCGCCCACCACACCCACCTGCATGTCCGGCGTGGGCAGGGCAACGACGCCACCAGCAGGCAAGCCCGTCATGCGCCCCGATACACCGGTTTGCGCTTCGCCAGGAACGCGCGCACGCCTTCTTCATAGTCGGCCGTCTGTCCGGCTTCGTGCATCGCGGCGGCTTCCACCTCGAGCTGCGCATCCAGTGAGTTGCCGAACGACGCGTTCAACGCGCGCTTGGTGAGCCCGAATCCGCGCGTCGCCTGACCCGCCAGCTCGCGCGCCATCACGAACGCGCGCTCGAACAGCATGTCAGGCGGGACCACTTCCCAGATCAGGCCCCACGCGCACGCCCGTTCCGCGGTCAGCTTCTCGCCAAGGAAGAACATCCCCGTGGCGCGCTGCACGCCCACCAGTCGCGGCACGAAGAACGTGCCACTCGTGTCGGGAATGAGGCCGAGTTTGGCGAAGCTCTCCACGAACGTCGCGGTCTCCGACGCAATGGTGATGTCGCACGCGAACGCCAGGTTTGCACCCGCGCCCGCCGCCACGCCGTTCACCGCGCAGATTACCGGCTTCTCGAGATGACGGATGCCGCGGATGATCGGGTTGTAGCTGTGCTTCACGAACTCGCCGATATCCGGCATCGGGCCGTCGCCCTGCGGCAGTGCCTCGGCGAGATCCTGCCCCGCACAGAAGCCGCGGCCGTTGCCGGTAATCAGCACCGCGCGCACGACCGGGTCGCTTTCCGCACGCCGCAACTCGGACTGCAGCGCGCGGGCCATGGCGCTGGTGAAGCTGTTCAGGACGTCGGGGCGGTTGAGCGTCAGCACCAGGACGCCGTCACGCAGCTCCGAGAGGATGGAAGGGTCGCTCATGCCGGGGAAACTAGCGCGCACCACGTTCGCCCGGGTGCCCTCTCGCACTTCCGGAACAAGAGTGGTATGGTAGCCTCGGCTGCCGTCCTTGCCGTCCGTCCCACCTGCCATCAGGAGCCCCTGCATGGAAGCGACGATCGTGACCTGGCTGTCCGACTTCGGCACGCAGGTGTTCGCGTGGTCGCTCGGCATCTTTCTGGTGATCAACAGCGCGGCGGCGATCGCCTGGTTCGTGCGGCGCGATCGCGCACTGGTGAACCGCTGGACGAGCCGGATCCTCGCCGCCGACCTGCTCCTCATCGGCACGGGTGTCGGGGTGCCGATCGTGACCACCATGGCGCGCATGACCATCAGCGCGATCGCCACCTCGTTCACGGGTACCGGCGTGACGACGACGCAAGCCGACGCCCTCGAACTGGAGGCGCCCGGGAAGTGACGTCGTAGCGGCGACAGCGGTCTTCAGCGTACCGACGCTCGAAGGCCCACCCGCAGTTCCCTCCCCCCTCGTCGCGGGTGAGATTTACGCCATGTCGCCCTCCCCCACCCGCGCGCCAGCGGCTCCCAGGCGCGTCGAGGCCCGCAGCACACCGATGCCCCGCGAGGGGTTCGACTGGCGTCGCATCGCCTACACCACACTGGCGTCGCGCGCCCTCGACGACCTCGAGGAGTCGACCAACCGGAACCGCGCCTCGATCCCCAAGGACCACGTGGTGCTGTACCAGTTCTCGGCCCGCGGACACGACATGGCGCAGGCCATCCTCGGGTCGCTGCTGACCGGAACCCGCGACGGAGTCGGCGCCTACTATCGTTCCCGGCCGCTCCTGCTGTCGCTGGGCCTGCCGCTCGACGATGCACTCGGCAGCCCGCTCGGGCGCGCCGGCGGCTTCAGCGATGGGCGCGACATCGGCGTGGTGTGCAACATGCCAAGCGACGACGGTCCGGTGGTGCTGCCGATGTCGGGCGACGTGGGCTCCCAGTACACGCCGGCCGCCGGCTGGGCGCAGGCCATCGCGTATCATCGCGACATGCTGGACGACGAGCGTTTCGCCGGGTCCATCGCCATTGCCCTGGGCGGTGACGGATCGGTGGCGACGAACGGTTTCTGGGCATCGCTCACGATGGCCACGACCCTGCGCCTCCCGATGCTCTTCTACATCGAGGACAACCACCTCGGGATCTCGGTGTCGGGCGACCTGCAGACGCCCGGCGCCGACATCGCCCGGAACCTCGGGTCGTTCGAGAACCTGCTGGTGCGCAATGGCGACGGCACCGATCCGCATCAGGCATCGGCCCTGCTTCGCGAGGCCGTTTCCCACGTGCGCGGTGGCGGCGGACCCGCCCTCGTGCGGCTTACCGTGCCGCGCCTCTCGAGTCATTCCGGGCCGGACAACCAGAAGGGGTACCGCAGCGAAGCCGATATCGCCGCCGACGTTGCGCGCGACCCCCTGCCCCGGCTTCGTGAGTATCTGGTGCCGTCAGTGATGTCGGCCGTGGAATGGGAGTCGCTCGAGGCGGAAGTGGTGCGCGATGTCGCCGCCGCCGTTGCGGCCGCGCGCTCCCGGCCGGCACCTGATCCGGCACACGTGGCACGCTATGTGTTCGCCGACGAGTCGCCGGACGCGCCGGACGCCCAGGGTGGCCTGACCCGCCCGGAGCGCGAGGCGCTTCGCGGCACGGAGCTGGCGCAGGAGGGCGGCGACCTGACCCGGTTTGCCGACGCGATCCGGCGCACGCTGCGCCACGAGCTCGCCGTCAATCCGAAGGTCGTCATCTTTGGCGAGGACGTGGGGCGCAAGGGAGGTGTCCACTTGGTCACCGAGGGCCTGCAGAAGCAGTTCGGGGCCGAGCGCGTCTTCGACACCAGCCTGTCGGAGGAAGCGATCATCGGCCGCTCCGTGGGCATGTCGATCAGCGGCCTCGTGCCGGTGGCCGAGATCCAGTTCCGGAAGTACGCCGACCCTGCCGCCGAACAGCTCAACAACTGCGGCACCTTGCGCTGGCGCACCGCCAACCGGTTTGCCGCACCCATCGTGGTGCGCATGCCGGGCGGGTTCGGGAAGGATGTCGGCGACCCGTGGCACAGCCTGAGCGACGAGGTGCGGTTCGCCCACGCGTACGGCTGGCAGGTGGCCATGCCGTCCAACGCGGCCGACG
>CAZPON010000399.1:0-3113 GCA_964588045.1 uncultured Gemmatimonas sp.
GCACCTTGGTGTCGGTGCGAATCGACTCCGTCATGTACGGCGTGCCCCAGCCACCCCCCCAGGCGCCCCAGGCGCTGCCATAGTAGGGGCTGCCGTAGTAGCCGCCCGAATAGGTCGGCGAGGACGACACTTCCTGCTCCTTGCCCGTCAGGCGCATCATGACGATGCCGGCAATCTGGTTGTCTTCGGCAATCTTGCGCGCCACGGCCGTATCCACACCGATACTCGACGGGAAGATCGTGTACGACGGGATGCCCTGCGCGCCGCGCGCGGTGATCTCGCGGGCCAACGCATCTTCCGATGCGCGCCGGCGTCCGTCTTCACGCACCTGGACGACGGCCAGCACCTTCTTGCCGGCCATGTTGGTTGGCTGGGCCTGTGTATTCGCCCAGGTGGAGTTGAACGACGACGACGAGCAGGCGGCCGATGCGACGGCAATCGCGACGAGCGCGAGACTACGAAGCGGGGGCATGATTGATATTTCCTATTGAGGGGCGTGGTGGGGACGGGTGGGCGTCACCAGGACGACTGCCCACGGTGCATATACGTGCTGTCTCAAATAACGACCCTTGTCCGCCAGAGGCAAGTACGCGCTGCGTCCACCGTGTGCGGGGCCTCGCGCCTGTATATGCACGCGCGTACTTGCCGGAGGTGTCCGCCCGGGCAACGTTTCCACGCATGTGGACCGACACAACTGGCGCGACAATTGTCGCGACGCTGCCGGCGCGAATGGCGTCCGGGCGAGAACGCTTCCGGCGGGGATGGAGCCCGCCGCACGGTGGGACAAAACGCTGGCGCTTCCCTGCAGGCCGCGCCGCGCTGCTCGCGCTGCTCCTGATGACCGCCAGCCCGCAGGCACCGCTCGCGCAGCTGCCGGGCCTGACGCGGGCACGGCAAAGCCTCGACAGTGCCGCACGGGCCGCCGCCGCAGCCGCCAGGCCTGGCGCCGACAGCGCGCAGGAGATGATGACCACGATCGATCCGATCGAGATTCCGCTTCGCGCGACCGGTGCAATGGTGCGCATCGGGGAGATCAATGCGATGCTGCGCTTCCGCGGTCCGGTGCTCGACGCGCAGCGATCCGCGGAGGGACTGGCGGACTCGCTCCGCGTCCTGACGGGCCGGCAATTGGCCATCCATCCGGCGCAGGTGACACGCCGGGCGGTGTCGAGCCTCGAAGCGGAATGGAATCGATGGGACGTCCGGGTGCAGGACTGGGCCGGGATCATCAGGCGGCAGGTGGTCCAGCTCGATTCGCTGCGCGACGAACTCGACCGGAGCCAGCAGTTATGGCGGCGCACCATCACACGCGCGCGCGTCGATGCGGTTCCCGCCGTCATTGCCGAAGCGGAAGACGTGGTCCGCCGCCTGGAGGACCAGCGGGACGCCGTGAAGGCGCGCCAGCAGGAATTGCTGGCCACCGAAGTGGCCCTGACACGCGCCGATGAAACGATCGACGCGGGCCTGGCCGCGGTCGACGCCGCGTACGCGAACATGCGTCAGCAGTTGTTCCGCATCGAGAGTCCGGCGCTCTGGACGGACATCGCCGGCGGCGGATGGCCCAGCCTGTCGCACACGCTCGGCACACGCCTGCGGGAGAGCGTCTCCACGTTCGCGCATTTCATCGTGGTCCATCGCGGGCGCGTGCTGCTGCACCTCGCCATCACGCTCGTGTTGTTCCTGACGATCCTGAACCTTCACCGCGAAGTCGACCGGCTCGCGGCCACGAACACGGTGCAGGTGAACCCGGGTTCGACCGTCGCCACCAAGGATCATCGATGGGTGCTGGCGCATCCGCGTGGGGCGTCGGCGCTCATGGCCACACTGCTGACGGTGGTGCTCTATCCCTCGGCGCCGATGATCGTGTACGACGTGGCGCTGCTGCTCTCGGCGCTCTCGGTGTGGTGGCTGCTGCCCTCGCTGCTCCCGGCCGGTGTCGTGCGCCCGGCCCGGTGGGGCTTCTGTCTGATGGCGGTCGATCGCCTCGCGGTCATCTCCCTGTTTGCCACGCCGTGGCATCGCGTGGTGCTGCTCTTCCTGGCCATCGCGGGATTGCTGTTGGCCGTTCGGTCGCGACGCCAGTTGCGCACCCTCGACGAGACCGCGAGACAACAGCCCGCCACACGCTGGGCCGAGCGCGGTCTTTCGCTCGCGATCCTCCTGAGCGTCACGTCGATTCCGGCGAACCTGGTCGGCAACGTCACGCTGGCCCTCGTATGCGCCTCGGCGGTCGCCGTGCTGGCATCGCTCGCCATCGTTGCCGTCGCCGGCGTCACGGTGATCAACGGCGTGCTCGCGCTGACCGTCAACGCGCTGTCGGACGACGTGCGGATTCTCGATCGGAAGGGGCCGCAGATCGTCGAGAGCCTGTCGCGGGTGGTGCGCGCGGCAGCCTTCGCGGCGTGGACAGCCACGGCGCTGGCCACGCTGCTGCTCTGGGATCCGGTCCGGCGACTGATCTCGGACACGCTGTCATCGGGTGTGACGATGGGCAGCACGGAACTCACCATCGCCAACGTCCTGCTGTTCTTCGGTGTCATCTGGTTCGGCGCGATGTTGGGACGATGGGTGGCGCTGGTGCTCGAATCCGACGTCCTCGGCCGCCTCAGCCTGCCGCACGGCATGTCGGTCACGATCTCGTCGATCGTGCAGTACGCGCTCACGGCCATCGCGTTCTTTCTCGCGCTTGCCGCCGCCGGCGTGGACGTCGGCCAGTTGACGATCATCGGCGGTGCGCTTTCGGTGGGCGTCGGCTTCGGCCTCCAGACCATCGTCAACAACTTCATCTCGGGACTCATCCTCGCGTTCGAGCGACCGGTGTCCATTGGTGACACGATCCAGCTCGGGGACCTGGAAGGCGTGGTGACGAAAATCGGAATCCGCGCCAGCGTCATTCGTGCCACGACCGGCGCCGAAGTGATTGTCCCCAACGGCCGGCTGCTCGACCGCGACCTGATCAACTGGACGCGCACGGACCGAAGCCGTCGCATGGACATCCCGATTTGCCTCGAATTCGGCTCGGACCCCCACGCGGTCGTGGCCCTGCTGCCCGCGATCGCGGCACGGCACCACGACGTGAGCCGGGCACCGGCGCCGACCTGCCTGTTTCAGGG
>CAZPON010000400.1:0-3112 GCA_964588045.1 uncultured Gemmatimonas sp.
CCACGCGCGGCCCGGGCCGGCTCACCAGCCCGCACCCGTCCAGCGCGTGGTGGACGGAATCGAGACGATGGCGCGCATCATGAATCCGGGGTTGTTCAGTGCGGTGGATTCGCGGCACGCAGTGCGCGTGGCGTAGTCACCCCACCCACATCTTCACCGCCATCACGGCCATCATCACGGCGAAGCCTTTGCGCAGCATCGTCGGATCCACATTCGTGGCGATCTGCGAGCCCACCGCTGCACCAACCGCCAGTCCCGCCGCGATGATGAGCGCGGCCTTGATATCCAGTTGTCCGGCCCGGTAGTACGTCGCTGCGCCGATGAGTGCGCCCACCGGCAGCACCAGCACCGCCAGCGATGTCCCGGACGCTTGTTGCGGCTGGAACTTGGCCAGGTAGATCAGCGCGGGAACGATCACGATGCCGCCGCCGATCCCGAAGATGCCCGACAGGATTCCGGCGCCGAGTCCGATGGCAAGGAAGATGAGTGTCATGCCCAAGAAGCTCTCGCCAACCGCCCCCGCGCGCCAGCGGCGAGCTACTTTATGGCATGCTTTCCGACTCCTCCTTCGCCTTTCTCGCGTCCCTGCTGGACACGCCGGGACCGTCGAGCTTCGAAGCCGCTCCGGCCCGCGTGTGGCGCACCGAAGCGGCCACGTTCGCACAAGTCCGCTCCGATGTGGTGGGTAACAGTTTCGCCACCGTCGAGGGCCAGGGCGGGCCGACGATCCTGCTGGCCGGCCACATCGACGAAATCGGCATCATCGTCACCTGGATCGACGAAAACGGCTTCGTGTACTTCGAGCCGATCGGGGGCTGGGATCCGCAAGTGCTCGTCGCGCAGCGCATCCGCTTCCTTGGACGCAACGGTGATGTGCTCGGCGTGATCGGCAAGAAGCCGATCCATCTCATGAAACCGGACGAGCGCGAGAAGGCGTCGAAGATCACCGATCTCTGGGTCGATATCGGCGCCGCCAACCAGGCCGAGGCGCGGGAGCAGCTCGCGATCGGCGACGCGGGCGTGATCGACAGCAAGATGATCGAGCTGCCCAACCGTCGCATCGTGTCGCGCTCCATCGACGATCGCATCGGTGCGTTCGTGGTGCTGGAAGCGTTGCGGCGCTATGCGGCGAAACCGGGCGCCGCACGCGTCGTGGCGGCCGCAACGGCGCAGGAGGAAATCGGCTACAGCGGTGGCGGTGCGCGCGTGGCCGCGCATGCGCAGGAAGCGCACATGGCCATCGCGGTGGACGTGACGTTCGCCACCGATCATCCCAGCGTCGAAAAGAAAGAACTCGGTGAACACACACTCGGCGGCGGCCCGGTGCTGACCCGCGGCTCGGTGGTGAGCCCGGTGGCGTTCGGTCTGCTGCGCGACACGGCCGACAGACTGGCGATTCCCTACACGGTGCACGCGGCGGGCCGCTTCACGAGCACCGATGCGGACGCGATCCAGCTCACGCGCAATGGCGTGGCGACCGCGTTGTTGTCGATCCCGAATCGCTACATGCATTCACCGAACGAGATGGTGTCGCTGGATGATCTCGATCGTGCGGCAGAGTTGATTGCCGAGACGTGTCGTATGGTGACGTCCGGGACGGACTTCACGGCACGGTGAGGCTTGGGCGGGACCCGAAACTGCCTGACGCGGATGACGCGGACAAGCGCGGATTGCTCCCTGCGTAGGCCAGGGTACATCGCGTGTCGGAAGCGCTTTTGTTGTTGTTTTTCATTGACAAAGAAGCTGAGCTCGCGGTCGCTCGACGCCGCCTGCCCCACCCAAGGAACAGTCCGCGCTTGTCCGCGTCATCCGCGTCAATCAGTTCAGCGATCCCGCGTCCTTCAACGCGCCGGCCGCAGCCGCGACGTCGGGGTCTGCATCGCCAGCAAGTTCAGCAATCAGCGTCAGCATCTGCGCACCGCGCGCGTGCACCAGCGCTTCGAGTGCAGCGATGCGGATCCAGGCGTCGCGCGGTTCGGGCATTGGCGGGCCTGAGGCGTCGGTGGCCGCGGGCACGGCAAGACGGATCAGCCGTTGCACGGCGTCGGAGGTGCCGAGTCGGCCGAGGGCGGAGAGGAGTTCCAGCGCCACATCCTGATCGGTTTCGACTTCCAGTGCAGCGGCAAGGCGGGCGGCGGGCGGGCGCACACCGGCGGTTACTGCGGTGCCGGTGAGGCCGAGGGCGGCGGCGGAGAGGCGGCGTACTTCGGCGTGCGCGTCGTCGATCGAGGCATGCAGCGCCTGCAAGGACTTCACTGTGCGCAGTCGCATGAGCGCGCGCGCGCCGGCAATGCGCAGGCGATGATCGGCGTGGTGCAGCAGCGGGATGAGCGCTTCGTCCGCATGTTCGACGCCCATTTCGCCCAGCAGGGCGGCGGCGTTGCGCACCACGAACCAGCGACTGTCGTGCAGCGCATCGAAGAGGTGCGCCGAACCCACGTCCATGGCGATGATGCCGTCGAAATACGCGCGGCGTCCGAGCGAGTCGTCAGTCGTGGTGAGGTGATGCAGCAACACATCGACGCCGGCTTCACCGGCACGGGCGAAGAGCTGCGACAGGGAGGCGCGATCGGAGCTGTACGGGAACTGGCGCGCGAGGAGGTCCAGCACGGGTGCGCTCTGCAATCGTCGCAGCAGTGACTCGAGCGCCAGTCGTCCGCCCGACTCGCCGGTGGCGTGCAGCCGCATCATGCCGGCGCGCGCGATGCCTTCGATAGCCGCAACATCACCGCGACGTTCGGCTTCGTCGAGCAGCTCGCACAGTGCGTCCACAGCGCTGGTGGTGGCATCGTCGGTGCGAGCGGCCGCCAGTCGGGCGAGTGCGCTACCCGATGCAACGGTTGCCGATTCCCGTGACCGTTCCGGCGAGACCGGCGTGACGAGCACACTCCATGTGCGCAGCAGTTCGGCGGGTGCGTCGTTCGCCGGCGGCACGGTTGACACGGTTGACGGTGTGTTGCCGCCGATTGCCGTCGAGCCTGTGCCGGTGGCATGCTCCGGTATCGGCGACACGCCGGGCTCCTGCGCCAGCAGTCGTCCGAGCGTGAGCAATTCGCCGGGCGCAGCACCTTCGCGCACGGTGAGCGACCCGACATCGAGTGCGATGAGTCGG
>CAZPON010000401.1:0-3110 GCA_964588045.1 uncultured Gemmatimonas sp.
TAACGAGACTGCGTTCTGCTGCAAGGCGATCAGATAACAGAACGCGCGTAGCGCGTTCCGACAATAGCTGCCTTGTCAGCAGCAACGCCTGTTATGCCGCGCCGCGCTTGGCGTTTCGCCACTGCATCGCCAGCCGACGCCCGGTGCCCGCGCACTCACGAAGGTACAGGTTGATCAGCGTCTGGTACGGAATCTCGGTGTCCGCAGCCATCGCCTTGAAGTAGTCGACCGTGAACTCGTCGAGTCGAATGGTCACGGGGCGCTTGAGTTTCGCCGCATATGGGTTGCGCTGTCCCTTCGAAAAATCCAAAGAACGCTTCATGGTTTCCACCGCGCGTCATACTGGGCGCGCTCAGAGGGCGTGGCTTACGGGCCGAGATGAGTCGAACAATGCCATCGTCGGATTGATAACAATGGATGACGACGAGCACGCGCAGCCGGGAGCTGAGACCGAGAAGATAGAATCGATCGTCTGAGTCGGAATGCGCAGGGTCGCCCAGCAGGATGGCGTCGTCATCGGCAAATACGGTCTGCGCTTCTTCGAACGCAATCCCGTGCTTCCGTTGGTTCAGCCGCGCCTTAGCCGGATCCCATTCGAAGCGAAGTTCATCCACACAGAAATGTACGTATTGGATACATACAATGCAACGGATGGTGCTTAGTCGGCATAACGAATAAGAGGTTTTGCGTCGCGAAGCCGACGCCAAACCTCCGTTGGACTGAACCGCGGGCGGTCGGCTATGGAGTTTGCAGCGCGCGCGGGCGCGCCGCTATGGGGCGCCGAGGACGGGATCGGCGTCGGGGACGCGCGGTCGCTGGATGATGCGACGGACGGTGCGCGCTGGCGTCGGGCCATCGGGCCGCGTTTCTGCGTGCAACGTGCGGCGCGCGCACGACGCGTCGGCGCATCCTGGCGAGCGGTGCACGTGGTGGGCACTTGGCGATGTCCGCCATGCCGTGGCGTCGAACGGCGCGGGTCATGGCGGTTGCGCCGTCGCGATGACGCCGTGCGTGCGCGCGAGCTGCCGCACGCGGTAGACATGCCCCTGCCCACATCGCGGGCACCGCGGCGCGGGGATGACGCCCGGCGCGGTCAGGGTCAGCGGCGGTGGCGGCGTGCGCAGAGGCACCGGCGCCAACATCTGTTGGAGATGTCGCCGCGTGGCGGCGGCGCGCGGGCGCCAGAAGCCATAGTAGCGCACCTTGTGAAAGCCGCGCGGCAGGACGTGCTGCAGGAACCGGCGCAGGAACTCCTCGCCCGGGAGCGTCATCGTGCGCCACGCGCGCGCGGCGGCATCCTGATAGCGGAACGTCACGGTCGTCGCGGTCACACGCAGCACGCGCGCATCCGTGATGGCCACGCGATGCACGTAACGCGCGAGATAGCGCAGCACGAGCCCGTGCCCCTGCACGGTGGGCTTGGCATACACGACCCACCGCGTGCGCCACACCGCGGGAGGCACGACGACGTCGGGCAGTGCCCGGCGCCATCGTGCGAGAAACCGCGCACGAAACCCGACCGACAGCGCCCGGACCGGCACGAGATACGTGCCGCGCGCCCGTCGCCACGTCATGCCATCGGGAGCGAGCGCCCCGCCCGGCACCAGGCAGTGCACATGGGGATGGTACCCGAGCGTCCGCGTCCACGTATGAAGCACCGCGAGGATGCCGACGGTGCCGCCGAGATAGTGCGGATCGGCAGCGAGGGCCTGCAACGCCTCCGCGGCGGCCTGCATCAGGGCACCCAACAGCACGCGCTGGTGCGCCCGCACGAGCGCGCGCACCTCGGCGGGCAGGGTGAACACCACATGGAAATAGGGCACCGGCAGCACCTCGGTCTCACGCGCGGCGAGCCAAGCCCGCGTACTCGCGCCGTGGCACGACGGGCAACTGCGATTCCGGCAGGAGTGATACACATAGTGCTCGGTGCCACACGCGTCGCACTGCGTGACATGGCCGCCCAGTGCAGCGGTGCGACAGGCGGCCAGATCCTCCAGCGCACGCCGATGGCTCGCCGGCATGGCCGCGCCGAAGCGCGCGGCATAGGCCGGACCAAACTGTCGAACCACCGCCTGCACGGTCATCGACCGCGACCACGTGATGTTACAACGTGGCCATGAGCGTATTCACCGTGTGATGAAGCGCACTGGTGACGCGCGGCGTGATGTGCGTGTAGACGGCGGTCGTCGCCGGATCGCGATGCCCGAGCAGCTCTTGAATCGTGCGCAGATGCACGCCACACTCGAGCAGGTGCGTCGCGTACGAATGCCGCAGCGTGTGAATCGACGCGTGCTTCGTCAGCCCGCTGGCGCGCATGACGGCCGCGAACGTCCGCTGCAGACTGGACGGGTGGAGCGGGCCGGTCGCGTCGCGATTGGGAAAGAGCCACGCGCCCTGCGCAGCGGCCCCGCGGCGCGTCGTCGCCACGGCGCGCCAATACGTGCGCAGCAGCTCGAGGGTACGCAGGGGCAGCGGCACGTACCGATCCCGGCCGCCCTTGCCGGCGCGCACGTGCACCACCATGCGCGCACTATCGATATCGCTGGTCAGGAGACTGACCCCCTCGGAGAGCCGCAAGCCGCACGAGTAGATCAGGGTCAGCGTCATCCGCGCCCGCGCGTCGCGCACGGCCGACAACACCTGATGGACCTCCGCGACGGCGAGCACATTGGGCAGCGTGTGCCGCTTCGCCGGTCGCACCACGTCGAACACGGGCCACGTGCGCTGCAGCGTCACTTCGTAGAGAAAGCGAATGCCGCTGCGATACACGATGAGCGTGCTGCGCGACACGTGGCGCTCCGTGACCAAGTGCAGGAAGAACGTGCGCAGCTCCGCTTCCGTGAGGGTGTCGAGCGTGTCGGGTGTCCGCGCGAAGTGCGTCGCCAAGCCCGCCACGGCCCCGCGATACGACTGCTGCGTGCGAGGCGCGAATCCGCGGAGCCGCATGTCTTCGTCCATCCGGTCGGTGAGCGTGTGCATCTGAGCCTCCGTCGCTGTGAGAAGTGGACCTTCTCCCGCGACGCTACTCCGGTCGCCTCCCACGCAAAAGGACGGCCCTCCCGAGGAGAACCGTCCTGAACAGCACTACCGCGCAGCGGTTTAGTTCAACG
>CAZPON010000402.1:0-3106 GCA_964588045.1 uncultured Gemmatimonas sp.
GCGGGGGCGGAGGCGGGGGCATGTTCGGCATGCGCTAGACAGAGGCGACTCTGCCGGACGCGCAGTCTTGCAGTATTCGCCGATCGCGACGTACGGTTCGCCAAAGTTTCGTGCGTCACGTGGCTCCCAGGCGCATCTCCGGGGTAGAAGAGAGTCGACATCGCTATCGAGCCGTCGCACGGCCTCGTGCGTCTCCGAATCGATGTCTGGTGCCTGCCCCCAACCACAGGAGATTCCGTGCGTCAGTTCTCCACCGATCACCTGAACCACTGGCTCTCCGATCACGAGCCTCCGTGCATCTCGCTGTACCAGCCCACCCACCGCAATCATCCCGAAAACCAGCAGGATCCGATTCGCTTTCGCAACATGTTGCGCACCATCGAATCGTCACTCGAGCAGGCGTATCCCGGCGTGGACATCGCGGCCCGCCTGGAGCCGTTCGCGGCGATCGAACGGAATGCGGAGTTCTGGAGGCACCGTACGGAAGGGCTCGCGATTCTCAGTTCGCCGGACTCCTTCGAGGTGCTCGATCTGCAACGCCCCGTGACCGAACTGCTGGTGGTCGCCGACACGTTTCACACCAAGCCGCTGCTGCGGGTGCTGCAGTCCGCCGACCGCTACCAGATCCTGACGCTGAGCCGCCACGAGGCCAAGCTGTACGAAGGCAATCGTGACGTGCTCGACGCCGTGGCGCTCACGCATGTGCCCGCCACGCTCACGGAAGCACTGGGCGAAGAGCTCACCGATGCGCACCTCAGTGTGGCCTCCTATGGCGGCAGTGCCGGCGGTCCCACCGGTGGCGCCCTGCATCACGGTCACGGACAGAGGCGGGACGAAATCGAGATCGACATGGAGCGATTCTTCCGGGTGATCGACCGCGCGATTCTCGAACACCATTCCCGGCCGTCCGGTCTGCCGCTCATGCTTGCGGCGCTCCCGGAGTACCACGCGCGTTTTCGCGAGCTCAGTCACAATCCGTTCCTGATGGCCGAGGGCATCGCGATGAACGCCGAGGCACTCGATCTCGAGCAGTTGCGCAAGATGGCATGGGCCCACGCCGAGCCGATGTACATCGCGCGGCTGGGTGCGCTGGTGGACGAGTTCGAGTCTGCGCGCGCGCACGGGCGTGGTTCCGACGATCTCGGGCAGATCGCCGAAGCCGCGGTCGCGGGGCGCGTGGCGACGCTGCTCGTGGAGGCCGACCGGGTCATTCCGGGACGCCTGGATGCCGCCGGACGCGTCGAACTCGCGGGCGATGGCGCCCCTGCGGTCGATGATCTGCTCGACGACGTTGCCGAAGCGGTCTTGCGTCGCAAGGGCGAAGTCATCGTGGTGCCGGCCGCCCGTATGCCCACGAAGAGTGGACTGACGGCCACGTATCGCTACTGAGGGCTCCCTTGTGTCGACATCTCGGCAGAATTCGCAGTGCGTCCGCCGTATGCATGGCGGGTGACGCCCACGTCGGCGGCGCGGTTTCCCATGGGTAGACGTACCTCATGAGGTGATCGATGCATGCAGTTCGTCGTTTGCTGGTCTTGCCGGTCCTGCTGTGCATGGCCTGCACCGGTGGCTTGACCGAATCATCCAGCCCCAATCTGCAGGTCGCCACCGATAGCGCGGTGTACGAGCGTTCCGAAGCCGGGGAGGCGGTCGCACGTCTTACCGTTCAGCACAACGGAGGGCGCTCCGTCGCGCTCACCGGCTGCCCGCACCCGCCGGCTCTCTACCTCGAGCGGGCGACTTCGGCGCGATGGGAGGAAGCCCACTCCTCGGGCATCATCTGCCTTGGAATCCATTCGCCATCGACGGTCGCGCTGGGCGCCACCGCATCACTGGCCTTCGCGGTGTCCACCTGGGAACCGGGTCGCTACCGCGTACGCATCCTCATTGGCCCGGACATGGCGGCACCCGAGGGCACGGTCCTTTCGAACGAGTTTGTCGTGCGATGATCGTGGGCTCACGGCCAGTGCGGGCGAACAGGCGCTACCTGCAGATCGCGCAGTGGTAGAGGGTCAACTGCGTCCCTCCATCGAGGTCAGACGTCGTGCCGAGCAATGTTCCGCGCTGGACATCCTTGAGCCTGAACCGTACTGCGTTCTTTTTCTCGGCCGATGGCCGCTTGGCGACGTTGGAGCAGGTGCTGACGCGCTGAGACAGCTTTGGTGTACATTTCGGAAGCACCCGGAGACTTCTGATGCAAGCCGAATCGCTCCCGATCCTGAGCAATCCCGAGATCATGGGTGGTACACCTGTTTTTGCGGGTACCCGTGTGCCGGTGCAAACGTTCGTTGAGTATATCGAGGCGGGTGACCCGCTCGACGAGTTCCTCGTCGACTTCCCGAGTGTCACGCGCGAACAGCCCGTAGTGGTCCTCGAGCTTGCCAAGGAACTGTTACTCGCACGCGCCGCGGCGTACACCTTACAAGGGTGCTCAAGGGCTCCGCGGGACACCGAACCCTGCGGATACGAACACACTGCATAGTTCAGGATGACATTGAGCGTGCAGTCGATGCGGCAGATCGCGCGGAGCCTGAGGCGGAACCCCAGCTTCAGCCTGGCCGTCATTGGGTGCCTTGCCCTCGTGTTGACCGCGAATGCGTCGGTCCTGACGATCCTGAACGCCGTCGTGATTCGGCCGTTGCCGTACGATCAGGCAGACGAGCTGTTGCACCTGGGGCTTGGCGACGGCGTCATTGCGAACTTGCCTGTGCCCGGGAGCGAGTATCAGGAGTGGCTTCGAGTGAACCGTTCGCTCGCCGCGACTGCCACGTACCGTGTGCAGCCCGCGACAGTGGAGACGCAAGGAGAACCGGAGGACATCTCCGGCGCGGTCGTGTCGAGCCGGTTGGCCGAAGTGCTTCGCGTCACGCCGGCATTCGGGCGCTTCCTCAATGCGGATGACGAGCAGCCTGGAAGCGCGAGGTCGGTGGTGCTGAGCAACCGCCTCTGGACCAACCGGTTTGGCGGTGATTCGGGCATCATCGGGCGGTCGATTCAGTTGTCGGAGCGAAGCGTAACCGTGGTTGGCGTGATGCCGTCTCGCTTCAATTTTCCGCGTGGCGCCGAGTTCTGGCTCGCCGAGCCCGCGATGACGGGCGCGCAGGAC
>CAZPON010000403.1:0-3098 GCA_964588045.1 uncultured Gemmatimonas sp.
GAGCGACATTGCGGTGTCGGTGGTCGCCGTATCACTCAAAATAACCATCGTCGATCGCTCAACCGACTTGCGCGAGGCGGAACGCGCCGCCGGCATTCCTGCCGCCGAATATCTCGCCGTGCAGTTCCGGCTTCCTGACGCGGCACCAACGGCCAACAGCATGTCGTCGTCGGCAAGCGACGAACAACGGCGTTTGCAAGACGAGCGCTTGCGCGAAGATCAGCGGGCGCTGATCACCGCGCTGAAGAACGAGCCGGGCATCAAAAGTGTCGCCGTCGGCGATGCGTTGCCGCGAATGGAGCATCGCTCGCAGCCCCTTGAAATCGACGACCCGAAGGGCGTGCCGGATGCGCCCGCGCGTTGGGTGCGCACCGCGCAGGTGGACGTGGAGTTCTTTCAATCGCTTGGTCAGCGTGTGCTGCAGGGCCGGGATTTCCTGCGCAGCGACGTCGAGAATGATGTTCCCGTGGTGATCGTGAACAGCGCCTTCGTCGAGCAGCGAATCGCCGGACGCGATCCTCTCGGTCTGCGCATACGGGTTCCCGCCGCGCGTGGTGAGGCGACGCCACGGTGGCACGAGATTGTCGGCGTCGTGCCTCATCTTGGTGTCAACATGGTCAATCCTGGCCACGGCGAGGCCGTCTACTTCCCCGCGTCACCTGGAACGATCAATCCGATGCAACTTGGCATTCACGTGGGGTCCTCGCCGAAACGAATGACGGCGCGGGTCAGGACGCTCGCGGCGGCCATTGACCCCGATCTCGTCATGGGAACGCCCCAGGTGCTGAGTGACGTGCGCCAGGGCGATTGGTATCTGATCGTCTCCATGGCGGTGGGACTGCTGCTACTCGTGGGGGTGTTGATTGCACTCGCTACCAGCGGATTGTACGCGATGTTGTCGCTGACGGTCTCCGAGCGCACCCGCGAGCTCGGCATCCGCTCCGCGCTTGGCGCTACACCCGCGTCACTCGTTGTCACCGTGCTTTCGCGTTCGCTGGCACAGATCGGCATCGGTGGACTGATCGGAATACCGATGGCCGGATGGTTGGTCTATTCGCTGACGGGCGGTGCCGACGCGGGGAGTTCGTTGGTGAACTCGATGCTGGTGGCGGTGGGACTGGCCACGGCGATCGTGTTGGTGGTGGGCGTGTGTTCGTGCCTGGTGCCGACGCGCCGAGTGCTCGCGGTGGAGCCCAGCGAGGCGATGCGAGGTGACGCATAGAAGGTGAGAGAACGGCTCACCTGACACGGATCGGCATCATCAGCGCACCGGGCTCGGGGCCCGCGCTCTTCACGTGCAGCATGATGTTGCCCGCGCGCTTCGGCGTGAAGAGGAAGTCATACGTTTCGCCCACGCCGAAGGTCAGCGATGACGGACTGTCTACGCGCTTCGCGGCCGGCAGGTCTGCTCCATCCTTCGCATGGGCGCGCCAGTTGAGGATCGCCGTATCCCCTGCAGTGCGTAGCGACACTTCAAGCGGCACGGTCGCGAGAATGTTGATCAAACGCACGCGATATGTCTCCCCCACGCGCAACTCACGCGCCGGTTTCTCCCATTCCCTTCGTCCATTGATCAACGGGGTCTCATTCCCATCGTTCTGCTTGTTGCCGAGTGTGAAGAGGAGCTCCTTCGCGGGATCGAAACGTTCCCCCGGCTCCAGTACGATCATCGGACCGAAGAGGCCGTGCTGCAGCTGGCGGGCCTCCTCCATGTGTGTGTGGTAGATGTACGTCCCGGCGCGCGGCGGTGCGAATGTCACCACGAACGAATCACCCGGCGCCACGAGGGGAGAACGCCTCGCGTCGGCGCCGCTCCATCCACCGACACCATCATAGAAGCTTTCGAGCTCCATGCCGTGCCAATGCACCGTCGTCGGTTCCGGGAGATTGTTCACGACGGTGACGCCGACGCGCTCACCGCGCGTGAGGATGAGCGGTGTGCCAGGAATTTCCACCGAGTCCTTTCGCGGCACGTCACCCTGCTGCAGCACGAATCCTCGCGCGGGGTACCGGGGCCTCTTGAGCGAGTCTCCCGGATTCACCTGGAAGCCCTCCTGCACGAACAGGCGGTATCGCACCGCGGGCGGCCTGGTGTCGACGGCCGAGGAAATGGTGCCGTTGCGATCACGGACCGTGATGCCCATGACGAGTCCCGACATGGAAGTCCGCGCATGTTCCGCCGGGTCGTGCATCGAGTGCGCGCGCAAGCTGTCAGGCCTGTCCGGGAAGGGCACCACGTGCGCGACCATGTGACAGTGGAACAGCCAATTTCCCGCGCGCGTCGGCACGAACTCCATCCGGAACGTTCCTCGGATACGCAGCAACTCCGTCACTTCATAGTGCGGCACCGAGTCCATCGTTTCCGTCACGCCATTCCCCTTCGCGGTGCGACGGAAGTGGAAACCGTGCAAATGCATCGGGTGGCCGAGGTATCCGCCGTTGATCCAGCGCCAGCGCACGGTGTCACCTACGGTGTACTTGAGTTGTTCGGTGTGCGGCCACGACTTTCCGTTGATGGCCTGGTCAAACACGTCATATCGCCTGGCTTCCGGCAGCGTCGTGTCGGGAAGAATATCCGTCGTGGTGATGACGAAGATTCGCTCGGCCGTGTCCGGCTTCACGCCGATTGGATCGACGATGAATGCACCCGTCAGCTGGGACTCGAGGCCCATGCGATCATGGAACGTCTTGCCGCTCGTCGTGCCCCAGTAGAGAAACGTTCCGGGAGTCGACGCGCGGAATGCAAACTCCCGTGTGCCGCCGCTTGGCACGACGACACTGTCGTTGGCGGCGCCGAACCCGCGCAGCAGCAGCGCTGAATCGGGAACCGTGTTCACGACGGTGACATGCACACTGTCACCTTGATTCACGCGCACCAGGGGACCGGGCACTCGCGGCGTCCCGTCCCGCTCAGCGAACGCTTGCACGGTGAGCGTCGAGTCGGCGCCATCGTCCGGGAGCCAACGTGCGACCTGCGCCTCGAGCCTGATCTCACGCACGCTGTTCGTGACGACGCCTGCGGCGACCCGATTGTCGTTTGCGACGACCAGTGCGGGGCCGCGCGCGCAGGCGGAAAGGGATGAAACACCCATCGCGCA
>CAZPON010000404.1:0-918 GCA_964588045.1 uncultured Gemmatimonas sp.
CTCGATGCGACGTGCACGCAAGGCGCGGGCAAACCCGGCGATGACCGGGCCGGGGCTGGGCGAGAAGCCCATCGCGCCACCCGGATGCAGCGGAATGAGGTTCACGAAGGCGCGGCATTCACGCGCCAGCGCGGCCAGTTGTGCCGCGTGCTCCGGCTGGTCGTTCACGCCACCCAGCATCACATACTCGAACGTCACGCGACGGTCGAACGTCGCCGCGGCCGCAATGACGTCGGCCAGCGGATACTTGGTGTTCACCGGCATCAGGGTGCGGCGCAGTTCGTCCGTGGGCGCATGAATCGAGATGGCCAGGCGGAACTGCTCGGGGCGCTCGCCGAGCGCCACGATGCCGGGCAGGACACCAACGGTGGAGATGGTGATGTGGCGCGCGCCGATGCCGAGGGCGCGCGGATCGTTGAGCAGCGTGAGTGACGGGCTGACTGCGCGCCAGTTCATCATCGGCTCGCCCATGCCCATGAACACCACATTCGTCGCGAGAATCGGCGGCGACAGCATGCGCAGCGCCCGCACCTGACCGGCGATTTCCGAGGCCAGCAGGTTGCGCTGGAACCCCATCGCACCGGTGGCGCAGAATGCACACTGCAGGGCACATCCGGCCTGCGACGAAATGCACAACGTGATGCGATCCGCATCGGGAATCGCCACGGTCTCGATCAACTGGCCGTCATCCAGGCGAAACAGGAATTTCTCCGTGCCATCTGCCGACGTCTGCCGCGTCGCGAGCTCCAGCATCGGGATGCGGAACGACATCGCGAGCTGTTCACGCAAGCGCCTGGGCAGTTCCGTGATGTCGTCGAAGCTGGCCGCCACCAGCCCGCCCGACACCCCCAAGGTTGCCTCCGCCGCGGCAGCCCCCGCCTTGGCAGACGATAAAATCCCCACAATGGCCTCTGTGGG
>CAZPON010000404.1:928-3083 GCA_964588045.1 uncultured Gemmatimonas sp.
TTCCGTGATGTCGTCGAAGCTGGCCACCGGGCGCTTCCAGAGCCGTGCAAAGACCTGGCCTGCGCGATACGCCGGTTCACCGTGCCCGGCGAACCACGCGCTCAGGCGCGCCAGCGCAGCCTCGGGTTCGAGGTCGAGCAGGTTCTCGGTGAGCGGTGTAGCGGGAATCGCCACGGATGACATCAGCGCAACAGTGAGCTGAGCGTGAATTGGTACAGCGGGCCGAGTTCCGACGCGCCTTCCTCGCGCGCCACGCCCACGACGTACCGCGCGTAGTGCAGCGCCATTCCCCAGCGAAGGCGCGACACCGAACGTCCTGACGCCGACGTGCGAAGGTACGCGCCGCGCAGGTCGACACGATCGAATCGCCACGACACGAACGGTCCGAACTCCTTCGCGCCACGATTCACGCCATTGTAGCTGAGTCCGAGACGCGTCTCCCGCTCGGCCGTGCCCATCAGGCGGGCGTCGACCGCCGTCAGGACGGCGGGCCGATCATCGATTTCCTTGCCCGGACGCCACAGAAAACTGGAGATGGCGAAGCGTGCGTCGCGTACCGGCAGGGAATGCACGACGATACCCAGATCGGCCGCCACCGCATTCCGCACGATCTGGTCGGCACGACCCTCACGGTAGCGAAGGGCCGCCCCTGCGGTGACATGCGGAAGGATTTCGCGCGCAACGGTGGCTGAGATGAGCAGGCTCGAATAGGGGACGTCGCCAAGCGACTGCGGGTCCGTTTCGGTGCGCAGGATGCTGGCCACGGCCGATCGCGCCACGGACGCGCCGAACGCCACGCCGTTGGCGCGCCGAAAGGACGCCGCGATGAGCTGGCCATCGACGCTCTGGTCGGCCGCCGACGACAGCGACGCCACGCCCAGGCGCCAACGCTCAGGGCCCGAAACCAGGGTGGTGGCCGGGTTCCAGAGGCCGCCTCCGGGTTCGCTGGCTAGCGCAGCGGGCTCGAGCACCGAGCCCAGCGGGAACTCCCAGAGATCGCGAGCGGGCACTGGCTGCGCCCACAGGCCAGGGGCCCACGCGAACGCGGCAAGCCCGCACAAGAACTTGCGGCGCATGAAGTTGAGTCTAGCGACGTACCGGATCACGAACAAGCAACGAAGTGTCGCCAACCTCGTTTTTTCGCTACCAACCAATGTCTAAGTTGTGTAGTTTTCAACGTTTAACCCCATTCGCGCAAACGCCGCGCGTTCTCTTCCCCTTGGCGCCGAATTGCCAGGAGTCTTGTACGTGACACCCGACGGAATCCGAAGGACAGCTGACCATGGCGCGATGGCGACGTCGCTGCGTTCCGATGCCTGTGGCCAGCTTGACGCGAACGATGTCGGTCGCGCGGTTCGGTTGGGTGGCTGGGTGCATCGCAGTCGTGACCTCGGCGGACTCGTATTCATCGACCTGCGCGATCGCACCGGCCTGGTGCAACTCGCGTTCGGACCCGCGTGGTCGAGTGCCGAAGCGGCCACGATCGCGGCCGCTGTCGGCGTGGAGTCGGTCGTGTTGTGCGAAGGGGATGTCGTGGCGCGCGAGGCGGATCGCGTCAACCCCGATATGGCGACCGGTGGCATCGAGGTGCGCGTACGGTCCATTTCGGTGGTGGGACCGGCGGTGACGCCTGCGCTTCCGGTGGCGCGTGCGCGCGGTGAGAAGGTGCCCGCCGAGGAGTTGCGCTTGCGGCATCGCTATCTCGATTTGCGCCGACCGGAACTGCAGGCCAATCTCGTGCTGCGCCATCGACTCATGCAGGTCACGCGTCGCTTCCTGAGTGATCGTGGCTACCTCGAGCTCGAGACGCCGATCCTCACCAAGCCGACGCCCGAAGGCGCACGCGATTACCTGGTGCCGAGCCGCGTGCATCCGGGCGAGTTTTACGCGCTGCCGCAGTCGCCGCAAATCTACAAGCAGTTGTTCATGTGCTGCGGATTCGACCGCTATTTCCAGATTGCGCGCTGTTTTCGCGACGAGGACTTGCGCGCCGACCGGCAACCCGAGTTCACGCAAATCGATATCGAGGCATCGTTCATCGAGCGCGAGGACATTCTCGCCCTGGCCGAAGGGCTGGTGGGTTCGATCTGGCGCGAGGCCGGCCATGAGATTCCCGCCAGCTTCGAGCGCATGAGCTACGCCGACGCGATGGAGT
>CAZPON010000405.1:0-2433 GCA_964588045.1 uncultured Gemmatimonas sp.
CGCCACCACCGCCTCCGCCGCCGCCGCCGCCTCCTCCACCACCGCCGCCACCACCACCTCCACCCCATCCGGAAGCGCCAGGGCCACCCCGTTCGCCAGTGGCAGGGGCGATGTCGCCATCTCCGAGCGCACCGAAGGAGTCACCGCCAGGACCTGCGACGCCCGCTGCCCGGCCTGCGGTGCTCGCGCTCCCTGCTGTGCCGTTGCCGCCAAGTGCTCCACCTCCGCTGCCCGCTCCGCCCCCGCTGGCGCCCTGGCCTGCAGACCCGTTGAATCCACCCCCCAAACCGCCAGTGCCTCCCCCTCCGCCAGCGCGCGTGATTCCCGAAGTCCCTCCGTTCCCGCCGGTGCGGCTGGGCGGGCAGGCGGCTGCCGACAACCCGTTGCCGCCGTTGTTGCCTCTTGTCCCGGGTTGGCCAGCTGCACCAGTGCGCCCTGCAAACCCATTTCCGGCAATGATGAGATTGCGGCGCAGGTCTACGCCGGTACTGTTGTGCAGGAACACCCCGATCGAGCTGAAGGAACTGTCGGTGGCGCTCGCGGCGCGAATCTCAAAGCCTTCGATGACCAGTGCGTTGGCATCGGTGCCGAGTACTGCGACGCGGTTCCCCACGATGATGGGGCGTCGTGCAGGGAGGTCGCGAACCCATGAACCAGCCACGAAGCTGCCATACAGACTGACTCGCGAACGCAGCGTGACCGATCCGGAATAGGTGCCGTCGGCAACGTACACGTCACCACTGTTGCCGGCCGCATCGGCCGCGTCGATGGCGCGTTGGATCGTCCTGAAGGGTGCCTCACGCGTGCCGGCCGCTGCGTCGTTCCCGGTTGTGGCAACGAAATAGGCGTTCTCTCCGTCTTCGAGTACCCAGAGCGTCACGGTGTCGCGTGCGGTAGGCCCGTTACCACTGACAGCGAGCTCGAAGCGAAGCCGGGCGATGTCGCCAGGCGCAATGAAGGTCGGTGTGGCACCAGTGAGTGTGCCGACCGATGGGCCTTCCAGCTGGGTCCAGGTGTAGGTGGCATCGGTACCCTTGCTCGACGATGCATCGATGGTGACCGATGCACCCGCCGTGATCTGGCGGTCAGGCCCGGCATTCGCGCTCGGCAGCACCACAGGCGCCGCGACCACCCTGAACGACGACACGAAAGGCGATGCCATCGTCCGCCCTTGTGTGTCTCTGACTCCGGAGATCGTGACGGCCTGCGACGAGCCGTGCGAATACGGATCGTCTGGCGTGAACGTCGCGGTCGCTCCCGTAACCTGGATCGTGCCCGTGGTGCTTCCCACGCGGAACGAAGTGGCCGTCACGGAGTTGGGGTCGACGGACGCACTGAACGTGACTGCGACGTTGGCCGTCGTGCTCACGTCGGTCGCGCCATCGGTGGGAACGATGGCGGACACACTCGGTGGCACAGCGTTGTCCTCGCCGCCGGGATCGGAGGCGTTGGAACAACCGAGAATGGCGACTACTGCCGTTGGCAGCACAGCAAGACGAGAGGACCGCATGTGACGGCTCCTGGCACGAGTGCATGGCCTTCATCCGTGTATAGCGCCGCTGGCGCGGGGATTCCCTCATCCCGGCTTGTAACGTCCGCGGCATCTTTGCCGCCGGCCTATGGCCGCGCGCGGTCCCAGCCTGTACGTTGGCCGGCATGCAGTCCGAGGTGACCAACCTTCTGAGTGCATGGCACGCGGGCGATCGCGGTGCTCTCGATCGCCTGATCCCTCTGGTCCATGCCGAACTCCATCGCATGGCCGAGGAGTGCATGCGCGGTGAGCGGCCGGGGCATACGCTCCAGCCGACGGCGCTCGTCAACGAAGCCTACCTGAGACTGGTGGGCTCAGAAGTCGCGTGGCAGGGCCGGGCCCACTTCTTTGCCGTCGCGGCCACGACGATGCGGCGTGTGCTGGTCGACAACGCGCGGGCCCGTGGCCGGCTGAAACGCGCCGCGCGACCCGTATCCCTGGAAGATTCGCTGCTGGTGGCGCCGGACCGTGCAGATGACCTGCTCGTGGTCGATGATGCACTCGAACGTTTGGCAGCCCGGGATGATCGCGCGGCAAAGGTCGTCGAGCTGCACTACTTCGGTGGCCTTACTTACGAAGAGACAGCCGAAGCGCTCGCCATTTCTCCGGCCACCGTGGATCGCGACCTGCGTTTTGCGCGTGCGTGGCTGCACCGCGAACTGGTGGCAATCACCGACTGACGATGCCCGCGCCCACTCCGAGCGACCAACGCTGGTCCCGCGTCCGCGCCCTCTTTGACGCCGCGGTCAACCTGCCTGCCGAAGAGCGCGAGACGCTCCTGGTGGCGGAATGCGCTGGCGATGAAGGGCTGCGAAAGGAGGTTGACGACTTGCTCGCCGCCGATGATCGCGCGGCCGAACGGCTCGGGCACGTTGTACGTGACGCGGCTTCCCAGGCAGAAG
>CAZPON010000405.1:2443-3068 GCA_964588045.1 uncultured Gemmatimonas sp.
CAGAAGACAGCTATGCGCAGCCGTGGGAAGGGCGTCGCGTCGGCCCATGGCGGCTCGTGCGCGAGTTGGGCCATGGCGGAATGGGGGCCGTGTACCTCGCCGAACGCGTTGACGGCGCCTTCACTCGACAGGTCGCCCTGAAGCTCATTCGCCGCGGGATGGATTCGGACCTGATCCTCCGCCGGTTCGAGGCGGAGCGACAGATCCTGGCCCAACTCCAGCATCCGAACATCGCACGACTTGTTGACGGTGGTCTCACCTCCGACGGCCATCCATGGTACGCGATGGAACTCGTCGAGGGAGATCCGATCGATCGCTACTGCCAGTCACCCAACATGGAAGTGGGTGCGCGGCTCAAGTTGTTTGCGGAAGTGTGTCGCGCCGTGATCTACGCGCACTCGCAACTCGTTGTTCACCGCGACCTCAAGCCCGAAAACATCCTCGTCACGCAGGCTGGCGAAGTCCGCCTGCTCGATTTCGGCATTGCGAAGCTGCTGGGCGAAGACGCCGAGGGTGGAACGCTGACACGCACGGGCTTCCGTGTGATGACGCCAGGGTACGCGTCTCCCGAACAGGTCCGTGGGGAGCACGTTGGCACGACCAGCGACGTCTACTCCCTTGGCGT
>CAZPON010000406.1:0-3064 GCA_964588045.1 uncultured Gemmatimonas sp.
TCACCGGGCGCGAAGTAGTACTTCTCCTCGAACAGCGGATCGTGCGGGATGTGCATCTTGCGATAGGTCCCGAGGATCGCGCCGTCGGCGTCGATGACGGTGGCCGAATTGCGGTAGAGTCCCGGCGCCTGCTTCTCGTAGTACGGCACGACCAGCACGACGCCAAGTTCCTGCGCCAGCGCCTGCATGGCGGTGACCACGGGTCCGTCGACCGGTTCGGCGATATCGAAGCGGTCGGGCCGAATCACCTTGCAGAAATACGGCGCGTTGAAGAGCTCCTGCAGGCAGATGATCTGCGCCCCCGCCGCGGCGGCGTCGCGCACGCGTTGCAGGGCGCGCGCCAGGTTGTCCGCGAGGTTATCGGAGGCGGTGTCCTGGATGAGACCGATGGTGACCGGGTTGGTCGTGGCGGGCGAAGGCATGGTGTAAGGTAGACGGGAGACTGGAGACGGGAGAAGGGAGACTGGAGGCGGGAGACGGGAGACTGGAGGCGGGAGACTGGAGAGAGGAGAAGGGAGACGGCCAGTCGGCTGGACGTCTCCCTTCTTTCCTTCTTCAGTCTCCCGTCTTTCCTTCCCCCTCACCGCACGCGCTTGCGCGGCTCCCGTGCGGGCGCCCGGGCGGGCGCCGCGTCGAGGGACGGCGCCAGATACGCCACCAGCAGGTGCTTGAGCTCATCGAGGAGGGCCTTCTTATCGGCGACGGGTGCGCGACTGCGCCGGGCCAGGATGGCCTGTCCAACCGAGGCGCTCACCAGCGCGGCACGACGACGGTCCTTTGCGGCCCAACGCGGATTGCGCGCGGCGAACAATACATCCAGCCGATCCACGAACGAGTCGAAGAGCTGTGCCCGCAGGCGCATGGGGGCCGAGCGTGTGTCGTCGGCCGGACCCTCGTTGGTGGCGAAGACCCGTCGGAACGCGGGATTGCGATCGTGGAATTCGGCGAGTGGCCGGATGATGCGGTCGATGAGTCGTTCCAGCGCCATGCCCTGCGGATCCATGGGAAAGGCACGCTCGTGAATCGCGCGCATCTCGTCGGCGTAGCGCAGAGCGAGTGCCGCCAGCACGGCGTCGCGATTCGGGAAGAACTGATAGAGCGAGCCTTTCGCCGTGCGCGCCCGCAGTGCGATCGCTTCGGCGGTTGCGGCGGCGATGCCTTCCTCGGCGATCACTGCGGCGGCGGCCTCGAGCAGCAGTTCGACGCGCTGCTGTCCGCGTGACTGTCGCGGACGACGCCGGTACGCGTCCTCTGACTCGGCGTTCGCTGGTGTCACGCGTTTCTCACTCATGTGATCGCGGTCGGCGGTGCGGGTCAGCGTGCTTCGACGAGGATTGCGACCACGTCCATGACGTTGGTGCCCGAGGGTCCGGTGCGCAGCAGGTCACCGGATGCATCGAGCGAAAACCAGGAGCGCCCGGTGGCGAGATCGCGCTCGGGCCGCCGCCGTCCCATGCGTCGCGCGTTGAGCGGCGTGGCGCAGTCGACGATCGCGCCGGCCGCATCGGTGGGTCCATCGCGTCCATCGGTGCCGGCCGCGAGCACTGTCACACGCCACGCGGAATCGTCGGTGTCGAGTGCGCGCTCCTCGAGCCGCAACGCGGCCGCGAGGGCGAGGGCCTGCATGCGTCCGCCTTTCATGGGCTCGTCGGGCGTGCCATCGGCATCGTCGGCGGCGAGTGCCCGTTCGACGGTGTCGCGCAGGTTCACCACCGGCTCACCCCCGGCGATCCAGATCGCGCGCTCGCGTCGCGGCAGCGCGGTGGCCAACTCCAGCGCATGGCGCGCGAGGTCGTCACCCAACTCGGCGGCTTCCCCGGTGAGCGGTGTGGTCTCGACGTGGATGTTGTCGATGCCGGCTGCGCGCGCGGCGTCGGCGAGCGCCGTGAGCGCGTCGCGATTGCGCGCGACGAACGTATAGGACACGCGCGCGAAGGCCGGATCGCCGGCGTCCGGCACCGATGGCGGTGGTGTGCTGCCCTGCAGGCCGAGGAAGAGTGCCATGTCGCGCTCGAGACTGGTGCGCAGGTCGTGCGCGTCGAGGAGCGCGTAGAACGTCGTGTCATCGAGCGGTTCGGGTGAACACGGTCCCGAGCCGATCACTTCCGGTGCGTCGCCGATCACGTCGGAGATGGCGAAGACCGCGATGTGCGCGGCGCCACGCGCGTGCAACGCGACGGCGAGTCGTCCGGCCCCCCATCGCAGCACGCGACGGCGCAGCGCATTCATCTCGTGAATGGCGAGTCCCGAATCGAGCAGCGTCTGCGCGAAGTTGGCGATGTGCGCCTGCGCGCGTCCGATGTCGCCCACCTGCTGCGCGAAGCGGGGCAGTGGCGCGGCCGCGAGCGCGGTGGTGCCGCCGGAGAGCAGCACGAGCACGAGGTCACCCGGCTCCACGCGGCGCACGGCATCGTCGATGGCATCAGCGGCCTCCGCCGACGCCGGTCCGGGCACCGGATGATCGCCCACGCACACGGTGATCATCGACGGCAGCGCACGCGTGCGCCCGAGTTCCGAGGACATGGGCTCGTGCGAGCTGACCACGATGCCCGACACCACGGTGCGTCCATGTTCGGCCAGCGCGTCCAGTGCGCCGGCGGTCATGGCGCTGGCGGCCTTGCCGAGTGCGATGATGTGAATCCGCTCGTTCGCGTCGGCATCGACGTTGGTGGCCAGCCACGCGCGCACCGCGTCCCGGGTGTGGGGAAACGGCGCCGCGCCCTCGACGGCGGCCCTGTAGAGGGCGAGGGCAAGGGCGCGAGCGGGAGAGATCCCAGTGGGATCCGGCATGAGAATGGAGTTCTGGGTACTGAGTCGGGAGTCGAACTCAGAGTACGGAGTATGGAGTCGTGAGTCCGCAGTCCGGAGTGACTCCAGCCCCCGGACTCACGACTCCATACTCCACACTCGGAGTTCGACTCCGGACTCAGTACTCAGAACTCCGAACTCGGTGTTGGCTACCTTGTTCCACCTGCCTGCGCCACTGCCGCCCCCAACTCGCCGTACGCGTCGGCCGACATCTGCAGGAACGGCGTCGCGATGTAGGCAATCTTGCCCGCGGGGT
>CAZPON010000407.1:0-1220 GCA_964588045.1 uncultured Gemmatimonas sp.
GACGGCACTTCCCGTGCGCGACCTGCGCGTGTGGCTCGACAACCTCGCCCTCACCGACACCGAGCACCGCATTGCCGACGCGGTGCTGCGCGAGGCCCGCTCGCGCACGCGCTTCCTGTGCGATGTCGGGCTGACCTATCTCACCCTCGACCGCGCCACACGCACGCTGTCCGGCGGCGAGGCGCAGCGCATCGCGCTGGCCAACGCCCTCGGCGCGGCGCTGGTGGATGCCACGTACGTGCTGGACGAGCCCAGCATCGGCCTCCATCCGCGTGACCTCGACAAACTGCTGACACTGCTCACCGCGCTGCGCGACGGCGGCAACACCGTCATCATGGTCGAGCATGACCTCGAGGCGATGCGCATTGCCGACTACATGGTGGAGCTGGGCCCTGGCGCCGGTGAGCAGGGTGGCCAGGTGGTGTTTGCCGGTCCGATGGCGGACGCCGCGCAGAGTCCGCTCACCGGCCAGTATCTCACCGGCGCGCGCACGATCCCGCGTCCGGCCAGGCGTCGTGCCGTAGGGCCCCGATGGCTGGAGTTGCGCGGTGCGCAGGCCAACAACGTGCACGGCGTCGACGTGCACATCCCGATTGGCGCGATGACCGTGGTCACCGGCGTGTCGGGCTCCGGCAAGAGCACGCTGGTGCACGACATCCTGTTTCACGCGCTCGAATCGCGCCTTCATGGCGAGCACTCGGCCAAGGAACACCTCGGTGAGACGGTCGGCACGTACACGTCGCTCACCGGCGACGACGCCTTCGACGACGTGGTGATGGTCGACCAGAGTCCGATCGGCAAGTCACCGCGATCGAATCCGGTCACGTACGTGAAGGCCTACGACGAAATCCGGCGGTTGTTCAGCGAGACGACGCTGGCACGCACGCGCGGGTACGGTCCCGGTCATTTCTCGTTCAACGTGCAGGGCGGACGGTGCGAAACGTGCGAGGGTGCAGGCGCCATCGAAGTGGAGATGGTGTTCATGGCCGACGTCTTCGTCCCGTGTGACGCGTGCGGCGGCAAGCGCTTCAAGCCGGAACTGCCCGAGGTGCGCTTCAAGAACAAGACCATCGCCGACGTGCTCGAACTCACCGTCGACGAAGCGATCAAGTTCTGGCCGCGCGAAGACAAGCTGGCGCAGGCGCTGTGGCATGTGCAGCAGGTCGGCCTGGGCTACCTGCGCCTCGCCGCCGGACAGTGTCGTCGCCGGCTGGCCGAGG
>CAZPON010000407.1:1230-3043 GCA_964588045.1 uncultured Gemmatimonas sp.
CCTCGGCCAGCCGGCGACGACACTGTCCGGCGGCGAGGCACAGCGCCTCAAGATCGCACGCGAACTGGCGCTGTCAGCCAAGGGCGGCGCACGCAAGCTGTACGTGCTCGACGAACCCACCACCGGCTTGCATCTCGAGGATGTGCGCAAGCTGGCCGGCGTCTTCGACCGCCTCCTCGACCAGGGTCACACGTTGTTGCTCATCGAGCACAACCTCGATGTCATCAAGCTCGCGGACTGGATCATCGACATGGGGCCCGACGGCGGTGATGGCGGCGGGCATGTCGTGGCGATGGGGAGGCCGGAGGAGATCGTCGCCGTGGCGGGGAGCTACACAGGGCAGTGGCTGCGACGAGTACTGGAGTAGGGAGTTCTCAACTCCGAGTTTGGAGTATGGAGTCGTGAGTAAGGAGTACGGAGTATGCCTGACTCCAGACTCCATACTCATGACTCCATACTCCAGACTCGGAGTTGAGAACTCCAAACTCCCTACTCTGGTGCCAGCCGCCAGATTGCCCCTCCTGTCCCCCCGACATCGGTCGCGATGTACAGTGCGCCGTCGGGCCCCTGCACCGGCACGCGCAGCCGCGTGTTCAACTCGCTGAGCACATTGGTCGTGCTGCGCACGTGTCCGTCGTCGGCGAATCGCAGCACCACCAGCTTCGCACCCACCAGTTGTGCCAGCACCAGCGTATTCTCCCACCCTTTCCATGCCGCGCCGCGCACGAACGTCGCGCCCGACGTGCCACGGGCCGGCGCACCGGAACTCCACGCCGCCGGCATGGCGTTCGGATAACGCGACATGTCCGTCATCGGGACAGACTCGTTGTAGCCCGGCACCGGGTTCCACCCCGCGTTGCCACCGGCGGCCAGTCGCGTGACTTCATCGTCGTACGACGGGCCATGCTCGATCGCGAACGCCGCACCGTTGTCCGGGTGGAACGCAATGCCCTGCACGTTGCGATGTCCGTACGTGTACACGCGCGCGTCGGCGTTGGCGATGGTCGGGTTGCCCGGCGCGGCGGCCCCATCGCGCGTGAGCCGAAGGACCTTGCCACCCAGGCTGCGCAGGTCCTGCGGATTGACACCGTTGGCGGCATCGCCCGTGCCGACCCACAGATAGCCGTCGGGCCCAAAGCGTGGACGGCAACCGGAATGTCGGCCGCTGCTCGCGCGCGGCATGCCGGTCACGAGTTCCGTGCGCTCGGTGAGCTGACGCAAGTCGGTGGACAACCGCCAGCGCGTCAACCGATTGTCGTTCGCGCCGTTCAGGCTGGACGACAGGCACAGGTACACGAATCGATTGGTCGCGAACGCCGGATCGATCGCCAGGCCCAGCAGGCCGCCTTCGCCCACGGCGATGACATCGCTGATGGTGGCAACTGTGATCAGCGTGCCGTCGGGGCGGCGGGCCAGCACGCGTCCGCCACGTTCGGTGATCAGCGCCGAGCTGTCGGGCAGGAACGCGATATCCCACGGGTTGGCGAGCCCCGACTGCCAGACGGTACGAGTGAGCACCGGAATGCTGGTGTCGGCCGGAAACTCGGGTGTGGTTTCCGTCGAAGTGGTGGTGTCGTTGCAGGCCACGAAACCGGCCAAGGCGGCGAGAGCCAGCGTCGCGGCCATTGCGGGCACGCGAAACGGTGTGTTTCGAGGGGCATTCCGGTCTGTACGCATTGTCGTCGCTTGACTTGGCAGATGGGGTCGGCGAAATTTCAAGGCTCTGGGCGGATCGCCCAGGGAGTATTCCCGGGTAGCTCAGGTGGTAGAGCAGGTGACTGTTAATCACCCTGTCGGGGGTTCGAGTCCCTCC
>CAZPON010000408.1:0-3018 GCA_964588045.1 uncultured Gemmatimonas sp.
AGTGCGCTCCTCGTGCGGTGCCGATGCTCGTGATCACCACCGAGCGGCCGGCGATGTCATGGTTCTTGGCGAACGTGATGCGTCCGCCCGCGCCCTCGACGGCCGGTGAGTCGCCGGTGCCCAGTTGCTCCAGCGCGCTGCGCAGGGCGGCGCGCGTCGAGGCGCCCTTGATCACCGTGCGCCCGATGGCGAGTGCGGCGTCGTAGGACATGGCGGCGAACATGTCCGGCTCCTGATGGTATTTCTCCTTGAACCGGCGCGCGAACGTGCGGCCTTCCTCAGTGTGGATGCGGTCGGGATGGAAGAACGCCACGTAGTGCGCGCCCTGCGCCACGCTGCTGTCGCGCATGCCTTCGGTGCCGTCGCCGCCGATGAACGTGAGCGACACGCCGGCCGTACGGAGCGCGCGCAGCATCTCCACCGCGTCGTCGGCGTCGCCCGGAAAGAGCAGCACATCGGGCTTCAGGCGCGCGAGCAATTGCGCGTACGCGTCCCACTCGGTGATGCCGGTGAGATAGGGATCGTGCGAGAGCACCTTCGCCCCCGCCTTCACGAATGCCTCCGAAAACGTGCTCGACCAGTCGCGGCCGTACGAATCGTTGCGATACACCACGGCGGCGCGACGCGCGCCCAGCGAGTCGTACACCCAGCGCGCCACGTAGCGCGCCGCATCGTCGTCACTCGGCGCGACGCGGAAGAACCACGGACTGATGCCCGACAGCCGCGGTGACGACGCCGTGGGCGAGATCGCGACGACGGCGTTGCGCCCGCCGTGCTCGACGTCGGCGTACACCGGCACGGCCTCGATCGTGTTGCCGCTTTCCGGATGACCGACGACACCGATCACCGCCGGATCGTCGCGCAGTTGCTGGGCGACCTGCACCGCGCTGGTGCTGCCGCGATCGGGCCGGCGCAGGCGGAATCGCGTGGTGCCTGCTTCGTTGAGTCGCTCCACGGCCATATCGAGGCCGCGAAGAATGCTTTCATAGCCGGGGTGTCCGGGAATGGCGCCAACACCGATGGCGACCTCTCCGGAATCGGAACCGGGCGTGACATGGCGCTGGCAGGCCGACACGGCGAGTGCGGCGAGCGCGATGCATGACGCGGCGAGGTACCGCACCGCGTGCTTTTTCGGGAGCTGCTGGAAGTGGGTAGCCATACACCGTGAGGACGATCTCCCCGCGACGAGGCAAACACTGTCACAGAAATCGCTGCCGGATACTGGAAAACCACCAAAATGACATTAGACGGTTACTGTACGCGTTTACCGCTGCGTACGGTCGCCGCAGATCGCGCTGGGAGGCCATGGAACATTTTTCTCGCCCACGATGAAATTCGCGTGTCCGTTTCCTTGCCAGTCCCGGAAGCCCCGGTTTAGCTTCGCTTGCTGATCCCCTCGATCCTCTGTGAGCCTGCGCGCGGACGCGCGAGCCCGGAGGCCGTCCACTCTCAAGGAACCGAAATGGTTGGCACGTTCCGCCAGCGACGGGTGGTTTCCGCCTTGCTGCTGGGCGCCCTGGCCCTGGGTCTGTCTGCCTGCGGCGGCGTCTATCCCAACTCGACGATGAATTCCAACACGTCCGAGTTCAATGCGGCGATCGACGCGCTTCTCGACACGCAGCTGATCTGGGGCACGATCGTGTTCGTCGGCGTCGAAGTGGCGCTGGTGTACACGATCTTTCGCTTCCGCAGGCGCCCGGGAAGCAAGACACCCGAACCGATCCACGGGAACACCCTGCTGGAGATCACCTGGACGGCCATTCCGGCCGTCATCCTGATCTTCCTCGCGATCCCGACGGTGCGCACGATCTTCAAGACGCAGGCGAAGGCCGCGCCCGATGCGCTGCAGGTGGAGGTCATCGGCCACCAGTGGTGGTGGGAGTTCAAGTATCCCCAGTTGGGGATCACCACCGCCAACGAGCTGTACCTGCCGGCTGGCCGCACCGTCAACTTCGAGCTCAAGACGGTCGACGTGCTGCACTCCTTCTGGATTCCCCAGTTGGGCGGCAAGCGCGACCTCGTCTCGAACCGGAGCAACTTCCTCTGGTTCACGCCGAACAAGGATCTGCCGTCGGCGGCGCTCAACGGCTACTGCGCCGAGTTCTGCGGCGAGTCGCACGCGAACATGCGATTCCGCGCGTTCACCGTGACGACCGATGAGTTCGAGCAGTGGGCCGCGCACCAGAAGCAGCCGGCCGTCTTCCCCGTCGCGCCGGCTGTCTCTTCGACGCCGGGCAGCGTTCCGGCGGTGCAGACGGCCGCGGCGGAGCCGCCGGTTCAGGTGCCCGCGTGGGCCTTCCCGCAGGATCGCCTGGACGCGGAGTTCGCGCACATCAAGCCGACCATGCCCATCCCGCCGGGGCTCACGTTCGACGAGAACCTGCTGGGGAAGGGTGACGCCGAGCGCGGCGCTCAGCTCTATTCGCGTTCGCTGTGCATTGGCTGCCATGCCATCGCCGGCAAGCCGGGAGCCGTTTCTACCATCGGCCCGAACCTGACGCACATCGGCACGCGCTTCACGATCGCGGGCGGCTTGTACCCGAACGACACCAGGCACCTGAGCTACTGGATCAAGAACGCACCACACCTCAAGCCGGGCAGCAAGATGCCGACGGTTGGGAAGGGGCTGTTCGATCCGGTCCTCAAGAAGACGGTCACGGTTGGCGGTCTCACCGACGCCGAGATCGCCGACCTCGTCGCGTACCTGCAGGCTCTCAAGTAGTCGCCCAGTACTCACGCACCGACTGACGATACCGATGGCAACAATCGCTGCCGCGCCTCCATACACCGACAGCCACGCGGAGCCCGCCAACACGGGCATCTGGAGCTGGCTGACCACGGTCGATCACAAGCGCATCGGGGTGTTGTACCTCGTCTCCGCGCTCTTCTTCTTCGTCGTGGGCGGCCTGGAAGCGGCCGTCATGCGAGCGCAGCTGATGCAACCGAACGGCACCGTCGTGTCGGCCGAGATGTTCAGTCAGCTGTTCACCATGCACGGCACCACGATGGTGTTCCTCG
>CAZPON010000409.1:0-1912 GCA_964588045.1 uncultured Gemmatimonas sp.
ATGTTCACGCCGGGCATGTCGATGGACGGCGTGAACATGCCGCATTTCCGCGAGATGGCCGACGTGATCCGCCGCGCCGGCATCTACGGCCCGCGCGACTACCTCAAGATCGTCGAGGAACAGATCAAGTACTGGGCCCTGGACGCCGTCGAGGGACTCAACGAGATGGGCAAGAAGGCGCAGGAAAAGATCATGGCCGTGCCCGCCCGCCTCGAACGCGTGGCCGACATGATGGAGACGCGCAGTCGCGCCAAGACCTTCGCGTTCAACGTGGCGTTCGCGCGCGAATTCGCGATGGACTAGCGACCCAACCCCTTCACCATCACGTCGGGGAAGTCACCGAACATCCCGTCCACGCCGAGTCGCGCGAACTCCCGCACTTCGGCCTCCGGATCGCCGCCGTAGCGGGACCCGAGGAACAGCGGTTCCGACCGCAGCGTCCACACATGCACGTGCAGCCCGGCCGCGTGGGCATCGCGAATCAGGGTCGTCGGCACTGCGGCGGAATCGGCGCGGACGATCATGCGGCTGTGCACGCCCACGACATCGGCGAACGTCGCGATCTCGCGCAGGCCCGCCGGTGTCGCGAGATCGGTGCCGGTGCGCCGGTCGCCGGCCGTCATCAGGTCGTACGGCCGGTCGTTGCCCGACAGCAGCATCACGAGGCGCACGCGCGTCTGCGCACGCAGTTGCCGGAGCGCGCCGGCCTCGAACGACTGGATGAAGATGGCCGCGTCGCGACGATCGAGGCCGCGCGCCCTGAGCCCGGCGAGCACGCGCCCTTCGAGCGGCAGGCCGATGGACGCGAAGTACGTCGGATGCTTGAGCTCCGGATACACGCCCACCACGCGCCCGCGACGGCGCCCTGCACTGTCGGCCAGTGCGAGCACGTCGTCGAACGTCGGTACGGCGAACTGCCCGTCGTACGCGTGCGACCGGAACGTCAGCCGCTCCTTCGCCCGCAGCGTGCGCAACTCGGCCAACGTGAAGTCCTCGGTGAACCAGCCGCTCACCGAATCGCCATCGACCAGCTTGCGCGTGCGTCGCGCCGGAAACTTCTCCGCCACATCGGTGGTGGTGCCGATCTCGTTTTCATGGCGCGCCACCAGCACGCCGTCCTTCGTCGACACCAGGTCCGGTTCGATGTAGTCCGCGCCAAGGGCGATCGCCAACGCGTATCCCTCGAGCGTATGCTCGGGCCGGTATCCGCTCGCGCCGCGATGGGCGATGACGAGGGGAGTGGCCGCGACCGGAGCCGGCAGCGCGGATGGCTGGGCGCGACAGCCGCTCAAGAGGGCAATCGTGAGACCTGCAAGGCGCCCAAGGACCGGGATCATGGCCATGCACGACAAGGTACCACCGGCGCACACGGACGACGACCAGGCCGGCTCGGCCGATAGCCAACCGTGACGTCACACTGCATGTTGTCCGCATTGCCCGACTCGTCCTCACGGCACCCTGGGGGATTCCGATGCTGCAGCGTGCAAATGATGCCCTGCTCGAGGCCATTCGTGCACACGACGCGGATGCCATCACCGCGCTGCTCGACGCCGATCCGGCGCAACGAACGCATGGCGGTGCAGGCGGGGAAACGCTCGTGCTCTACGCGGCCTATGTCGGCGCGTCGGAAGTTGCGGCGTTGTTACGCGGTGCACGACCCTACGACGCGTGCGAAGCGGCGGCGCTGGGCAACCTGACAGCACTCAACGAAGCGCTCGATCGCGATGCCGACCTCATCTCGCGGCGCAGCAGTGACGGCTGGACCCCGCTGCACCTGGCGGGATTCTTCGGACGTGACGACTGCGCGGCCTTCCTCATCGACAATGGTGCGCCGCTCGATGCGCTGTCCACCAACGCCATTCGCAACACGCCGCTGCACGCGGCGCTGGCCGGGGCAACCAATCCCACACTG
>CAZPON010000409.1:1922-3017 GCA_964588045.1 uncultured Gemmatimonas sp.
CACACTGGTGCGTCGGTTGATCCTGGCGGGCGCCGATGTCGAGGCCCGTGGCGAAAGCGGAATCCAGCCACTGCATCTCGCCGCGTCGCGCGGAGCCGCCGCGTTGTGCGAGCTCCTCATCGCCCGCGGCGCCGACCCGCAGGCGATGATGGACGACGGCACCACACCATCGATGCTGGCGACGCAGCGCGGATTTCCCGAGCTCGGCGAGAAGCTGGCGGCGCCGCCGGAGGAGTGACGCCATGATCGTGGTCGATACGAATCGTGTTGATTCCCGGCCAGCACACGGCCGCGGCCCGCACGACACTGACACGCGACCCGGAATGGGCAGCGCCCGTGTTGTGGCGGAGTGAACTGCGAAACGTGCTCGCGCTCTACCTTGCGTCGCACGACGTGCTGGCCCTCGCGAAATCGTCGGGGCGTTCGGCCTGCGACTGTGAATTCGTGGTCACTGCGCGCCACTTGAACGTGAAGCTCGTGACCTCCGATCGGCCGCTCCTCGCCAGCTTTCCCGACGACGCGGTCGCGTTGACGGAATTCGGCTTGGGCATGGCCGACCGCAATGAATGACGCTATCAGACGATGACCGCTGGCATTCCCTGGCGTGAACCCGTCGTGTTCGTGGACTCTGCCTTCTGCATCACCGCCTGGCGGCGCCCCAGCCACAGCGCCACCAGCAGCCACACCGCGCTCATGGGCGCGGCAACCAACGCAATCGCACTCACGCTCAGCCCTGCGCCCGACAGCAACCGGTAGCTCCACGCGCCGATCTGGTCACCACCGCGATACACGAACGTATCGATGAAGTTCTTCGCCTTGTACTTGTCCTCGGGCGGAATCACGGAGAACAGCACCTCGCGGCCCGGGTTGGCGAAGGCATAGTTGCCGGCGCGCCGCAGCACGTTGAACACGGTGAACAGTGTCAGCGAAGAGTACATCCCCAGCGCGCCGAACCCGATCACACTCATCGCCGGGAGGATCGCCAGCGTCAGGCCGACGCCGAGCCACTTGATCACGCGTCCCGAAATGAACAGCTGCGCGAAGATCGTCAGCAGTTGCACCACGAAGTCGATGCGCGCCAGGAAGGCCGTGCGT
>CAZPON010000410.1:0-3017 GCA_964588045.1 uncultured Gemmatimonas sp.
GCCCAGCAGGGCCTCACGGGCCTCGGCCCGCGATCGTCCCGCCTTGCGCGTGAGCACGTTGAACAGCTCCCCGAGTACCTGCACGGGGACGATGGCGGCTTCCTGCGGCAGATTGCGCACCAGTGCGAGAACGATATCGCGCTTTTCGATACTGTGGACGCCCTCCGCACAGGCGAGAATGCTGGTGTCGAACGCCACCCTTCACGGCGGGCTTCGCGCTGCAGGGATAGCACTCCGGAACCATCGCCACGAAATCGAGGTGCCGAGGGCTCCGATGTCGGCCGGCCGGTCATAGATTGTGCCGATGCTCATGCTCTCCCTGCCTCAGCCCTGGGCGTCGCTGCTCGCGCGCGGCGCCGTGCGCTTTGCCGTCTGCGCCGACACGACGCGCTATCGCGGCACCGTCGCCATTCATGCGTCCAGTGACATCGATCCGGAGCCACTCGAACGCCTGGAGACCGATGCCGAGTTCATTGCGCTCATGGCGGCGCGCGGCTTCAACACCGCGAGTGACTTCGACGCGTTGCCGCGCGATGCGATCGTGGGCATTGGCGTGATTGCCGACGTCTGGACCATGGAGACCCTCGAGGAAGTGGCGACGGAAGACGATGCCATCCTGATCGGCGATGTGGTCGAAACCGCCGTGTTCTGGGAACTGGCGGAAGTCGTCGAATTCGACGCCATCGACGCTGCGGCCGCGCCCTTCGAACCATTGCCGGATGCACTCACGTCGGCCGCGCAAGACGCCGCACGGAGCGCTGGTGCGCAATTCGACGCCGACGGGCTGGTGTTCTGGCCCGTGGTCCCGAGCGCATCGCTGGCTGCCCTCATTGGCGACGATGCGATCGGCGATCGCGAGATCACGCGACGCGTGTGGGCGCACGTCGCGGAGCACGATCTGCAGGATCCCGAGGACCACGCCTACGTGTATCTCGACGACGCGCTCCGTTCGGCGCTCGAGACTGACGCGGACGGGATGCCGACGATCGAATTCCTGGCGTGCATCAACGCGCAACTGCGGGAGTGACCCGCCGTCCAGGGACTTTCCGCAGGATCCAGAACGCCACCAGCACCATCACCAGCAGGACCAGCACGCCCACGCCTTGCCCCTTCGCGGCCGGCATGCCGAGCTGACGCACCGTCAGCGCAGTGACGCTCGCCCAGATGATCGGCCCGACGATCGCCGAGAAGCGTCCCACCATGCCGTACAAGCCGTAGAACTCGCCAATGCGATCCGGCGGTGTGAGCTGCAGCATCAGCGGCCGGTCGGCGCTCCAGATGCCGCCCAGCGCCACGCCGGCCGCGCAGGCCACGACCCACAGCACGCTGAACGGCAGGTCGAGTAAGCCGAGCGCAGCGGCCAGCAGGAACGTCGCCATCCAGAGGTACAGCACGATATCGAGCGTCTTCTTGGGTCCGAGCCGGTCCACCACCCAGCCCCACACGAATCCACCGATGACGGCGAACGTGATGGCGGCCATCATCACCAGTTGCGCGGCCTTCTGTCCTTCCGCTTCCGTCATGCCATTGCCCACGGCGACATTCACCGCGTACAGCGTCATCACCGAAATCACGGTATTGATCGCGTCGGTGTAGAAGACGCGACCCAGCAGGAAGCGCAGCAGTCCCGGATACTTCTCGCCTTCCCGCAACGTCTGCAACGTTTGTCGCGTGCTGGACGCGATGACACCGAGGTCGAATACCTTGCCCGGGTTCGGGTTGCCACGTTCCTTCACGAAGAAGAAGCACGGGAGCGCGAACGCGAGGAAGGCAATCCCGATGAGCGTGAACAGCAGCGCCTTGTCCGACGTGCCAAGGATCAGGCCGAGTGCCACGGCGATGTAGGATCCGAGGTAGCCGACCCCGACGCCAATACCGCCGATGCGCCCGCGGTTGTCTTCCGTCGTGACTTCGACCAGCAGAGAATCGTAGAACTGCAGCCCTGCCTGGTACGCCGCGTTGGCAAACACGAAGGCGAGGATCGTGCCCCAGTAGCCGACACGGGCCAGCATCAGCGTGAGCACGACGCACAGCACCGTGCTGGCGATGAGGAACGGCATGCGCCGCGCCGCGCGGTCGCTCATGGCACCGAGCAACGGTGAGATGATGAAGATGATCCCCATCGACACACCGGTGATGACACCGTACACCGAGTCGACGCGTTCGGGACCCACCTGGTCGCGCACCCACAGCGAGAAGAACAGCGACACGACGCCCATCGAGAAGATCGTGTTGGCCAGGTCGTACAGGATCCAGCTCACAACGGCAGATTTCTTGATCATACGGGTCAGATCTCTCCGCGCCTGGCGGCTTTGGCGATGTAGTCGCCGGCGCGAAAACCGAGGGCGAAGATCGTCGCCGTCGGCTGGCCGCGCGTGGATGTCACCAGCGAACTGCCGTCCACGACAAACAGGTTCTTCACGTCGTGCGCGCGGTTGTTGGCATCGACCACCGAGGTCGCCGGGCTCTTCCCCATGCGCGCGGTGCCGAGCAGGTGTACGCTGCCGCGTTGCGAGCTCACGGGCAGTTTCCACGTCTCGCGCGCGCCGACCGCATCGAGGATCTGGCGTCCGATCTCCTGGTGCCATCGCGCGAACGCGAGGTCATCGGGATGATCGCGATAGGTGGTGCGGATGGCCGGCACGCCCCACGCATCCTTGAGGGTTGGATCGAGATCCACGGTGTTGGTGGGCATGGGGATGGAGGTGCCGTGACTGGCGACTACCATGTAGCGCGAGTAGTTGAAGCGGAGCGCGCGCGCGTACGCGGCGCCCCACTGCGCGGTGCTGGGGTTCACCGCTTCCAGCGCGGCAATCATCGGTGACACGCTGCCGTACCGCGCGTCGAGACCGCCGCCACCGTAGAAGCCGCGCTTCGGGTCGGCGTCGTAATGATCCCACAGGGCGCGGGTGACCATCGGGCCCTTGTACTCGTTGAGCGGTTCATCGAACACCGCGCTCGCGGTCACGTAGGTGTTGAACATCAGGTGCTTGCCCACGAACCCGCTCGAATTCGCG
>CAZPON010000411.1:0-2996 GCA_964588045.1 uncultured Gemmatimonas sp.
GTTTCACGAACAACTGGTTGTCGGCCACCAGCGCCACGACTTTCTCATCGCAGTACAGCGTGTACTCACCGAACATCTTGCGGGCCGTGATGGTACCGGCGCCGCGGAGCTGGTCGAGCAGGAAGTCTACTGTCTTCTGATCGGAGGCCATGAGACGAGAGTTGGGGTGGATCGTGAGCCTCTACAGATAGCTCAGCCACGCGTCGGACCGCCGCTGCTTGAGCGCAGCGTACCACTGGCACAACGGATACATCGCCAACACCACGAGGGCCCATACTCCATATACGATTGGCAGGGCGTATCCCCAGTCTGGCGGCGGGCTGAATGGATAGTGCGCCAGGTCCGGCGACTCGAACATCCAGTGTGCGGTGCCGTACCGCACGTAGCACGTGGCGACGGCGAGCAGGTGAATGAGCAGGAAATGCAGGAAGTAGTAGAACAGCGGAACCCTGCCGATGATGAGCGCCGGACGAAGGCGTTTCGGCGTATGCCGATCGACAGCAAGGAGCAGGAGCAACGCCGGCCCCAGTGTCATGAGCAGGAAGGGCAGCGACGGCGGATACTTCACGGTGTTCAGGAACGAGAGCATGGTGAACAGCGCCGTCGGCTGCGACGACCACGGAATCGGATCACCATAGGCGTTGATGCCGCGCACGATCAGGAACGCCACGCAAAGCCCCATGCCCGTTTGCAGCAGGAAGGTGCGACGGCGCTCGGCGTTCCAATCGTAGACCTGGCCGAGCGCGTAGCCGGCAGCCGTTACGCCAATCCACGGGATGAGTGGGTACGCGACAAAGACCACGTGTCCCGGGGTGTTCAACACGAACCCCGGCGCATGCAGGATGGACCACAGCGGGTTCGCGAACACGATCCCGTCGAGCAGATTGTGACCGGCGATCAGCACGATGCCGAAGATCGCCGCGACATACGCGGGGAAGCGCACCAGTGCCGACAGCGTGATCATCGACCAGCCCAGCGCCCAGATGACCAGCAGCATCGTCAGCTGGAAATCGAAATTGAACTGGTAGGCGAGGCAGCGCAGCACCACGACCTCGAGGAAGATCAGCCATAGTCCCCGGGTGAGCAGGAACTGCGACAGCTCGCCGGTGGATTTCCGGCGCAGCGAGAGATACGCGCCGGTGCCGGTGAGCAGGAAGAACACCGGCGCGCAGATGTTGGTCACCCAGCGCGTCATGAACAAGGCGGCCGATGCCGTGGCGAGATTCGTCGGGTTCTGTCCAGGAATCCCGAAGAAGTCACGGGTATGATCCAGCGCCATCACGATCATGATCATGCCGCGCACCACGTCGATGGATTCGACGCGCGGCCGGCGGGACGTGGGCGTGTGGCTCATGCCGCCCTGCTATCCTCGCATCCACTGCACGGCGATCGGTCCGGCGATCACCACCCAACAGAGCACGCTCATGGCGATGGAGACGACCACTGCCGCGCTGCCAAGGTCCTTCGCCAGCCCGGCCAGTGGATGACGCTCCAGCGAGATGCGATCGATGGTTGCCTCGACCGCGGTATTGAGCAGTTCCACCACCAACACCAGCAACATCGACAACACGAGCAGCAGGCGCTCGGTGTGGCCCACCGGCAGCCACACCGACACGGGAACGAGGATCGCCACCATGACGAGTTCCTGACGAAACGCTGCCTCATTCGCGAGCGCGTAGCGAAATCCCTTGCGGGAATTCGCGAACGCCGCAATCAGCCGCTCGGCAAAGCCCAGGTGCTGCTTGGTAACAGGTTCACTCACGATCCGCGCTGCTCTCTTACTTCGCCTTGCTTCCGGACGGCCCTATCGTCCGCTCGAACAGTTCAAAGATGCGCCGGTATTCATCCGTCCAGCTCGATGGCCGTGTGAATCCGTGGTCTTCGACCGGGAACACCGCCAGGTCCCAGTCGGTCTTGCCGAGCTCGATGAGCCGCTGGCTGAGGCGCACGACGTCCTGGAAGTTCACGTTCGTGTCGATCATGCCGTGCAGCATCAGCAGGGGGTCTTCAAGCCCCTCGGCGTGGAAAATCGGCGACGAGCGGTGATACGCGATCGAATCGTTCTGCGGCAGGTTGAGGATCGAGCCGGTGTAGCCGTGGTTGTAGTGCGCCCAGTCCGTCACCGAGCGCAGCGCGGCGCCGGCCCCGAAATACTTCGGCTCGGTGAACAGCGCCATCAGCGTCATGAAGCCGCCGTAGCTGCCGCCGTACATGCCGATGCGTTCCGGGTCGATGTTGTAGTTTGCCTTGAGGTACTTCGAGCCATCCACCTGGTCCTGCAGGTCGCGGCCGCCCATGAAGCGATAGATGGCCGTGCGCCAGTCGCGGCTGTAGCCGGCACTGCCACGGTAGTCGATATCGAGCACCGTGTAGCCCTTCGACGCGAGGTAATGATTGAACATGTACTCGCGCGGATAGCTGCTCTTCCAGTAGTGATGGATGTTGTGCATGTAGCCGGCGCCGTGCACGAAGATCACGGCGGCACCGTTCGACGGCACGCCGAAGTCGGACGGCTTGTAGATGTGCGCCGGCACCTTCACGCCGTCCGACGCGGGAATCATCACGATTTCCGGGTCGCGCCAGTTGAACGACAGGAACTCGGCCGTCGGTGATGTCGTCACCGGCGCCGGCATCGCCGTCGCCCCGCGCTTCACCAGGAACAGCTCGGGCGGACGATTGGTGCGCGAATACACGTCGGCCATGGTCTGCTCGTCGGGCGACAGCACGGCCTGGTGTCCGCCGGCCTGCGGCGTGAGCTTGGTGCGCACGCCCGTCGCGATCTTCATCGTCCAGAGATCGCGGTCGAACGGTGATACTTCACTGGAATGGAAGTAGAAGCTCTGCTTGTCGCTGGACAATGACACATCGTAGATCTCGAACGTGCCGCTGGTGAGCGCCTTCTTGTCGGAACCATCGGCGGCCGACGACCACAGCTGCGCGTAGCCCGTTGCTTCGCTCACCCAGTACACGCGCTTGTCACCATCGTAGTAGCCCGC
>CAZPON010000412.1:0-2981 GCA_964588045.1 uncultured Gemmatimonas sp.
GGTGAACGCAATCTTGTCCACGTCCGCATGATCGACGATCGCCGCACCCGTGACACCGTCGCCGGTCACGAGGTTGAACACACCCGGTGGCAATCCGATCTCGTGCACCAACTCGGCGAAGCGCAACGCCGACAACGGTGTGTACTCGGCCGGCTTCAGCACGACCGTGTTGCCCGCCGCCAGTGCCGGCGCAACCTTCCACGCCAGCATGAGCAGCGGAAAATTCCAGGGAATCACCTGGCCCACGACGCCATAGCCGTGATAGCCGGAGAACTCGGTGCCGAGCAACTGCGCCCAGCCGGCGTGATGATAGAAGTGCCGGGCCACCAGCGGAATGTCGATATCGCGCGTCTCGCGAATCGGCTTGCCGTTGTCCATCGACTCGATCACCGCCAGGTGACGTGCGTGCTTCTGCACACCACGGGCCAGCGCGTACAGCCACCGCGCGCGCGCATGATCGTCGAGCGCGCGCCATGCGGGAAGCGCAGCGCGTGCGGCCGCCACCGCGGCGTCGACATCGGCCGACGTACCCTGGGCGACGCGCGCCAGCGTTGCGCCGCTCGACGGATCCTGCACCGTGAAGTACTCACCGGCCGTGGGCGCAACCCACGCACCGGCGATGTAGTGATCGAACTGATGGTGATGCGCGTCCAGCCACTGCCGCGCCGGGCTGTCGCCCTCGGGCGCCGGTCCGTAGCTCATGCGATCGAAGATCTCGCGCACGGCCGACGGGGCGACCGACGCGCTGTCTCCGGGATTGGCAGTCGATGTCATCGGGTCAGACCATGGGCAGGCGATGCGCCGCGGCGTAGCGGCCCGTCACGAAGTGCTCGAGCTGGCGCTCGATATCGGTGAGCAGACCGCTGGCCCCGAAGCGGAAGAGATGCGGACGCAACCAGCGATCACCGAGTTCTTCCTTCATGAGAATGAGCCAGTCGAGCGCCTGCTTCGCCGAACGAATGCCGCCGGCCGGCTTGAATCCCACTTCGAATCCCGCGCGCGATCCGTACTCGCGGATCATGCGCGTCATCACGAGTCCCACCGGCAACGTCGCGTTCGTTGGCTCCTTGCCGGTGCTGGTCTTGATGAAGTCGGATCCGGCCATCATCGCCACCAGGCTGGCGCGCGCCACGTTGGTGAGCGTGGCCAGCTCACCGACGCCGAGGATGGTCTTGAGGTGCGCCTCGCCGCAGGCCTCGCGAAACGTGCGGACCTCGTCGTACAGCGCCTGCCAATCCCCGGTCAGCACATGCGCGCGCGTGATGACCACGTCAATTTCGCTCGCGCCCACAGCCACCGATGCGTGAATCTCCGCCAGTCGCGTCTCGAAGGGCGAGAGCCCGGCCGGAAACCCGGTCGATACCGCGGCCACCGGCACACCCGAGCCGCGCAGCGCGTCGACAGCCGTCTCCACGTAGCGGTGATACACGCACACCGCGCCCACCGTGAGCGACAAGTCGGCCACGCCGAGCGCCTGCACGATGTCGTCGCGCAATGGATGCCGCGCCTTGGCGCACAGGCGCCGCACATTGCCCACCGTGTCGTCGCCCGACAGCGTGGTGAGGTCCATGCAACTGATCGCGCGCAGCAGCCACGCCGCCTGCCATTCCTTCTTCACCGTGCGTCGCCCGGGCAGCGTGGCGACGCGTCGTTCCACGGCGCTGCGATTGACGCGCATGGAGCGGACCAGCGCCAGGTCGAGGCTCGTGCCCGGATTGCGCACGGGAGCCTCGTCCACCGAACGCGGCGACGGCCCAGCGCCGCCACGAGCGGGGGCAGCGGAATCGGTCAGCAGCGACGGCCGGGCGGCGTGAAGGGGAGTGACAGACATGGGGAGGGCAATCTACGACTCGCCCCCGTCGTTCGCCTCCCCGCAGATGCCGTCACGCGGCGGGCCCGGCCAGGCTCAACTCCATGCGCCGGCGAGCCGACACTTTCAACCGGAGAGTGAGACCCCCACCCACGTACCCATGCGTTCCAACCCATCCCGCTACCTGCTGGCCGCCCTGTTCGCGGCGGTCCCCACGCTGCTCGCATTCCCGGGCTGCACCGAGACCCTCGAGGCGCCCGGCCCGTCGCGGTTGTCGATTGTGCAGGGGAACTTGCAGCAGGCGGCCGCCGGCACGGTGCTGCCGACACCCGTCGTGCTGCGCGTGTACGATACGGAGGGCAACCCGCTGTCCAAGGTCCCCGTCAGCTTCAACATCACGGCAGGGGGCGGCACGGTTGATCCGGCGACGGTCACCAGCGACGCCAACGGCGAGGTGAAAGCCAAGTGGACGCTGGGACCGGGAGCGCTGACCCAACTGGTGAGCGGCAGTGCGGCCGGCGTGGAGCCCATTACCCTGCAGGCCTTCGGCATCCTGCCCACGGACTTGATCGTGGCCCAGGGCAACAACCAGTCGGCCAAGGCCAGCGCCGCGCTGCCGGTGCAGATTGTGATCCGTGTCACAGGCGGGACGAACGTACCGATCCCCAACCAGACCGTGGCCCTTTCGGTGACCAGCGGCGGTGGCAGCATTTCGCCCCAGTCGGCGGTGACCAATGCGCTTGGCGAAGTCACCGTCCGGTGGACCCTCGGCCCTGTGTCCGGGCTGCAGCAGGCGTCGGTGATGGCCGGGGTACTGGGACCCATTCCAATCACGGCGGTCGCCAACTGACCCGCCGCCCTCGAGCAGGCTGGCTTCGAGGATATCTTTGAAGGGTAGACTGACAGGCGCGATCGGACTCGGTCGCGCCTTCGTCGTTCATTCATGCCATGACGCGATCCCCGGTACCCGCAGGTTCCCTCGACGGCAAGACCATCATCGTAACCGGTGCCAGTGACGGCATCGGGCGCGCGGGCGTTCGTGCGCTGGCCGCCGCGGGAGCGGCCGTGGTCATGGTGGGACGCAACGAGGCCAAGACGTCCGCGGCCGCCCGGGCGATCATGGCGGAGACCGGCTCGCGCTCGGTGAGCTGCAGCAGCGCGGGCGCCGAGC
>CAZPON010000413.1:0-2968 GCA_964588045.1 uncultured Gemmatimonas sp.
TCATGTCGGCCGAGGAAGCCAAGGTGTACGGGCTGGTCGACAACGTGATCGCGCACCAGGCAGAGTTAGCCGCGGTGGTCCGGTAGGGAAGATCCAAAGCCGACACCAAGCCGCTGAGCATTCACTTTGCCGACTGCCTCTCGGGGACTGGTCATCGATGACCTCGAAGCTGCCGTCTCCCGCCTCTCAGCGCTCGGCCAAGAGATCTTACGGCCGCACCTGACAGGCACCAAAATCCAACAGAGGCGGTGCGCCAAGGACCAAGTCTCTTTCGAGCCCGGGGCATTCACTTTGTCGTCAGGCGAAACCTCACCACGGTCGGCACATCGTCATGATCCAGTTCAGTCCCCCATACCAGATCAGCGCGTGCGGCTGTTAGGACAACCGATCGTGGAGTTGTGATTGTCGCGGTAGTCGCTCCACTCGGAGACAGCACCCAATACTCGACGCTCGCGCGCCCCTCTTCACGTCGCAGCCAAAGCGTGCCATCCACGGCAGCGAACGCAGAAGTTACCGGCGGGCGAAACGCCGGGACGTGGAGCGCTCGACGAACTACTTCCGGCGAAGCACCCGAACGACGAGCCTGACTTTGTGCCTTGGAAATGAAGCTGTCGGCAACGGCTTTTTCCAACGGGCGGGGGGAGTACGGGAGCTCTTTCACCCAAATAGTGTCGCCGGTGGATTTCAGCGCGACAACGCGAACTGTTTGTGGCCCGCGACCGCTCGGCGCCGCACGATCAATGACATAGAGGCGCGAAAGCTCCGGCGCCCCAACCACCAAAGCCCCGTCGGGAAACTTCTGTTGACCGAACGTCATTCCCCCGTCGTTCAGGACGACATACATGGTGTGCGATGTTGGCACCATGGCGAGGGTATCCATGACCCGGCCGCTCCGAGTCATGCGCACAACGGCCTTCGGAAGCTCAGGCCCGCCACGCATTGCCCGAACCACGTGGGCGTCGTTTTCTCCCCAGCTGGTACCATCTCCGAACAGGCCGTGCACCATGTTTCGCCCTTCACCGCCCGATACCTCATTCTCCCACGAGATGGTGCGAATGACGGCGCCGTCAGTCCGAAAGAGTGTGGTGCGCCTCAGGCTCACGTCTGTGGTCCAGACCGTATCGTGCAGCAGTCCCAGATGGTCCAAGCCGGAGAATTCTCCTGGACCGCTTCCGCTTCCACCAATCGCTCTTGCAAACGTGCCGGCAGGCGTGAACAGGCTGATGGTATTTGGGGCATCAGCTACCATCACGCTGCCGCCGCTCAACGGCAACGCGGCCATGATCTTCCTAAATTGATACGGCCGTCCAGCGTCTTCGCGCCCGATGGAGCCCTCGCGCACCAACTGGATGGTCTGCCCAGATTGTGCCGAGAGACTTGGAGACCAGCAGATAGTCGCCGTGAATGCTAGCGGCCCCACGACCCGCGACAGCCGCGCCAGACTTCTTTTTCCGTAATCGTTAATCACGGAGACCACCGGATCGGGCACGATCAACGTAGACAAGGAGCGAGTCGAAGGGAGGCAGGCCGTTGTAGCGCTGATCATGTATCAGGAGCGTTGGCGTACCGCGCACTCCCAAGTCGATTCCCGCGAGTGTGTCACGCGCGAGAGCAGGAATCGCCTTCGTGCTTGCCAGGCATTCTGCGAATTGTAACGAGTCGGGAATGGCGGCAATTCGCTGGCACCACGCCCACGATGCGATGCCGAGCGAATCAGCATGCCTCGACAGCGCGTTGTACATCCTCAAGAACGATTGTTGTTCAGCAGCGCATTCGCTGGCCCGCGCGGCCATAGCGGCGAACGGGTGCCCCTTTGACGGGAAATGGCGATATACAACTCGAACACTTCGACCGAGCGATTTCATGGAGTCGACGTATACCGCGAACCGTTGACAATATGGACACTGGAAGTCCGCAAACGCTACGATCGTAACAGCTCCCTCTTTCGTCAACCCAATCACAATCCAGACGCGATAATCCGCTGTCGTCGCAATACTTCAATCCCCTTTCTGCACGCGCAAGGATCCAGCACCGTGCGGTATTGCCGCTGATGACCCACAACCCGATGAGGCCGCAAACGGAGATAAAGCATCGCTCAGCAATAGTTGGCAGAGCAACTTATGCCGAAGCATGGGATAGCTACTGGTAAGGGCCCGGCGATACAAACGTTGATGACGCCGCGACTCAGTTCCCGTCGGTCATGAGGAATCAAGAAGGAAGAGCTAATAGCCGGGACGGCGCGCCCATAGGCAACAGGACCGTATGAAGCGGCTCCGCGTGATACCGTTCTGTTTGGGGAATGACGCTTTTGTCGACCTTGAGGAGCGTCTCGGGGTAGAGGACTGAGGCCTGCTGCTACTCGCCGAAAGCACCCTGGGGATAACACGACGTGACACCGCGAACCGCAACGAAACGGCGGGCGCGACTGGGACCCCGAGAGAGGACGCACTGTCGGATGGGAGGGCTGCTGCCGACACTCTCACCGTGGTGGCCCCAACTTTGCGTCAGACCCGGCGATTTTCGCTTGACCCTGCCCCGCCGCCGGGGTTAACTACGTGAGGCGTCGCCCCGTCCGGCGCGCCCCTCGCTCACCCGCTTGGATCGACATGTCCCACGACAAGCACCTGCGCTGCTCATTCTGCGGAAAGTCCAAGGATGCGGTCCGGAAGTTCATCTCCGGACCGTCGGTCTACATCTGCAATGAGTGCATCGCACTCTGCAACGAGATCCTGGCGGAGGACGAGGAGCGGGAGGTTGCGGAAGCGATCACCCAGGTCCCCACGCCCCGCGAGATCAAGGGGATCCTCGACCAGTACGTGATCGGGCAGGAACTGGCCAAGAAGGCGTTGTCGGTGGCCGTCTACAACCACTACAAGCGCATCAACGCCGCCGGGTCGGCGCACGAAGACGACGTCGAGCTGGACAAGTCCAACATCCTGCTCATCGGCCCCACCGGCGTGGGCAAGAC
>CAZPON010000414.1:0-2962 GCA_964588045.1 uncultured Gemmatimonas sp.
CGCCTCTCTCCCTGACAGCTGAGTACGGAGTAGGGAGTTCTCAACTCCGAGTAGGGAGTACGGAGTCATGAGTTTGGCAGTACGGAGTACTATCCGCCCTCACTCCAAACTCCATACTCATTACTCCATACTCCCCACTCGGAGTTAAGAACTCCCTACTCCAAACTCCGCTTGACAGCGTCCCAGTACTCGTCCTGCTCCTCCAGCGACAACGCCGCCAACACCTTCCCGTCGGCGGCAGCCAATCGCTCCATGGCTGCGTACCGCCGCACGAACTTCGCGTTCGTCCGGTCCAGCGCCAGCGCGCCGTGCACGCCCGTCTTGCGACACAGGTTCACCACCGCAAACAGCAGGTCGCCCAGCTCTGCTTCCAGCGCATCGGCATTGCGCACGCTGCCAGTGTCGTCGAGCAGCGCCGCCACTTCCTCCACTTCCTCGCGCACCTTGGCCAATGGTCCACGCGCATCGGGCCAGTCGAAACCGACACCCGCGGCGCGATCCTGCAAGCGGTGCGCCCGGTGCAGGGAAGGCATTCCCGCGGGAATCCCTTCCTCGAGTGAACTCCGCGCCGCCTTCTCGGCCTTCATCGACTCCCACGGGCGCTTGACGCCGTCGCCGTAGAGGTGCGGATGCCGCGCGTGCATCTTCGCCACCAGTGCGCCCGCCACGTCCTGCGCACTGAACGCGCCGCGCTCCTCGGCCACGACCGAGTGGAACAGCACCTGCAGCAGCAGGTCACCCAGTTCATCGCGCAGCACGCCGTCGTCACCCTGCGCGATGGCGTCGTCGACCTCGTGGGCTTCCTCGATCAGGTACGGACGCAGCGATGCGTGCGTCTGCACGCGATCCCAGTCGCAGCGCGCCCGCAGGTCGCGCATGAGCGCGAGTGCATCATCGAGCGAGCGGGGTGCCGGAATCGCAGCCGCCATTGGTTCCTGCGACATATCGGTTCGATCCTTTCGCACACACCGTGCGCGGGTATTGATTTGAGGGATGCTGCGGCCTGACGCCACCTCCGAGCCAATATACGCCGATGCGGCCCCGGCATCGCTGCGCGCATGGGTCGACGTCGATCTCGACGCCATTCGACGCAATGCCGCACGGCTGCGCGCGCGCGCTGGTGTGCCCATTGTCGCCATGGTCAAGGCCGACGCGTACGGCACCGGCATGCTGCCCGTGGTCCGCGCACTCGGTGCCGGCTTCGAAGGCCAACCGCACGCCGCGACCGAGGGGCCATGGGCGTTCGGTGTGGCCACGCTCGACGAAGCGGCGACACTGCGCGACGCCGGGTGCAGCGCACGCATCCTGTGCACCAGCCCGCTGTCCATCGCCGACCTGCCGGACGCGCACCGACTCGATGTGACACCGGCGCTGCATCGCGCCGACGATATTGCGGCGTGGGCCGCGGTCGGCGGCTCGGCGTGGCATCTCGCCATCGATACCGGGATGTCACGTGCCGGCGCGCGCTGGGACGACGTCGCCGCGCTCGCGCCCACGATTCGAATGCACGCGCCGGAAGGCGTGTTCACCCACTTCCACTCGGCGGAGTTGGACGACGGGTCGCGTCAGCACCAGGAGGAGTGTTTCGCCAGGGCACGTGCGTCGCTGCACAGCGCGTTGCCCGCCGGGGTTCTCGTGCACTCAGACAACAGTGCAGCGATTGCCGCGCGCGAGGCCGGATCGCCGGGCCACCTCGCGCGACCGGGCATCGGGCTGTACGGCTCCAATGTCGTGCGAGCGCTGGGACTCGAACAAGTCGTGCACCTGCGCGCACGCATCATCGATGTGCGCGATGTGCTCGACGGCGAGTCGGTGAGCTACGGCGCAACGTGGAGCGCGCGCGGAACGCGTCGCATTGCCACCGTCGCCCTTGGCTACGCCGATGGCTATCGACGCGCGTTGTCCAACCGTGGCCACGCCATCGTGCGCGGCCAGCGCGTTCCGGTGGCCGGCACGGTCACGATGGACATGACGATGCTCGATGTCACCGACGTCGCTGACGGCTGCGCTGTTGGCGATATCGCCACGTTCATCGGCCGCGACGGCAGTGACTGCTTGTGGACCGACGACGTGGCGGCTGCGGCGGAGCTTTCGCCGTATGAACTGCTGGTTGGCCTGCGACTGCGACTGCCGCGGCGCTACCGGAGCGATGCGTGAGCGCCAACGAGCATCGCGCCCTCATCCTCGTGCTCGACGGCGTCGGATGCGGACCGGCCCCCGACACGCACGAATACGGCGACGACGGCAGCAATACGATTGGCAACCTCGCCCGCAGCGTTGGCGGGCTGCGTCTCCCCAACCTGCAGCGACTCGGCCTGGGGAACCTGACCCCTATCGCGGGCGTCGCCCCCGTCACGCACTCCGAAGGCGCCTGGGGCACGATGCTGCCGCGGTCGGCCGGCAAGGATTCCACGACCGGCCACTGGGAAATCGCCGGCCTCCACCTCGAGCGCCCATTCCCGACCTACCCCAACCGCTTCCCGCCGGCGGTCCTGGCCGCCTTCAGCGCCGCGACCGGCCGGCCGGTCATCGCGAACACGGCGGCCAGCGGCACCGCGGTAATTGCCGACTTCGCCGACGAGCAGCAGCGCACCGGTGCCTGGATCGTGTACACCTCCGCCGACTCGGTCTTCCAGGTGGCCGCCCACGAGGAGTGGATCCCGCTGGAGGAGCTCTACCGGGCCTGTGAGGTGGCCCGGGACCAGTTGGTGGCACCTCACGACGTCTCCCGGGTGATCGCCCGTCCCTATACGGGAACTCCCGGCGCCTGGCGGCGTACCGCCAATCGCCGCGACTACTCCATCCAGCCGCCGGGCACCACGCTGCTCGACGTCCTGGCCCAGGCCGGGGTGGACAGGTCGGGGGTCGGCAAGGTGGACGACCTGTTTGCCGGTCGGAGCCTGGTTTCGCGGCACACGGCGGACAACGCCGAGGGCGTCCAGGCCCTTCTGGACTGGCTTTC
>CAZPON010000415.1:0-2955 GCA_964588045.1 uncultured Gemmatimonas sp.
GGTCACCTGATATGCGCATAGGTTGACACAAAATATGCGCATAGTGAGTCATCATGACGAAACCCGGGAAACGCGCGAAGGCCAAGGCTCCTCACGTTGGTCTCCGGCTTTCTGCAGACGCTGCCTGATGGCGAGTCCGTTGCATCATCGGCGTTTATGCCGGCCGTGCAGCGGTTGTACGGACTGGCGGCGGGGCACGAGCTCTCGCGGGACGCCTACCGTGAGTTTCTCGCGAGCAAGTATGGGGTGAAGTAGCGATGGCGACGCGAGGGACGCGTGCGCCGCTCGCCCTGCTGATCGACACCAACGTCGTGCTGGATGTCATTCTCGCACGCGAGCCGTGGGTACACGACGCGGCGATGTTGCTGGACGCCTGTGGTCAAGGCAGCGCGCGCGGATACATCGCGGCGCACGCCGTAACGACCATTCACTATCTTGTGGCTCGTGCGCTCGACCGGCGCGCGGCCACTGCGGCCATCAGCGACCTGCTGGAGCTCGCCACGGTCGTCCCGGCGGGCGACTCCGACTTCCGTCGCGCGCTGACGCCTGGCGTTGCCGATTTCGAAGACGCCGTGCAGGTCACGGCGTTTCTTCAGTGTGGAGCCCGGGTCTTCGTGACACGAAACAGCCGGGGCTTCCGCGCCGCGAAGATCGAGACCCGGACTCCAGGGGAAGCACTGGCGCTGATTCGGTCGACCCGTCGCTGAGGGTTGCTTCAGGGCCGTAGCGCCCTGCGCCTCGGCTTTGCCGAATTCGCTCTTGCGGTGTGCGTCACGCATTGCGCCGTATCGCGACGGTCAGACGCTGCGTCGGCGACGAATGACACCTCCACGCGCTCGCCAACCGCTACCGCGATGCGCACCAGCATCCGCAATGAGTGCCCGGTATACTCGGCATCTTCGAGGCGAGCCACCACGGACTGCGTGGTGCGTGCGCGCGCTGCCAAGGCTTGCTGCGTAAGGCCATGTCGCGCGCGAAGCGCAACGATCGCCTGCGCAACGTCGCAATCAACCTCAGCCCGCGCCACCGCCTCGGCCCACCCGGGCTCCGCTCCGAACAGGTCGTCGATCATGGCCACGCCGGCGTTTTGAGGCGCAGCGGCTCTACGCCGAACGGACATGCTCTTGAGTTCCGCGGTCATGAGGACGCTGGTTCCCGCCAGTCGATGACATGCTTCGCTGATCTTCGCGGCGGCCAACAGATTCTGGCGCTTGTTGGGCTGTGTCAACGTGAGTAGCCAATCCCGCAGCGAAATCAGCCGATCGGACACCTTGAACACGCGCACTGTACACGGCGGCATAAACGGGCATGTCGAGAGTATATCGCATATTTGCGATAACGCAACGGCAACTGGGCGCGTTCGCGCAGGAACGGAACGGACCGAGCGATCGTCGACCACTCGTACCTGCACGAGCCAACGATGGTTGGCTGAATGTCATCACAATGGGAATCATCTGAATTCGCGCTTGGTGTACCATTTTCACGTGACCGAATGACCCGATCACCACCAAGAAAAACGCGGAGGCGCGGAGTTCCGCGGAGATGGTCGTTCACGAGGCGATGCTCTCCGAGAACTCCGCGCCTCCGCGTGAAAATACAGTTGGCCGACCGCTGGAGCCCGGTCAGTCGGTGCGCAGCGATTCGATCGGGTCGACTTTCACGGCACGCCATGCCGGCAGCAGCGTGGCCAGCACCGCCGTGCCCACGAGGACGGTGATCGCGCCAGCGTACGTCGATGGGTCGAGCGGACTCAGGCCGTACAGTGAACTGCGCAGCACCTGCGCGGCGCCGGCGGCGGCAATCACGCCCACCACCACGCCCCAGCCGACGGCGCGCGTGCTGGCCCGAAGCACCATGCGGATCACATGGCTGCGCGTGGCGCCCAGCGCCATGCGCACGCCGATCTCGTGCTGCCGCTGACGCACCCAGAACGAGAAGACACCGAACATGCCGACCGAAGCGAGGATCAGCGCGAGTGCGCCGAGCGCACCGGCCACCAGCGCGGCGAATCGCGAGGTGCTGAGCGCGTCGTGTACGTACCAGTCGTACGAACGGATCGACACGCCGAGTGACGGATCGCGCGCCATGATGGCCTGGGCGAGGCGGCGCGCGCCGTCGGGATTGCCGCGCACCAGCACGCGCGGCGCGGAGGTCCACGGCAACGTGAGATACACGGCCGGCGGCATGCGCCGCATGCTGAAGTCGTGCACGTTGCCAACCACGCCCACCACCGTGTGCGGCACGCTGTCCACGAGCAGGGAAGACCCGACGGCCCGTGTCACGCCACCCATTTGCATGGCGAGCGGTGTGTTGATGACGACTTCGCGCACGTTGCTGGTGTGGCGCGCGAACACGCGCCCGGCGAGCAGGCGGATATCCAGCAACCCGAAGTACCCGGGCGTGGCCATGATGGCAGCCAGTGCCTGCGGCGTGGCCTGCCCGGGCACCGTGATGCGGCGCCCGTCACTCTGAAACGGGGTGTACGTCCGGTATGCCACGCGTTGAATACCGCTGGCGGCGGCGAGCTCCGGCAGCTCGGCAGACAGACGCGCCGCGCGCGCACCTTCATCCTCGTTGGCCGGCACGCTCACCGTGAGCTCGAGCACGTCCGATGTTGCAAACCCGAGGTCCTTGGTGATATCGGCGTTGATGCTGCGCAGGAACAGGCCCGCCGACACGAGCAGCACGAGGCAGAACACGACCTGCGCCGACAGGAACACCGAACGCAACGGTACGCGCCGTCGCTGCTCGGCCAGTGTGCGCGTGGCATGCAATGCCGGCGTGAGTCCGAACAGCAGGCAACTCGCCACGGCCAACCCGATTGTGAATGTCACGGTGCGCGCATCGGGTGTGAAACTCATGTTCACGGCAAACGGCGTCAGCGTGGGCATCAGCCACTGCGGCACACACTGCGCAATGGCCAGTGCCGGCACGCCGGCCAGCAGGGCCAGCAGC
>CAZPON010000416.1:0-654 GCA_964588045.1 uncultured Gemmatimonas sp.
CACCCACGGTGCAGGGGTCGGCCAGTGTCGAGTCGGTGAGAAATGCGGGGTCGACGGTGAGAATGCGCGGACCCAACTGGTTCTCACCGTAACCGCGGACTGACTGCGATCCGCCCGAAAAGAACTGTTTGCGTGGATGCAGCACGAGGTCGGTCGTCTCGTCGCCCAGCCCCAGGGCCTCGTTGGTGCCTTCGATCGCCCGGACCCAGCCCAGTTTGACGCGCGCGGCCAGCACGCCCTTGGTGGACAGCGTGCGATACGCGGACGATGTGATTGCGGCACGGGTGTACCAGAAGTCCGAGCCCGTCGCTTTCGACGCGCGCTCGAGATCGACACGTGCGCGCGCCCCCCTGGTCGGGACAAACACATCGTTGGTGGCGTCGAGTTGCGTCACGAACGAGATCGGCGACAGCGGATGACCATGCGAGATCGCATTGATCTCCGTGGATTCACAGACGCCGATCGAGACGCAGAAGTACACGTCGGACGCCTGCACGTTGGCGAGCTCCAGGGCGTAACTCAGGGTCGCCTTCAGGCGCCGGCTCATCTTCCGGGTGAGTGCGAGGGTCGCCCCGGAGCCTTGGTCGATCACCACGCCCGGCACGACGGTGCGATGGGTGAAGATGGATGCCCCCAGTTGGTTCTGGGGGGCGA
>CAZPON010000416.1:664-2944 GCA_964588045.1 uncultured Gemmatimonas sp.
CGAAGAACCATGGCTGTGTGAACTCGACGCTCGCCAGGTACGTCGGCCGCAGCATGTCGTCCTGCAGCGTCGGATCCTCGGTGCCGCTGGTGATGTCCTGGAAGATGCCGGCGCCATTCAGTTGCGGCGCGAGGATGTTGCCGAGGGTGCCGCGGAGCGTGAGCCGGCGCGCACTGCCGAGGAAGTTGTAGCGCGTGAAGTCGGCCTGAATCTGCACGAAGTCGGCGGTGGTGAAGCCCGACGTGGTTTCGAGCCGGCGCAGCTTGGATTCGGTGACGCGCACGGCAATCGTCTTGGCCGTGTCATCGGTGGCGAGGGCGCCGATCTCGACGTCCGAAAACAGTCCGGACAGGTAGAGGTCGCGCTGGCTCTCCAGCACATCGCTGCGCCGATACACATCGCCGACCTTGAACCGGAGCAGGCGACGCGTGGTGACGTCACCGATGACGTCGGCACCCTCGATGCCAATGCTCTTGATCGTCGTGCGCGCCCCCGGCTCGAGGACGAGCCGGACCGGACCCGCGTTCCGTTCGTTGGAGACGCCCGACGTGTCCAGTTCGACCTGCGCCCCGGCGTATCCCCGTTCCCACATCGCATCGCGCAGCGTGGTGATGGTGGAATCGATCGAGAGGAGGTTGAGCGGCTCCCCGGCACGGAGGTGCACCGCGTCCTCGATCACACGGCTGGGCAGGATGCTGTCGCGCTGCACCACCTCGAGGGCCTCGACGATGGTCGCCGCTCCCTCGCTGATCTCGAAGACCACGCGCACCCCGGTGCGCAGGGGCTCGGTGCGCGAGATCACGCGGACATCGCGGTAGCCGCGTCGCCAGTAGTAGAGGCGGATGCGCAGCACGTCCCGGCGCAGCTCGATCGGGTCGAGATAGCGCTCCCGCACCACGTTGGGGGAGTCGCTGACCCAGCACGCCGGGGTGTAGAGCGGGTTCCGGCACTCCGAGGCCTTCGTGGCGAGGGCCGCGAGGAGCGCCTTGTCGCCCACCTTGGTGACGCCGGTCGCCTCGACCTCCCAGACGACCGTCCGCTCGGTGGATTGCGCGGCCAGCGGCGCCCACCCCGGCGCCGCAACGGCCAGCACCACTGCGGTCGCGGCCCGGCGAATCCAGATGGAGGTGGCGAACGCGGACACCATGAGGGCTAACGCAAGACGCGCGCCGTCACTCGCGCAATGCCGCCAACCTTCGTGGCCACCCCTGCGTTGACCAAGGACCGAGCGGTGTCCGTCGGGAGGTGGGACGACGTTGGGACAGGGCGGATGGGCTGAGGGGCCGCGCTCCGTTGACTTGGACGGTGCGGCGGTAGTACATAGCTGTGAGGTTTGTGCACTGAAGTTGTCAGACCACACCAATTATCTGAGGTGACGAGTATATGCGATTCAAACCGTTCGTCGTCCTTCTTGCGCTCGCCGCCGCCAGTGCGCCGGCCGAAGCTCAGTGGCGGCGTGCTGAGCTCATTCCGGAAGTCGGTTACACCTTCGGCGGAGGGCGTTCGTTCGACCCGCAGACGATCGCCACGCAGCCGGTCCCGGGTGGCAAGTTCGTCCTCCAGAACTCGATGGCGTACGGTGTCACCCTGGCGATCGAAGGATACAGCGGGAACTTCTTCGAACTGTCCTACATGCGTCAGGATACCGAACTCGGCATCGAATGGAACGCGGTCCCGCCGGCCATTGTGGTGCCGAATCCCAACAAGACGGGCGGGATGTCCACCAACCAGTTCCTCATCGGATTCCGCCAGGAGCTGGTGAAAGAGGAGCGTGCCCCGACCCGGCCGTACCTCGGCGCCGGACTCGGCTTCAACGTGCTGGACCCGAAGTTCAACAGCGTGGGCGGCGTCAGTGTCGACGCGTCGACCAACTTCATGCTGGCCGCGAACGGCGGTGTGAAGCACATGTTCGGCGTCGAGCAGCGCTACGGCCTCAAGCTGGACTTCAAGGGCACGTGGACGTTCGTCCCGTCGGGTGACTACACCACGTGGTGCGACTACTGGTACGGCTGCTCCGTGTACGAAGGCACGGCCACGGTCGCGCAGGGAACGGTGAAGGCCGGGCTGGTCATCAAGTTCTGAGCGGCACCCGAAACGACGATGGCCCGCGCTTGCATTCGCAAGCGCGGGCCATCGTCGTTTCGGGGGAGGGGTGAGCCAACCGAAGGGTTGAGGGGTGAGGAGCGAGCCGGCGAGGGTTGACTGTACACCCGCACGATCGCTGACCTTGCGGGCGTACAGTCAACCCTCGCCGGCTCGCTCCTCACCCCTCAACCCTTC
>CAZPON010000417.1:0-2931 GCA_964588045.1 uncultured Gemmatimonas sp.
GTTGGGGACAATCGTTCGGTCAGTCGCGTGACCTGCGAATTGTAGGGCGCGACGACCACGATGTCCGCACCAGTGAGCGGATGTGACGTCCCGTCGCGATCGGTCCATGAGGCGCCGCTGACGGTCAGCCGCGCGATGAGTGCGTCGACCGCATCGACCTCTTCAGCCGACCAGTTCTTGTTGCCGTCATGTTCCACCGTCAACAGGGCGAGGCCGCTGGCCGGCAGCCCGCTCACGCCGCTGATGCGCTGTCGCTCGAGGCCAGGGTGCGGGGCGAGTCGCCCCTCGTAGAACACCTCGGAGGTGAAGGCACAGATATCCGGCGACAACCGCCACGTTTCGGGCAGGAAGATGCCGCGATCGGCGGGAATGGTCTGATGGCCGTCAAGCACATGCTCGAGTGCGGAGATGCCGACGCCGTCAGGATGTGATCCCTTGCGCGGTTGCTCGAGTTGCTGCGGGTCTCCCAGGAGCACAACGCTGCCCGCTGCCTGCGAGACCGCGATGACGTTGGCCATGGCCATCTGTCCTGCCTCGTCGACGAACAGCACATCGACCGATGATGCGAATTCTTCGCGACTCCAGAGCCACGCCGTGCCGCCGACGACATTGGCGGCACCGGTTGTGAGCGCCTCGAGCGCCGCCTCGTTGGTTGCCAGCGACGTGATGTGCGGCGGCATGTCGGCGGGATCGGCGTCCGTGGCGGCCTTGTGTGCAAGTCGTACCGGCGTGCCGGACTCGACGGCCGCTTCGTGCACGGCGTCGAGCAGGTTGCGAATCACCTTGTGCCCATTGGCGACGATGCCGACCTTGCGTCCCTCACGAACCAGCCTGCAGATCATGCGCGCGCCGCAGTAGGTCTTGCCGGCGCCGGGTGGCCCCTGGATGGAAAGCACACTGCCCTGCAACGACAGTCCGGCGCGAATCGCGAAGGCCAGCGGTGTCTCATGGCCGGCGGGCGCGAACGGTCCGTCGGCCAGCATCGGTGGCTGTGCAGCCAGGAGCCTGTGTGCGGCGGCGTACGTGGTCTCGCCATGTGCCGCGCTTTCGCCGATGCGCAGCAGTGCACTCTCCATCACGTCGGGAGACACATACTTGAACGTGAACATTGCCGTCGGATGCAACTCGGCGCGCGTCGGGCCCTTGAGGACATCGACCGTCTGGTGGACCCGGTCGACTGCCCACACTTTGCCGAAGCGTGTCTCATCCTGGAGGATCACCTCGTCACCAGGATCGAGATCCATCTCCTGCGGCGGGAACGAATAGCGGTCGACCACGGACCGCTTCACCAGCGCCACACGCTCCACAAACTGCAGCCCTGCCACAGCGTCGCGCTCGTCGTACAGCTCTTCCTCGGCCATGTCGCGCAAGTGAAAGAACTCCCACCACGTGGCCTTGGCCTCGCGGCGATGATAGTCGAGAAGGTACGCGAGCAGCCATCGGCCCTGCTGTTCTGCCGTGCGCTCGGCGCGCTCCTTCGGCATGTCGGCGAGCAATCGTGTGCGCAGTGCCTCCACGACCTGCGCCTTCTCGTCGAGCTCTGCCGAGGGTTCGCCATCCGCCAGCATCGCGCGTGGCACGTCCGTGCCGCCGGCCACGAGTTGCGCGCGCAATCCTTCCAGCCAGTCGCGCAGCCTGAGCGTCGAAACGCAATCGTCCTTGTTGTATCCCTTCACGGCGTCGCGAACATCAATGGGCACGTCGTGCGCCGAGTGCGTCATGAGCGCCAGCTCCATCACCCGCAGGCTCTTGTTCGCGTCGGGCAGTGCCACGTCGCGTGTGTAGCCATACAGCGGCTCGAGATGCTTGATGGAGTAGCGCTCGATGCCCGCGCGCAGGCCCTGGCGCACCACGCCAAGCAGGTCCACGAACCGGCCCGAGCGCAACATGGCGTCGAGTTCGCGCTCGCGTGTGGCGTGACGTCCCATCATGCGCTTGAACGCGGCCGGCTCGTACGGTGCGTAGTGATACACGTGCATGTCGGGGTGCAGGCGCATGGCGGCGGCGATTTCGTCCATCGCCCACTCGAACGCGAGGCGCTCGTCGTGTTCCGTGAAGGCCCACCGTGCGCGATAGCTTCCGTCGGCAGCCACGAGGCCGAACAGGTATTCACGGCCTCCGTCCACCGAAAACGGATCGCCCTCGAGGTCGAGGAACAGGTCGCCGGGCGACGGTTCGGGAAGCCGGCACAATCCCTTTTCCGGCTCGATGGCCAGCAGTTCATGCAGCGGCGGCGTGCGACCCCGTGACGCCACCTGCAGCCGCGCCTGCTCGCGCGTCTTATCGTACGACGTGGCCGACCCGCGACGCGGCTTGAACGCGATGGGCAGCGGCAGGTGCGCGAGCGCCGTCATGGTGCCCACGTCGCGCGACGTCAACTCTCGTCGCTGCACGCGCGTGATACCGGCTACGAGCGACAGGTGGTCGTCGGCGCGCCGTTTCGCGACACACGTACCCTTCCAGCGGCACACGTCGCATTGCTCGACGGGGTCCGGATAGTGCGCGTCGGCCGTCAGCTCCCACGGTTGCGCGACGGTGGCCAGCAGTTGCGAACGCACGAGACGGACGTACGCGGCATAGTCGTTCACGCGATACGCGAGCCGCGGGGTGACCGGATCGGGCGTCACCACATGAAAGCACTCCGGCTGCGCACCCTGGGCGACCGCGAGCATGTCGGAGTAGAGGCCGAGCTGCAGGATCGTGCCCGCGCGCGTCTCCAGCGACAGCTTGGTGTCGGCAACTTCGTACGACCACGCACCGAAGTCACTGGATGTCTCTACGCGCTGCAGGATGTCGGGGTAGCCGATCCACGGGCTGTCGCCGAGTGCGCCCTGCACGATCACGTGCGTGCCGCTGGCCATGGCGAGCCGCGTGCGCTCGCGGCGTTCAGCGAACGTGCCATCGCGCACATCGACGACCGTGCGTGCGTCG
>CAZPON010000418.1:0-2929 GCA_964588045.1 uncultured Gemmatimonas sp.
GCACGAAGCTCACGCGCGTCGTGCCGGGAATGCGATGCAGCGAGCGCCCGATGTTGCGCGCGAGCACGGTGCTGCCCGGGCGGCCCATCGTCGCCACCTGCAGCGTGTTCGGCGATCCCAGCACGAACATCGCCCACGTGGAATCGTCGGCCTGCGCGAAATACCCGACCGGCTTGATGTCGGGGAACAGCACCGTGGGCGCGGACGCGTCGACCGGCAGGCGCCACAGCCGCTGCGTGGAATCGGCTTCGACGCGAATCACTGCGACCGCCCTGCCGCTGTCGATCGGAAACGCCGAGTACTCGCTTTCCGGCGTCGTACGACGGACCGGCGCCACGAGTCCGGAACTCAGGTCGTACCGATAGACGTCGGTTTGTCCGTCGCCGCGATTCGACGTGTAGAACAGTTCCCGCGAATTGGCCGAGAACGACGGCTGGTTGTCGTAGCCGTTGCGACGGGTGAGGTTGGCCGGTACGCCGATCCTGAGGGTGCCCGCGGCGTTCGAGATGGGCACCAGGAACACGTCGGGCCCGGGCGACGGGGCGGCGGCAGCGCGTGGCGCGGCCTGGGCGGGCAGCGAGGTGGCCGCGGCGAACATGAGCGCTGCCGGCAACGCAACGGATGCCAGCGTGGAGCCCGGTCGCGACGTCCGGAGACGTGGCGAGCCGGGGCGAACACGCCAGCCGTGGGCGGGGTATGATCGGGTCATGACGAGAAAGCTATGACCTATGCCGTTGCGCGGCACGCCCCCGTTCCGATAGCGTCCGCCGAATGATCCGCGAAATCACTGGGAATTCGTCGACCGCGCGCCCGTGCCGCAGCGGCCGGTTGTCACTGTTGCGCCGACTGGCCCGGCTGGCAACGCTCGGCGTGCTGTCACTGGTGCTGGCGTGTGACAACGGCTCGAGCGTCGAGCCCGAACCGCCGCCGGGCAGCGCCGCGTCCATCGCCGCCATTCCGGCGTCCATCTATCTGCAGTCGGGCCAGGAGCAACTGATCACGCTCGAGGCGCGCGACGTCAACGGCGTACTGGTGAACACGCCGGCCGTCACGTGGCGCTCGGATGCGCCGACGGTGGCCACGGTCGACGCGCTGGGCCAGGTGCACGCCATCGCGCCCGGCACGGCGCGCGTCACCGCCACATCGGGGTCAATGACGGCGTCAGTGTCGGTCGGCGTCACCACCGTCATGCCCGGCATCCAGCAGTGGCGCATCGCGCGCGAAGGGCTCACCGACGCCACCTTCCTCGGCATCTGGGACGATGGCCAGGGGACGACCTACGCGGTGGGCCAGAACGGCGTACTCGTGCGGTCCCGTCAGGACGGCCCGTGGACCATCGTGCCACTGGGCACGACCGAAGCACTGGTGGACATCTGGGGCGCATCGCCCACCGACATCTGGATCGTGGGCGGCAACGGCCTGATCCTCCACGGCGATGGCACGACGTTCCAGCCCGTCGACGGCGGCACGTCCGTCTACCTGCTGGGTGTCTGGGGATTCTCCTCCAACGATGTCATCATCGCCGGTGATCGCGGCACGATCCTGCGCTGGGACGGCACCCGGTTCACACCGCAAACCACCGGTGTCACCGATGATCTCTGGGGCATCTACGGCGCGAACAGCAGCGCGATCTTCGTCGTTGGCAACAACAGTGTGATCCTGCGCTACGACGGTGTGCAGTGGCGACGACTGCCCGCGCCACCAGGGGTCGCGCTGTTCGACGTGTGGGGATCGAGCGCCGGCAATGTGTTCGCGGTCGGCACCGGCGGCACGATCCTGCGCTATGACGGCGTGTCGTGGAGCCCGATGACGACACCGGGAAGGACCAACCTGTTTGCCATCACCGCGCGCGCGTTCGACGACGTCTACGCGTTTGGCAACGGAGGCGGCACCTGGCATTTCGACGGGTCCGCGTGGCACGTCATCGACATCGGCTCGTCGCAGAACCTGCGCGCCGTCACGCGGCGGAGCGACGGCTCCATGCGCGTCGGCGGATGGTGGGGCACGGTGGTGACCATGCGCGGCGTCGGTGCCGACGCGGTGGGCACGACAGAGATCTCGGATCCGTCGCTGTTCTCGGCGTGGAGTACCGCCACCAGCACGACATACGCCGTCGGATTGGGCGGCTCGGTCTACCGGCGCGACGGCACCAGTTGGACGGCAACGCATGTTGCCGGTGCGAACGATCTCTATGGCATCAGCGGCAACAGCGCGACCGACATCATTGCCGTTGGCGACACGGGATCGATCGTGCGCTTCGACGGCACCACATGGCATGTCGAAGCGTCACCGACGCCACGGCTGCTGCGCGCGGTCTGGAGCGGTGGCACCGGACAGGCCATTGCGGTCGGCGAGCTCGGCACGATCATCCGCGCCAACGGTGGCGCGTGGGCGCCACAGGCCAGTGGCACCGAGCAGTTCCTGCGCGCCGTCTGGGGCAGCGATCCGACCAACGTCTATGTCGTGGGCGACGCCGCCACCGTGCTGCGATTCGACGGCGGCCGCTGGACGACGCTCAATGTGCCGGTTCCCAGCGGCCGGCGCCTGCGCGCGGTGTGGGGCACGTCGGCCACGAACATTTACATCGCCGGCGACTCGGGCACCGTGATGCGGTTCGATGGCGAGCAGTGGAACACGCAGACGGTGCCGAGCCGGCGCGACTTGCGCGCGATCTGGGGACGCGGCCCGACCGAGGTGTACATCGCCGGCGACAGCGGCATCGTGATGCGGTTCGACGGCAAGGCGTGGACGACGCTGGCCACGCCATCGAACAAGACGATCTACGCGTTGTTCGGGATCGGCGGGACGCCGGGGATGGTCGCGGTGGGGGAGCAGGCGAGGATAGTCGAGGGACAACCGTAACTACAGCCGTAACTAGTGTCGGTCCTGAAACTCGAAATGGGTTGAAATCGCGCGAGAAACGGCGGGC
>CAZPON010000419.1:0-2928 GCA_964588045.1 uncultured Gemmatimonas sp.
CGGATGCCGTGCACCGTGGCGCCCATTGCCACCACCACGAACACGCCGGTCGCCACGCCGGCAATGGTGAGGATCGCGCGCACTTTGTTGGCGCGCATGGCGTCGAGCGCCATGCCGATGCCCTCGAATGCCATCAGCACCCGATCGATGAAGCGCATGCGGTTCCTACTCCTGCCGCAGCGCGGCGATGGGATCGAGGCGCGCGGCGCGACTGGCCGGATAGATACCGGCCACGACGCCCACCCCCGCACCCACGGTGAGCGCGGCCAGGATCGACCACGGCGCCACCGCCGCCGGCAGCGGCGCGGTGGCCGCGATGAACGCGGCCAGCGTGATGCCCAATCCGATGCCCACCGCGGCGCCAACCACGCTCAGCGTGGCGGCTTCGACCAGGAACTGCGACATGATGTCGCGACGACGCGCCCCCAACGCCTTGCGCACGCCGATCTCGCGCGTGCGTTCCGCGACCGCCACCAGCATGATGTTCATGATCACCATTGCGCCGACCACCAGTCCGATGGCCGGCAGGGCCGTGCCGAAAATCACCATCTTCGGCCTGCGTTTCGAGCGCGAAGTTGTCGGCCTTGCCGGGCGGCATGCGACGCGCGGCCCGCAGTACTTCGCGCGCAACGTCCATGCCTTCCACCACCAGGTCTGCCGTTGCCGCCTGCACGACCATGCTTTCGATGTCACCCGCCGGCCGGATCGCGCGGGACAGGGGGCTCGTGTACGGCGCGATGGCCAGTCGATCGAGTGAGAAGCCGAACACCGATCCCTGCTTCTCCACCACGCCGATGACCTCGTACGGCACGCCGTTCAGTCGCAGCTCGCGTCCGATCGGATCGAGCGCCTTGAAGAAATGCTCCGCCACCTCGACGCCGATCACGATGACGCGTGAACCCGCCGCCACTTCCTGCGGGCCGAAGGCGCGCCCGCGTTCGACGTTGAACTTCTTGATCGTGAAGTAGGACGCCTCGGTGGCCACGGCTTGCACGTCGCGCGGACGGTTGAACGGCGAGTTGGCCTTCATGAAGGTCTCGCTCGTGATGGCCGACTGCGAGCCCGGGGGCAGGGCGGCGCGCACCAGCTCCGCGTCCACGGGAAAGAGTCGCGGGCGGCGCATGATCTCGCGCCAGTCGAGGTTGTCGTCGGTGTTGAAGTCGTTCCAGCGACGCAGCGTGAACGTGTTCACGCCGAACAGCTTCCCGGCGAAGTCTTCCTCGACGTACCGGCTCATGCCCTCGACGATCGACACGACGGCAATGAGGAACATCACGCCGATCGTGACCCCGATGAGCGTGAAGAAGCTCTTGAGCTTCTGCACGCGAATCGTGCCGAGGGCGAGACGGACAGCTTCCAGAAACGGCACGCGGTCTCCGCTATTCGTGACGCAGGGCTTCGACCGGATCGAGTCGCGCGGCGCGCGACGCGGGGAGCAGGCCGAACAGGACGCCCGTCACCGCGCTGGCGCCCAGCGCGACCACGACGGCCAGCGGAGGAATCGACGCTTCGATGGGGGAGTAACTGCGAATGGCGAGCGCGGCGAGCCAGCCGATGAACAACCCGATGGCGCCACCGATGCCGGTGAGCGTGACTGCTTCCACCAGGAACTGCCACAGGATCGTGATGCGCGTCGCGCCCAGCGCCTTGCGCACGCCGATCTCGCGCGTGCGTTCCGTCACCGAGATCATCATGATCGCCACCACGCCCACGCCGCCGACGATCAGCCCGACGCCCGAGAGTGCGATCATCACCAGGAAGAACATGCCGAACACCTTGTTGTAGACCTCGAACAGCTTGTCCTGCGTGATGATGGCGAACGACGACTCTTCCGCCGGCCGCTGGCCGCGCTGTCCGCGCAGGGCGGCCGTCACATCGTCCACCACGATGTCGCGCGTCACGTCAGCGCGCGGCTTGACCGCGAGCGCAATGCCGCTCGCCCGTGCGCCGAGGTAGCGAATGAGCGCCTGCACCGGCACCACGGCCTTGGGCCGCTCGCCGCCGGACAGGAAGCTGGCGTTGTCCTTGTAGACACCGATCACCTCGAACGGCACGCCATTGAGCGCCATCGACTTGCCGATGGGGTCGGACTCGCCGAACAGCCGCTCGACCATCAGCGTGGAGATCACGGCCACCCGCGCTCCGGTGCGCGCCTCGGCCGACGTAAACGCCCGTCCGGGATACACCTCCGGCGCGCTGATCGTGGTCCACTCGGCCGAATAGCCCTCCACGCTTACGCCCGGGAGCGCCCGGTCGCGATAGCGCGCTGCCGCCGACCAGTCGAGACGCTCGCCGACGACGTCCACCGTCGACAGCCGACGCAACGCCTCCACTTCGCTGACGCGGATGGGCGGATTGCGCAGCCATGCACAGGTGCTTTCCGACCCGTCGCACGCTTCGAAGGAAATGGGATAGCGCGAAACGAAGAACGTCGTCGGGCCGGTCGCCGCAAAGTCGCGCGCCACCGATTGGTTGATGCCGTGGATCGCGGCGGAAATGGCGACCACGACGAACACGCCGACGGCGATGCCAAGGATCGTCAGTCCGGCGCGCACCTTGTTGGCGCGGCAGGCATCGATCGCGATGCGCACGCCTTCGGTGACGGAAAACAGCGACGGGGCGAACACGCCTATTCCTGCCGCAGTGCCGTGATGGGATCGAGCCGCGAGGCGCGGCTTGCCGGATAGACGCCGGACACAATGCCGACGCCGGCACCGAGTGCGACACCCACGACGATCGACCACGGCGCGACGCTTGCCGGCAACGGTGTGGCCGCTGCCAGCAACTGCGCCAGCAGGATGCCGAGCGCCACGCCGATGGCCGAGCCGACCGTGCCGAGGGTCGACGCCTCGATGAGGAACTGCATCAGGATGTCGCGACGCTTTGCACCCAGTGCCTTGCGGATGCCGATCTCGCGGGTGCGCTCGG
>CAZPON010000420.1:0-2908 GCA_964588045.1 uncultured Gemmatimonas sp.
TGCTCGAGACGGCGCGCACCGCGCACACCTGGTATCACAAGCACCACGTCCTCGGCGAACCCGAGGCCATCACCCGCGCCCGCCTCGTGCTGGCGCGTGCCACGCAACTCGGCCTCGCGGCCGGGCTGCGCATCCTCGGACTTTCCGCGCCGGAGCGCATGTGAGCGTCAGCGACGCCAACCCCGTCCTTGTCGTCGGCTCGGTTGCCCTCGATTCGGTCGAGACACCATTCGGTCGTGCCGATGACGTCGTCGGCGGATCCGGCACCTTCTTTTCGTCGGCCGCATCGCACTTCACGCCTGTGCAACTGGTCGGCGTCGTGGGCGACGACTATCCCGTCGACCGGCTCGAGCCGCTCGCGCAGCGCGGCGTCGACCTCGCGGGATTGGAGCGCGCCAAGGGCAGCAGCTTTCGCTGGCGCGGCCGCTATCGCCACGACCTGAACGCGGCCGAGACGCTCGAGACGCACCTCGGCGTCTTCTCGCACTTTCATCCCAAGATCCCGGCGCAGTTCCGAAAGGCGCCATTCGTATTTCTCGCCAACATCGATCCGCGACTGCAACTGCAGGTGCTCGACCAGGTCGAGACGCCGCGACTGGTGGCGTGTGACACGATGAACTTCTGGATCGAGTCGCGGCGGCCCGAATTGCTGGAGCTCCTGAAGCGGGTCGACCTCATCACGCTCAACGACGGCGAGGCGCGGCAGCTCACCGAGCACACCAACCTCGTGCACGCGGCACACTGGATCCTGGATCGTGGGCCGAAGCACGTGCTCATCAAGAAGGGCGAGCATGGCGCGTTCATGTTCACCCGGGACAGCGTGTTCTTCGCACCGGCGTATCCGCTCGAATCCGTGTTCGATCCCACGGGTGCCGGTGACTCGTTCGCCGGCGGTTTCATCGGCTACCTCGCGTCCACCGGCGATCTCAGCGAACGGTCGATGCGCCGGGCCGTCGTGGTCGGGTCGGCGATGGGCTCCTTTGCGGTCGAGAAGTTCTCGAACACGCGGCTGCTCGAGATCACGCGTGAGGATATCGACACGCGTGTCCGTGAGTTCCGCCAACTGGTGGCCTTCGACGCGGACCTGTCGACGTGACGGACGCGGGCGGGGTGCCGATGGACTATCGCTCGGCCGGTGTCGACATCGATGCTGCCGACGACGCCAAGCATCGCCTCGCGCGGCTGGTGCAGTCGACGATGACGGCGGGTGCGCGCGGGGCGTTCGGCGGATTCGGCGGCATGTTTCGCGTGCCCGGGGGATACCGTGCGCCGCTGCTCGTGGCGAGCGCCGACGGCGTGGGCACCAAGATCAGGCTCGCCATCGAAAGCGGGCGTCACGACACGATCGGACACTGTCTCGTCAATCACTGCACCAACGACATCCTGGTGCAGGGCGCGACGCCGCTGTTCTTCCTCGACTACGTGGCGTTCGGCAAGCTCGAACCGTCCGTTGTCGAGGATGTCGTGGCGGGTGTGGCGGCCGGTTGCCGCGAGAACGGCTGCGCGCTCATCGGCGGAGAAACGGCCGAGATGCCGGGCGTGTACACGCCACCCGACTACGACCTGGCCGGCTTCATTGTCGGCATCGTGGAAGAAGATGCGGTGCTGGGCAGCGCACGCGTGCAACCGGAGGATGTGCTCATCGCACTGGCCAGCGATGGCCTGCATACCAATGGCTACTCGCTGGCCCGTCGCATCATCAGCGATCGCCTGCGTCTGTCGCCGCACGATCCGTATCCGGATGCCGGGGGCGCCAGTGTGGCCGACATCATGCTCAAGGTGCACCGGTCGTACCTGTCGTGCCTGCAGCCCGTGCTGGGTCATATTCACGCCATGGCGCACATCACCGGTGGCGGATTGCCGGGAAACCTGAATCGCGCGCTGCCTGAATCGCTCGATGCGAATGTGATCAGCAGCACATGGACCATCCCGTCGTGGTTCCGGGTACTCGAGGAAGCAGGCGCCGTCCCGCGCCTCGAGATGTACCGGGCCTTCAACATGGGTGTGGGCATGGTCGTGATCACGTCGAAGGACAATGCACGGCATGTGTTGCAGCGGGCCGACGCGTGCGGTATCGCGGCCTGGGAGTTGGGCTCGCTCGTGCCCGGTTCCGGCAAGGTTCGCTTCGACGGCGTGGTGGCGTGATCCGATGGGTTGTGGCCTGCCTGCTCGTCGCCGCTTCGGTGGCGCGCGCGCAGGATACACCGCCCGCCTGCGTCGTCCCGGTGGCCGGTGGCGCCGACGCCTGTCGTAAAGCCGCTGATCTTTTCGCGTTCATGGTCCCGCAGGTTGGCGTGGCACTGGCCGGCGGCAATCACGTCCTCGGGGAGGGCGGAACGCTTGGCGGCTGGGGCAAGCGCACGCTGAGCTTTCGCATGTCGGCGGTGGATGGCGGGATCCCCACCACCGATGTGCCGTTGTCCATCGATCGACCGGCGTCCGGCGACCAGTTCGGCGCGAAGCGCTTCCCCGTGCCCGTTCCGTCGCTGGACGCGGCCATTGGCGTGTGGGCCGGGTTCCCGATGGGTATCACCAACATCGGAGGCATCGACCTGCTGCTTGGTGCCGCCGGTGTGCCGGGCATCAGCGCCGGTGACTTCAGCCTGAAGCCCAAGGAGGCGCGGCCGCTGGCGTTGTCGTACGGCCTGCGCGTCGGCGCCTTGCAGGAATCGGCGTTCGTGCCGGGCATCAGCGTGAGCTGGCTGCGGCGCGGCATCCCCAGTCTCAATTTCCACTACACGCCCGGCGACGACACGCTTGCCGTGCACGACTTGCAGGTGTCGACGTCGACGCTGCGGCTGGTGGCCAGCAAGCGGTTCATGCTGATGGGTTTCGCCGCCGGTATCGGGCGCGATCAGGTGCGCGGGGAAACCGCGGTCAATGTCGTCGTGAACGGCCCCGTGTCGGG
>CAZPON010000421.1:0-2905 GCA_964588045.1 uncultured Gemmatimonas sp.
GCATACTGATCCACCGCACCCACTGCCGGAACTGTTGTCGTGGTACTGCCGGCCACTTCGATTTGTCCCTGTCCCGCCACGAATCCGTACAGGACTGGTTGACCGGCGAGGCCCATGGCAGTGACGGCGGCGACCGGTGCTCCGGACACGCTCGCCGACAAGGCGTTCGTGCCCGCGACCGTGCCCAACGTCCAACCGCCCACAGTCGCGGTCCCGTCACTGCCGGAGAGGCGCGATGCGCCCGCCACCAAACCGCCGCCCTGCGTCGCGGCGAATTGCACCGAGGCTCCGACGACGACGTTTCCATAGAGGTCCGCGACGCGGACACTTGGTGCGACCGCGACCGCGGTCGCCACGGTTGCGCTCTGATTCAGTCCGGCCACGAACGAGAGCTGTGCCGGCACGTCCGCCGTCCCCGAGGCAGTGAACGTGACCGGCGTCAACGCACCCGATGTCGCGGTGAGCGAATTCGTGCCGGCCGTTGTGCCAACCGTCCAGCTTCCGACGGTTGCGATACCTTGCGCGTTGGCGATGGCCGTCGAACCCGTCACGGCGCCGCCACCACTCGTGACTGTGAACGTCACACTGGCGTTCGCCGCGAGATTCCCGAAAGCATCCTTCACCACCACCGACGGCACGATCGTGACCGCTCGGCCCACTGTCCTCGTTTGCGTCGTGGCGCTGTTCGCCATGATGCTTGCCGGAGGACCGGCCATGCTGACCGCGGTGAACGTTACCGGTGTCAGCGAACCGAGGTTCGCCGCGACCATGTTCGTTCCCACCGCAGGGCCCAACGTCCAACCGGCGAGTGTCGCGATACCTTGCGCATTCGTCGTGGACGTTGTGCTGGCGATACTTCCGTCGCCAGACGTGACCGCGAATGTGACGGTGGTGTTGGCCACCGGAAACCCGTTCGCATCGCGGACGACCACCGACGGCAGTGACGCAACGGCGGAACCGGCTTGACCAGTCAGCGTCGCGGGGCCTGCCGCCGACATCGATGCCGGCGGCCCCGCGATCACGGTGAGCGTCGCTTGTCCTTGACGACCGGACGCGCTCGCGGTGATGGAGACCGTACCTGGAGCCACCGTCGCAATGGCACCGTTTGCGCCAATGGTTGCGACGTTGGGATCAGCGGACGACCACGTGACCACGCCCGTGGCCATGGTCGCCCCGTTCTGATCCCGGCCGGTCGCGCTCGCGCTCGCGACCTGACCCGCCTGCACGGATGCCGGCGACAACGTGACGGCGATCGTCGTCAGCACCGGCGACGGGGCAGTCGTTGTATCACCACCACCGCCGCACGACGCCAGGAACGCACTGCCTATCGAAACAACGGCGGTCCACATGACCGCGCGAATTGATGACGCAAACTGAAGATGCCGCTGCGCGATACGCGCGCGAGCGGTTGCATGACCTGACTTTATCACAGTCTTCCCCGTACGGGGTGAATTGGAAATTCCGGCACGACAACCGTCGTTGTCGCTCAACCCGTCGTCGAGTTGCGATCCAGCGCGAGCTCCGAAACCCGTACAGGCTCGGCTCTGGTACCATCGGTCGTCCCGACGTCGCTGGCATTGGGCAAAGCTGCCAGAATGGTCTGACAGCGCGGGTGATTGACGCCGCTCCCGCGTCCTCCTACTGCGACGGGTTGCGATTGTTCCAGCAGAGCCAATACGCTGCGCGACGCTGCGACACTATTCCGCGCTAAGTTATGTGACAGCAATGACTTATGAATAACGGCACGCTTACTCCGTCAAACATCCGAGCATGGCCTTCATGTCGTTCGGCGTTCGAGAGGAACGACAAGCACCGTCAACCGCGCGCTTGAGAACGTCAGCATCGAGCGGAGCCAGCATCGTCGCGCGGCCGCCGGATACCCATTTGGACAACGTCGATACGACCAAGACCGTCTTATCGGTGTGGCCTCGCTCCGTCACACGCATTGCGCCGATCACCTGCGTATCGTCGCGCACGACGAGAAGCAACACCCAGCAATGAACACCGGATCGGGCGTCCGGGATCCTGAGCAAGTCACCCGGCGAAAAGATCACCCGCTCAGCGCGACAGCAATATCCGACTCGTGCTGTAGCCGCAACTCGACCTCGAGCACTTCGTCTTCGCTGTATCCCTCGGCTTCGAGCACGTCGCGGATGTGGATCGGAAGCGACGAGCCTTCCGGATCGCGATATTCCGGTAGAGCATGGGTGAGATCACGCAGTGCAAACCGGTCCATGTGCCCGAAGTCGTCGTAGACTCCGTCGATCACGGAGAGCTCGAAACGCGAGAGTGCGCCGACACCGGGATCCGCCCTGAGTGCCACGTCGTGACCGACGCGCTCGGAAATGAACTGGTTCCAGTAGCCGAGGCTTCGCGGATCCGGCTCATCGTTGATCAGGTTCAGCGTTGCGCTGACAACCGGACCGTGCGGCATCGCAACGAATCGATCGAAGGTGATGGGACGTCCACTCTCGACCAAGGCGCGACGCTCCGCCAGATACGCGAGCTTCACCAGCTTGAGCACATTGAGCTGACCACCCGCTCGCTTCAGCAAGCGGGCGACCAGTTGAGTGGCTTTCCTTTCGTCAAAATGCAGAGCCATGATTCAAAGCTAAGAGGTCGGGCCGACCTCGCCAGCACGGAGACCACCTCCGCGTTATCGATTTCACGCAACACGCCGTGCCATGCTTCCACATGGCCGCCCCCCTCGAAGATTTCGCCGTCGAGGCGCAAAACGCCGCCGGGTTGGTGTCCTCGGAGGGTAGGAACGGAAATAACCTCCATTGTTTTCCCCATTGTTGTCATTTTCACACAGAAGCCCACCAACGTTGTAAGTCGTTGGTGGGCTTCAAGTTGCCCCTCCAGGTTTCGAACCTGGAACCTTCTGATCCAGAGTCAGACGCTC
>CAZPON010000422.1:0-2902 GCA_964588045.1 uncultured Gemmatimonas sp.
ACGGGACGATTTCGCGTCGGAGCTGCGGGCATTCGCCGGGTTCCTGGCCGGAATTCCGCGCTTCGTGCGCCGAAACATGACGCTCCCGGAGGCGATGGCCATCATCCAGGACCGGCTGCGCCATCGCGAGCGCAATTTCCTCGCCGTCATCGAGCGCAGCGTATTCGGCAATCCGCGCAGTCCGTATCGCGCGCTGATGGAGATGGCGGGCTGCTCGCTGGCGGACCTGCGTGAACTGGTCGGGCGCGATGGGCTCGAGGGCGCCCTGAGGCAACTGCGACGCAACGGCGTGTACATCAGCTTCGAGGAATTCAAGGGACTGCAGCCGATCGTGCGTGGCAGCGTGACTATACACGCGTCCGCTTCGGATTTCGACAATCCCACGTCGGGTCGCTACTACGCCACCACCACCGGCGGCAGCACCGGCACGGGCCGGCGTGTGCTGCTGGATCTCGAGCATTTCGAGGCGTTGTTGCCCGGGCGGATCATGGTGCGCGACGTACAGGGCATTCGCGGAGTCCCGGCCGCGAACTGGTCGGACATTCCGCCTGGCGGTGGACTGAAGGGTGTCCTCTTGCAGGCGGCCGCCGGTGGCGACGCCACGCACTGGTTCACGGCGCGCAAGGACAATCCCTGGCGATTCCGGCTTGCCACCAGTGCCGCGCTGGCGACGGCCCGCCTTGCCGGAGCCAAGGTGGCGTGGCCGAAGTACCTCCCGTTCGATCAGGCGGTCGTGCTCGCGCAGTGGGCACACGCGCAGGTGGCGCGACACGGCGCATGCACGATCCATGCATCGGTGAGTCGCGTGCTGCGCATTGCGGTCGCCGCCAGGGAGGCCGGTATCGACCTTCGCGGCACCGTGCTGCGCGGCGGCGGAGAACCACCAACGCCGGCCAAGGTCTCGCAGATCGAAAGTTCTGGTGCCACCTTCCGCTCGAGCTATGCGTTCAGCGAGGTGGGCCAGGTCGGGACGTCCTGTCTGCACGCCGACAGCCCCAACGACCAGCACTTCATGCGTGATCACCTGGCGATGATCCAGGCGCCTCGCACGGTGCCCGGCTTCGACATGGAAGTCTCGGCGTTCTGCTACACGAGCCTGCTGCCGACGTCGCCCAAGCTGTTGTTCAACGTCGAGTCCGACGACTACGGCACGGTGGACACGCGTCCGTGCGGCTGTCGCTGGGAATCGCTGGGATTCCCGGAGCATATCCGCGATATTCGCAGCTTCCGCAAACTCACGGGTGAAGGCGTGACGCTCGTGGGCAGCGACATGGAACGGATTCTCGATGAACTCCTGCCAGCACGGTTCGGGGGCAGCGCCTTGGACTATCAGTTTGTCGAAGAGGAAGACGAGCGCGGGTTCACGCGGCTCACGTTGCGCGTGTCGCCGTCGGTGACCCTCGACGACGAAGCGGCCGCCATCGAGGTGGTGCTGGAGGCGCTGGCGCATGCGGGCGCGGGCGGACTGTCGGCGCAGGCCACGTTTCGGCAAGCGGGAACGCTGCGCATCCGTCGCGAGGCACCGAAAATCACGAATCGCGGCAAGCTCCTGCCGCTTGACATCAGCGCAGGACGAACGTGATGCGGCATCGGATCGTGTGGGCATTGCTGCTGGCCGGCGTCTCGGCGATCGGATGCGCAGGCAGCGAGCGGGACAAGAGCGCCGGGGCGACGTCGAACGCGCCGCTGCGCAAGCTGCGCGTGAGTATTCAGCACCATCTGAGTCAGGCGCCGCTCATGATCGCCGACGCGGAGGGATTCTTTCGTGACGAGGGGCTGGACATCGAATTCGTGCCGGCCATGCGCCCGCAAGAAACGCTTGTCGCGCTGGTGACGGGTGACCTCGACGTGCGGCCAGGTCCGATGACGGCGGGTTTCCTGTCGGCCATTGCGCAGCATGCGCCCATTCGCGCCGTGGCCGACCAAGGGTACTTGCCGGCGGAAGGCTGCACCTACTACGGCATCGTGCTGCGAAAGGGACTCGATACCGCCGGCTCGCCGCCCATCAAGCGCATGCGCACCGGAACGGATAGTCCTGGTCGTTACATTGCCGAGCGCCTGCTTGCGATGCGAAACATCCCGCTCGAGGGCATCGAAACGGTGAATCTGCCCGAGGTCGTCATGGCCGGGTCGCTCGAATCGGGTGCGATCGACGCGATCTCGGCGACCGAACCGACGCTGTCCCGGCTCTCCAAGATCGGGCGCCGCTGGCTCTCGGGGCAGCAGGCGACTCCCGAGTTGCAGTGGGGAGTGATCGCGTTCTCGGATCGCCTGCTCAAGGCCGATCACGACCTGGGTGTCCGGTTCATTCGCGGCTACCGGCGTGGTGTCGCGCAGTTCCGGCAAGGGAAGACGCCGAGGAACATCGAGATCATCGCCAAGGCCACGGGAGACCCGGAAGACATTATCCGGGATGCGTGCTGGCCATCGTTCCGCGAGGATTCGCGCATCAACTGGGCGAGCATCGACGAGTATCAGGCGTGGGCTCGCGCGAGCAAGCTGATGGAACACACGGTGACCATCGAACAGGTGTGGGATTCGAGCTTTCTGGTGGCAAGCGATTCCGCACGGAAGTAGCGGCATTTAAAAAACACTATCGATACATCAATGCGACACTTTGTAGCAAGAACCCGTAGAAATCACGTTCGAGCCGTGGTCGTTGGCGCCTGGATCGCGCTGCCGGCGTCCACGGTGTTCGCGCAGGAAAAGCCCGATAGCATCAAGCGCTCCACGCTGGGGGCCGTCGTCGTGTCGGCCACGCGGACCGAGCAGGCCGTGAACACGCTTCCGGCGCACGTCTCGGTGGTGGGTGCGCCGGCGATTGCGGCTTCGCCCGCACAGACGGTGCCCGACTGCTGGTCGCGCGTGGTGAATCCGGGGACGCTGCGGAGCAGGTCGGGCA
>CAZPON010000423.1:0-2900 GCA_964588045.1 uncultured Gemmatimonas sp.
CGATGACCTTGCCCGCATGTCCGTGCGTGAGGATCAGGCGCGTCGACGAGACGTTGAGGCCGATGCGGAACAGCGTGAGCAGCAACAGCAGTGCGGGGAAGCTGCTGAAGTCGAGCGGGTTGGTGGTGTAGAGCGACACCAGCAGCACGACCAGCGACAGCCCGATGCTGGCCGCCAGGCACAGGTCGAGCAGTACCGGCGGCAGCGGCACCACGATCAAGGCGAGAATGAAGACGACGGCAAGCGCGAGCGCGACTTCCGAACGCTTGCGCGTATCGGGCGCGTCGAACGCCATCGGCATGGTGGCAGCGGTCATCGTGCGTGCCTCATGCGGCCACCGTGCCACGCCACCTGGTGCCGAGCTTCTCGCGCTGGCGCATCACGAATGCCAGCACCTCGGCCACGGCGAGGTACATCTCGACGGGAATCATCGTGCCCACCTTGGAGGACGCGAACAACGCGCGGGCGAGGGGGATGTTCTCGATCACCGGCACGCCATGCTGGAAGGCCAGTTCCTTGATGCGCAGCGCGATCTTGCGCTGGCCGATGGCGACGATCATCGGTGCGGGTGCCACCGTGACGTCGTACTTGATGGCGACGGCGATGTGCACCGGGTTCACGATCACCACATCGGCCTTCGGCACGGCGGCGAACATCTGGCGACGGATGCGCTCGCGTCCCACCTGGCGGCGGCGGCTCTTCATTTCCGCGTTGCCTTCCTGCGACTTCATCTCGTCCTTCACTTCCTGCTTCGTCATCTTGAGCTTCTCGTGCGTGCTCCAGCGCTGCCACGCGTAGTCGGCGGCGGCGAGGGCGAGGAACAGCAGCCCGGCGTTCCGGAGCATGCCGACGCCGTACTGGCGCACGATGTCCATCAACGCGAGCGGGGATTCGAGGGCGAGGCCCTGGATGGCGGGCCATGCGTCGCGGAGCGTGCCGTACACGGCCCAGCTCACGATGAGCATCTTGAGCACCGACTTGGCCAGCTCGACCCACGCCTGCTTGCCGGCAATGCGCCCGAGGTTGGACATCGGGTTGATACGCTGCAAGTTCGGGGCGAGCGCCTTCGTCGTGATGATGCCGCCGGCCTGCGCGGCCTGGACGGAAATCGCGATCACGGCCATCGCGCCGACGAACCCGAGCATGGCGACGATCGCGCGGAAGCCGAGCGTCTGCAGCCACGGAATGGCGGAGATGCCGGCACGCTCTTCATTGAAGGACGTGGCGAGCCCTTGTCCCATCGTGTCGAGCAGGAAGCGCCAGAGCGGCGGGCCGGCAAACGACAGCGTGACCGTGGAGCCGAACAGGAACGCAGCGGTCGTGAGCTCGGGGCTCTTGGCGATCTGCCCTTTCTCGCGCGCTTCCTCGACGCGTTTACCAGTTGGGGCTTCTGTTTTTTCGCCGGAGTCGTTTTCGGCCATGTCAGCGCACCCTCGCGACCGACGACGCGCGCGCGAGCGCCTCGAGCGTGCTGGCGAAACCCGGCGTCCAGTCGCTCATGGCGTGCACCACGAGCGCGAGCGAACCGGCGAACGTGACGAGGCCCACCCCGATCTGCAGCGGGAACGCCACCGTCATGATGTTGAGCTGCGGCGCGGCGCGTCCGAGCACGGCGAGCGCCAGGTTGAGCAGCAGCACGGCAGCAATGACCGGCGCGGCGAACTGCACACCGGTCAGGAAGATCGACTTGCCGGCGGCGACCAGTGCCCAGGCGCCGGCGCCCAGGTCGATGGGTGCGCCGAGTGGCATCGCAACGAAGCTCTGGGCGACCGCTTGCAGCATGATGATGTGGCCGCCGCTGATGAGCACGACGACCAGCGACATGAGCTGCATGAACTGCTGCAGCACCGCGCCCTGTGTGTTGTTGATGGGATCGAAAATCGCCGCGCCGGAGAGGCCGATCGATGTCGTCATGAGTTCACCCGCGAACTCGGCGGCGGCGATCACCAGCGCGCCCGACATGCCGATCATGAAGCCCACACCCGTTTCGGCCAGGAACGTGGCCGGTGTGATGCGCAGCGTCGCGAGATCGACGTTGGCCTTGGCGGCGGGGAGGAGCAGGATGGCGAAGAGCACCAGCAGCACCGAGCGCAGGCGCATCGGGACGGACTTGGCCGACCACGCGGGCGCCACCAGCAGCAGGCCGCCCACGCGCAACGCGGTCAGCACGCAGGCTGCCGCGACGCCGGGGGCAAAGAAGTCCGGAAGCCCGAACGAATTCACGACGCGCTCCGCAGCCGCAGCACTCAGGCGACCATCGCGGGGATGCCGCGGATGAGCTGGGTCGTGTACTGGACCAGCACCTGCAGCAACCAGGGCAGGCCAATGATGAAGGCCCCACCCACGAGGATCAGCTCGGGCACGAAGGTCAGCGTCTGTTCCTGGATCTGGGTGACGGACTGGATGATGCTGACCACCAGTCCCACCCCCAGCGCGATGAGCAGCATGGGTGCGGCGATCATCAGGGCGGTGATGATCGCGTGGCGGGAGAGGTCGATGACCATCTGGTGGGACATCGGATTCGGTCTGGGGCTGGGTGGTGGGATGGTGTCGCGGGTGGGCGCGACTCTGGCCACCTACTTAGGCAGGGACCGTACCAGTCCGTGGCAAGCACGCACTTGTCAGGCAAAGCATTGACCTTCAATAGCTTACGATCGCTTCGACAACGGCTCGACAAGGCTGGTCTTCAGTCGATCGGCAAGTATTGCCGAGGAAGGAAACGGCGGTTCTTGCCGGAATGACCCGATGTGGCGGATGCGTCACGACGAAATTCTGACCGACAGGGAACTCGACAAAGTAAAATATTACGATAGTTTTTTATTTACGACTGGCGACAGTTACCAACTTTAAGTAACCCTGCATGAAGCGCGGCCGAACCGGCTCCATCCTTACGACATCGA
>CAZPON010000424.1:0-2883 GCA_964588045.1 uncultured Gemmatimonas sp.
GATCAGGTAGCCGTAGCGCAGCCGCACTTCACGTCCCGGCGCGAGACGGAAGAACTTCTTCGGCGGCTCTTCCATGAAGTCGTCGCGCTCAATCCACAGCTCGCGCGAGAACGGCAGCTTGCGCGTGCCGGTGAGCGGCACGTCATGCGGGTAGTACGACGCGTCCAGCTCGTCGACCTGCCCCTCGGGATAGTTGGTGAGCACCACCTTCACCGGATGCACGACGCACAGCACGCGCGGCACGATCATGTTGAGATCATCGCGCACTGTATGCTCGAACATGCCGATCTCCACGCGCTGCTTGTTGCGCGTGACACCCGCCGCATCGGCAAAGGCGCGAATGGCATCGGGACGCACGCCACGACGCCGCAACGCGGCAATGGTCGGCATGCGAGGATCGTCCCACCCGCTCACGTGTCCATCATTCACCAGTCGCAGCAGCTTGCGCTTGCTGAGCACGGTGTAGTCGAGCTCCAGCCGCGCGAACTCGATCTGCGTGGGCGGATTCACGAAGCCCGCTTCGGACACGAGCCAGTCGTAGATGTCGCGGCTGTCCTTGAATTCCAGCGTGCACAGCGACCGCGTGATGCCCTCGATGGCGTCACTCAGCCCGTGCGCGAAATCGTACAGCGGGTAGATGCACCAGTCGTTGCCGCGCCGGTAGTGATGCGCGTGACGGATGCGCAGCAGCAACGGGTCGCGCATGATCATGTTCGGGTGCGCGAGGTCGATCTTCGCACGCAGCACATGGGCGCCGTCGGGAAACTCGCCGGCACGCATGCGACGCAGCAGGTCGAGGTTCTCCCCGACGCTGCGGTCGCGGAACGGACTGGCGGTGCCCGGCGTGGTGACCGTGCCGCGCCCCTCGCGGATCTCCCGCTCGTTCTGCGAATCGACATACGCCTTGCCGCGCGACACCAACGACTCGGCGATCTCGTAGAGCTTCTCGAAGTAGTCCGATGCGTAGTACTCGCCATCCCACTGGAACCCCAGCCATTGCACATCGCGCTTGATCGCCTCCACGTACCGGACGTCTTCCGTCGCAGGATTGGTGTCGTCGAAGCGCAGGTTGCAGGTGCCACCGAACTCCCGTGCGATGCCGAAGTTCAGGCAGATGGACTTGGCATGCCCCATGTGCAGGAAGCCGTTGGGCTCGGGCGGGAAGCGCGTGGCGGGCGGGCGGCCAAATCGGCCGGTGGCGACGTCGTCGGCCACCAGCTCGCGGATGAAATCGCGACGCGGCGCGGTGGCGGTGGGATCGGAGTGGGTTTCGGACACGTTGGGATACGAGGTGAGGTGCACGGAAAGCTAACCCGGTGCCATTCTTCTTTCATGACCCGCACCGCCTCGTGGACACTCCTCGCCGTTGCCACTGTGCTGGCGTCGGGGGGATGCCGCGCGGCCACGCTGGCCTATGGGCCCGACGCGGCATCGGCGAAAGCGAACGGCGAGGCACTCGCCTCCGCCCTGGAGGACCGGTTCACGAACGTCCTGCGCACACCAAAGTTCGCGCAGTCCCGCCTGCGCATTGCGCGGTATGCGTTCGCCCCCTCGAAGCTGGTGCGCGATACGGCGCTGTGGACGGCCATGCGCACGACGCGCAGCGGCGCTGCCGAGCGCGATCTCGATGTCGCTGGCGCCATGACGAACGGCCGGTTCACGTACACCGCGCTCGCGCGCGTGCCGGAGCCCGTGCGCACCGGCGACGCGCGCGACCTCGTGCACCTGCGGCAACTCGACCGGCGTGGCGACTGGCACTGGATGACCTCGGTCGAGCACGCGGTCGGCGCGCTTCCCCCGCAGCGTGCCACGGACATTGCGCGCGCGCTGTTCGCATCGGCCGAGCGCGCACCGGCAGAGGTGCGGGCCGACTATCGGACCGCGTTCCCCCGCACCGCACTCGCAGTCGGGCGCCTGTTCAGCATCGATTCGGTCGTCACGGCGCGACAGGCCGACGGCTCCACGCTGGTGGCGTTGCACATCCTCAGCAGTGACGAACGCCTGCACGTCGAGTTCCCCGAGATGGCGAAGTTCGTGCGCAAGTACTTCACCCCGTCGACGTACCGCTTCCGCCTCATCGATCGCGCCGGCGGCCTCTACTTCGACGCCGAGTCTGCGCATTCACGACTGGTGCTGCGCTTCCGCAGCCGCAGCGGCGAGTTGCAGCCGCTCACCGGGATCGCGCGGCGCATGCCGGACACCCTCGCGCTGCAGATCGACGGGTCGGTGAAGGCGTCGCTCTTCACCATCGGGCTTCGCAACCTGGTCGGTGAATTCGTGCACGTGAACGCCCCGGCAGACCGCTCGTGGTCCATGCGTTTCACGCGCGAGCCCGAGTGGGACCTGCCGTTGCTGGCCGAACAGCTCATGAGTTCATCACTCGAGCGGCCGTTCGCCGGGCCCGGCGTTCAGGTACGCGTCGGCTTCGTGAAGGGCGCCGAAGGGCACACCATCTTCAGCCGCTCGCTCGCCATGGCCGTTCGCGAAAGCGCGATCATGCGGTTCCTCGGCAACCTGGGCTTCACCGCCGTAAGCGAATTCGCCGAAAAGGCGGAAGTCGACACCAACCGCTTTCTCGCCGAGGCCTTTGCCGCCATGCGCGCCGACATCGCCGCCACGCGATAGCCGCACTACCCTCGCCGGCTCGCCCCTCTTCCCTGATGTGGCCGCAATAGAAAACCCCCGCCGGGCCTTTGCCCTCGGGGGTCTTCACGCAGGTGCCACGCGCGCTGTCATTGGAACTCTCCGTCCTACCGAACAGCGGCGGGCTTCAATCCTTCTACAACCTACGACGATCATTGTTCCCTGGGGTCACAAACCCGTGTCGATCGCTACACGACCCCGTATCGATTCATGGAGCTGAGGGGGCTCGAACCCCTGACC
>CAZPON010000425.1:0-2855 GCA_964588045.1 uncultured Gemmatimonas sp.
AGGTCAGGCCGGCGGCGGTCGTGGCCGGCGTCCTGTTGGTGGCAGGACGTGCCGCCGCCAGGGTTGCCGTCACGGCGCCCAGCACCAGCGTCGTGACCAGGAACCTGGTGGGGAATCCAGTTCGTGCGTTCACAGCAGGCATCAGAGCCTCTCGAAAAGGAGTTGGCAGATCGCGGCGCAGCATCGCGCGCTCCAATTTATGCGGTCAGCGGCTCGCCGGCCACCCAACCGCGTTCGACCAGCACGCCGACCAGTTCCAGGACGCGCCGGCGCTCGACATGCAGGCCGAGCACGAGCAGGTCGCCCCGACACGCCCACTCCAGGGCCTCGCGCACGCCTTCGTATTCACCCTGTGCAACGCTGATGGCCGAAGCCGGTGCGCCAGCCGCACGCAATGCGTCGGACAACAGCAACGGGACTTCGCCGGTCGAACGCCCGCGCAGCATCGCCGGCATTTCCTTGAGGATCACGCGCTCGAACGACTGCGTGTGCCACGCCGCCGCCGCGAGCGCGCGCACCTGCGCATCGTCGCGATTCCCGGCCTGCCCCAACAACAGCAGCCGACGACGCGCCGGGAGTGATGCCGCGGTCCGGCACAGTGACGTCATGCCATCCGGATTGTGTGCGTAGTCCATCACGAGTGTGACGCCGCCCACGTCCCGCACCATGAGGCGGCCCGGATTGTCCGACGGGCTCGTGCCGAATGTGGACAAGGCGGTGCGAATGCTGTCCGGTGGCACTCCCACGAGGCTGGCCAGCAACGCTGCCGCCGCGGCGTTGGCGATGTTGTGCTGCGCGCGTCCATCGAGCGTGATGGGCATGTCGCGCACGGCGCCAAGGTCGTGCCAGGTGCCGTGCTGGCAGAGCAGGAGCCGGCCGTCACGCACGGAAGCGCCGTGCGTATGCGTCGCGCGCATCAACGGGTGATCGGTGGCGCTGAACCACGCCACCGGCACCTCGAGGCCTGCCGACAGCCGAACCAGCGACGCATCGTCGGCGTTGAGCGCGACAGCGGCGCCGGGACGCAGTGCGCGGGTCACGATGGCCTTGGCGTGCGCGAGGTCGTCGAGCGTATCGATGCCGTACTCGCCGAAGTGATCGGCGGAGATGTTGGTGATGACCGCACCGTCGACCTGGTCGAGCGCCAGGCCGCGTCGCAGCATGCCACCACGCGCCGTCTCCAGCACCGCCGCCTCGACGCGCGCATCGCACAGCACCCGGCGTGCTGCACCGGGGCCGGTGTAATCACCGGTCTCCACCTGCGCGCCATCGATCCACACCCCATCACTGCAACACCAGCCGGCGGCACGACCGGCGGCACGCCACATCGCCGCCACGAGCCGTGTCGTGGTGGTCTTGCCGTTCGATCCGGTGACGAGCGCGATCGGGATATCGTGCGCACCCTCCCACCATGCCTCGACATCGGCCGGCGCATCGTGCGCGGCGTCGCGATGCATGATCGTGCGCACGCCCACGCCGCTGCCCACCGAGCACGCCTCGTCATCGAGCGAGAAGGTAAGCCCATGCGCGCGCGCATGCCCGGCCGTCGCCACCACATGCGGCAACGCCTGCCGTTCACCGGTGTACTTCTCGCGAAGCAGCGACGTCGGGTCGGCAAACGCCGGGTCGGCGACGTCGACACCGGCAATCTGCGCCTCCGCCGCCACCCATGCGTGCTCGGTGAGGTCGCTCGCCGTCATCAACCCGTCCAGCGGCGCCGATACGAACAGGCTGCCCAGGTGACCGGAGGGACGCACGACACCCACCGTGTCCATCCAGCCGACGGCATCCATCAACCGCCGCGCATGCGCAGGCCACACACGCATCGCGCGACGATTGGCCTCCGTGTCGCTCGCCACATCGAGCACGGCGCCGGCACGGCCGCTGAAAAGATTCGGCCCGAACAGTCGCCGCGAGTCGAGGATCGTGGGTGAGAGGTACTGCGGTGCGTCAGTCACCCGCTTCCGGCGCCAGGATCACGCCGCGCTCATCGCGCACGTACCGCGCGTCCTCGGTGGCTTCGTTCCATCGTGCCGGCGCCAATGTGACGGGCACCGGCGCGCTGCCCGGGCTGCCAGGCGCGTGATCGTCCGCCGGCGCCACTTCGTGCACCGCCTGTCGCGGCACCGAGCGCGCGGGGCGCGGCACCGGCACGACGCGCGCCGCTTCATCAGGATGGAAGTTCACGATCTGCTTCCATCCGCGCGCCAACGCATCGGCGAAGATGAGCAGCAGGTCACCGGTGCGCGCCATGCCCAGCGCCGCCTCGATGGCCGCCTGTTCGTCCACGATCATCGTGATCCGGTCGTCGCCGATACCGTGCGCCTGGAGTTCCGCCACCAGCATGCGCGGCACGTCATCCTCGCCGCGGCCACGCAACGCGTCGTCGCGACGGCAGATGTAGTGATCGAACTGCGCACCGGCCGCGACCTGTGCAATCGCACGGATATCCTCGTCGCGTCGGTCACCGGGTGCCGACAGCACGCAGATCCGCCGCCCGGGCGGTGTCATGCGATTCACCAACTGGCACAGGGCGCCCACGGCATGCGCGTTGTGCCCGTAGTCGAACAGCACCTTGAACGGATGCTCGTCGTACACGTTGAGACGACCGGGGGCCTGGAAGAACGTCGTGTCGAACGTGCGCAGGCCGTGGCGGATATCCTCGAGCCGCACCCCCATCGAGAACGCCATCGCCGCCGCGAACATCGCATTCTGCACGTTGAACGTGGCGCGTCCCTCGAGCGTGGCCGGAATGAGGTGCGTCCACAGCAGCGGGATGTGTGCACCGCGGTCGTAGATCGTGATCATCTCCCCGTTCACCCCGGCTTCCAGCGCGATCGCGCGGCCGCCGGCAC
>CAZPON010000426.1:0-2850 GCA_964588045.1 uncultured Gemmatimonas sp.
GGTTGGCTCAACCCTTCAGTTGCCCACGCCGCCGCGCCATCAGCCCCAGCGCCCCAAGCCCCGCGCACATCAGCACGTAGGTCGACGGTTCCGGCACCGTGGTGAGCGGGTTGATTGCCGGCGCACTCAGTTCCCAGTCCGACACCCAGGACATCTCCGAGGCCAGGCCGGAGGCTGATGTAAAGCCGACGCGCGCATTGCTCGCCCACGACATGTCCTGCGCGATCGAGTTGTTGAAGATCACGATGTCGTCAGAGAGCCGCGTCACGATCGCGGACAGGTCGCTTCCATCGTACGACAGGCTGACATTGAAGCTGTGCTCGAAGTTGTGGTCGATCTTGAGGAGATCGTGCCAGGCCCCATTCTCACCGAAGCCGATATAGTTCCAGAACGTCTGCAGCCCGAACGCCACGCTGGTTCCGAACGATCCGGTATAGCCCAGGTCGCTGCCGCCACCGCCGACCTGCGTGTCGGCACCGTTTGTGACGACGAATCCAATGCCGTCGCCGGGACAAATGACCTCGTTGTACTCGAGGTTCTTCCCCACACCATCACAGCCGAACGACATCACATAGGATGTCGACCACGGTCCCACCAGGTTGTACGTATTCGTCGAGATGGCACTACGAGCCGCGCCGTACTCGCCGTCCATCATCTTCAGTCGGACTCCGTCCATTTCCGGCAGTCCGATGCCCTGTGAGACATTGGTCCTGAGCTCCGTGCCATTCAGGGTAACGGTCTGGGCCTCTGCGGCCGTCGCAAACACCATCGCGCTCGCGACGGCCAATGCAACGGAATTCACTCGAAACATGGGAATGTCTCCTGCGTGAAGGGGGTATTCGGTAACGCGGAAATCGCGACCAAATCCCCTCACGCCGGGCGCGCCAATTGGCCGGAGCCCAAACTCCAGACGGGTGGAGTCCGGAGTTCTGGGTACTCAGTAGGGAGTCGAACTCCGAGTTGGGAGTATGGTGTCGTGAGTAGGGAGTCCGGAGTGGAACTCCTCACCCCTTACTCATGACTCCATACTCCGAACTCGGAGTTCGACTCCCTACTGAGTACTCAGAACTCAGAACTCCGAACTCAACCCCTCCTACGTCCGGAACTCCCCGATCAGCCCCCTCACCCGCAGGGAAGCCGTCTGCAGCATCTCGGCCGTGGCCGACACTTCCTGCGCCGAAGCCGACGTCTGCTCGGTGCTGGCGGCCACCTGTTCGGCGGCGGCCGCATGGCCCTCGGACGTGTCGCGCGCGCTGGTGAGCGACTTCTGCACCGCGCCGAGTGAGGAGTGGTTGGCTTGGACCGCGCCCGATACGCGGGTCGAGGCGCCCTCCACCTGCGTGACCGCATCCTCGATGCGCGAGAGCGCGGCGGACACGCTGGCGGCCAGCGTCTCCGCATCCTTGAGCCGCGTAGCGCCCGACTCCACCGATCCCGATGCGCTGGCGATGCGCGCGCGGATGCGCTTCACATTTTCCGTCACTTCATTGGCCGCGTTCGCGCTTTGCTCGGCCAGCGTGCGCACTTCCTGCGCGACGACGGCAAAGCCGCGACCGGCACTGCCCGCGCGGGCCGCCTCGATGGCGGCGTTGAGCGCCAGCAGATTGGTTTGCGTGGCGATTTCCGAGATCACGCCGACGAAGTCGTCGATGACGGCGGTTGCGTCGCGCAACGCCGTCATTTCGGAGCGCGATTCGAGCACCACGGTGCGCGCGCCCAGCAGCGTGTCGATGGCGACCTGCACCTGATCGCGGGTCGCATTGGTGGTTTCGCGGATCTCGCGTCCGACGCGCTCGGTCTCTTCGGCGGCCTCGCCGATGGTCGCGCCGGCTTCCGCCAGCACCTTCACCGTGAGGCTGGCGTTGTTCAGTGCGCTCAACTGCAACGACGCGCCGTGCGAGATATCCATGACCGCCGTCGTCACGTGCTGTGACGATGTGGCCGCGGCGCTGGCCGATGCCGACAGTTCGCCCGCGGCCAGCGTGACCTGGTCGGCTTCGTCGCGCACGCGTGAGAGCAGCAGGCGCAGCCGCTCGCGCGCCTGCTGCATGCCCGCGATGAGGTCGGCATACTCCTGGGCCACGTCACCCTGGGCGTGCCGGATTTCGGGAACGCGCAGGTCGCCGGCGCCAATGGCCGCCATTTCTGCGCGCAGGCGGGCAACGGGCTTGGTGACGGCGCGCGACGTGGACAAACCGAAGAACGCCGCGAGGCCGAACGCCAGCGCGATGAGCACCGCGAGGCTCGCTTCGGCGCGACGCAACACTTCGTTCAGGCGGTCCATGGATTCGTCGGCGCCGGCACGCGCCTCCACGCGCATGGCCTGCAGTTCCGACTCGATCTGCTGGATGTCCTTCGCCGTCTGCTTGAGCACGCGCTGCGCATCGGCCTCGAGCCCCAGCACCTGCCAGGCATGCGTCGTAGCGATCCGCACTTCGAGGGCAGCCTGCAACTGTCCGATCGTTTCCAGCCGGCGGCGTTCAACGGGTCGCAGCACGTCGCGATTGATCGCGTCGCGGCGCAACTGATCGGCCTGGGCCACGAGGTTCAGGTACTGCTCCCGGTCTTCGTCGGTGCGCGTGTTGAGGTAGCGCAATCCGGCAACCAGCTCGCGCAGGATCGTGGACGTGGCGCGCTCGGTGAAGTCGGCGTGGTCGGCCAGCGCGAGGACCGTCGCATTCGCCTGCGTGTTGCTGCGCGACAGCCCCCACCATCCCAGCAGGCCGGCCACGAGCAGGAGGCCCACCGACGTGCCGAAGCCCGCCACCAGCCGCGAGCGAATCGTGCGCAGCATCAGTGCGCTCCTCGTGCGGTGCCGATGCTCGTGATCACCACCGAGCGGCCGGCGAT
>CAZPON010000427.1:0-2834 GCA_964588045.1 uncultured Gemmatimonas sp.
GTGCCATCGCGGTTGTCATTGGCACGACGATCGGATCGGGAATCTTTCGATCGCCGGCCGGCATCGCCGACAAGTTGCCGGGACCGTTGCCGATGCTGGCGGTCTGGCTGATGGGCGGCGTGTTCGCCCTGTGCGGCGCGCTCACATTGGCCGAGGTGGCCGGTGCCCTGCCCAGAACCGGTGGCTACTTCGTCTTCATCCGGGAAGGGTGGGGCCGGCTGCCGGCGTTTCTGTACGGCTGGACCGAGCTGGTCATCATTCGCGCCGCCGCACTGGGCGGTATCTCGCTCACGTTCGCCGAGTACCTGCTGCGCGGCCTGGGCTACGATCCCGGTCTCGCGCCGTATGACCGCTACTCACACTGGATCGCTGCAGCCGCGCTCGCACTCATGGCCACCGTCAATATCGTCGGACTGCGGTGGGGCGCCCTGGTGCAGAACGTGACCACCATCGCCAAGTACGGTGGGCTGATGCTCATCATCATGCTGGCGCTCAGCCTCGGGCTGCCGCAAACGGGCGGCAACTTCACCCCGGCGGTGCCTGCGGGAAGCTTCTCGACAAGCGCGTTCGGCCTGGCGTTGGTGTCGGTGCTGTGGGCGTACGATGGCTGGGGTGACCTCACCAAGGTTGGCGGTGAAGTGGCGGACCCGCGACGGAACCTGCCGCGCGCAATCATCATCGGCACGCTGGCCATCATCCTGATCTATGCGCTGGCCAATATCGCGTACCTGTCGGTGCTGACCGTCGACGAGATTCGCGGTGCGCGGCTGGTCGCGGCCGATGTTGCCCAGAAGTTGATCGGACCGGTCGGCGTCACGATCGTGTCGGTCACCGTGCTGCTGTCGACGTTCGGTTCCGTGAACGGATCGTTGCTCACGGGTCCGCGCATCTTTTTCGCCATGGCGGACGAAGGCCTGTTCTTCAGGCAGGTGGCGAAGGTGCACCCGACGTACAAGACGCCGTATGTGGCGATCTCGCTGGCCGCAACCATTGGCATCGTGTTCGTCCTGCTGCGCACGTTCGAGCAACTGGCCGATACGTTCGTGACCGCGTCGCTCGTGTTCTATATCCTGAGCGTCGGCGCAATCTTCCGGCTGCGCCGCCGGCCCGATTGGAATCCGCCCATGCGGGTGCCGTTGTACCCGCTCGTGCCACTGCTTTTCTGCGCAGCCACGCTCTTCCTGCTGGTGAATGCGCTGGTCGATCCCGGACAGCGGTGGGGCACGGTGGGCGTGCTGGGCGTGATCGCGGTGGGGATTCCGGTCTACTATCTCACGGTCGGAAGAAAAGCCCGGAGGGTTGGGTGACGGAGAGCGTGACGACGCGGTTACATGCCCAGCTTGAAGCGCGCTGAATGGATCCGTAGCTTTTCCGAGTCCGTGCCCTCCTCGCACGATTCGGTCTATCTGACCGATGTCTCGTTCCTCCACATCGACTCTTCGTCACATGCGCATGCCGCGTTGGCTTGCTGTCGCAGCCGCCTCGTTCACCTTTGCGCTCGGCTCCATTGAGCCGCTTTCCGCCCAGGGTGTCACGACCGGCGCCATCTCTGGAATCGTGGTCGACGAATCGGGCAAGCCGATCGACGCCGCCCAGATTCAAATCGAAAACAAGAGCAATGGCTACAAGGTCAGTACGCTGACCCGTGAAAACGGTCGCTACTTCATTCAAGGCCTCGAGGTGGGTGGCCCGTACAGCGTGATGGTGCGCCGGCTCGGATATTCGCCGCAGACGCAGGACGGCATCATGGTGAAGCTCGGCGTGTCGGTGCCCGTCGACTTCGCCATCAAGGCGCAGGTGGCCGAACTGGCGGCGGTGACCATCAGTGCCACCAAGGGCGCGATCATCAATCCGGAAAAGACCGGCGTGAGCACGACGATCGGCGACACCGCCATCGCGCGCTTTCCGTCGCTCAATCGCGACTTCACCGACTTCGCCAGGGTCACGCCGCAGGTCTCCACTACCGGCAACGGATTGTCCGGCGGCGGTGTGAACAACCGCTACAACCTGATCCAGATCGACGGCGCCAACGAGTCCGACCTGTTCGGCCTCGGCAACAACGGTCGCCCGGGTGACCAGGCCGGCGCCAAGTCCATTTCGCTGGATGCGGTCAAGGAATACCAGGTGCTGCTGTCCCCGTACGACGTGCGTCAGGGCAACTTCGCCGGCCTGCTCATCAACGCGGTGACCAAGAGCGGCACGAACGAGTTCCACGGCTCGGTGTTCGGCTACACGCGCGACCAGGACCTGACGCGCAAGCAGCCGTACCTTGGCCCGTACAGCCGCCAGCAGTACGGCGCGTCGCTGGGCGGTCCCATCGTCCAGAACAAGGCGTTCTTCTTCCTGGCCACCGAGTGGCAGTCGGAAGACCTGCTGTCGACCGGACCCTATGTCGGCTCGTCCGACTCGCCGGTGTCGCAAGCGCAGATCGATGCGTTCAACGCCGCGCTCAAGACGTACGGAATCGAGGGGGGCACCGGCGCGCGGATCAACCGCCCGAACCCGCTCACGAACGTGTTCGCGCGCGTCGACCTGAACTTCCTCCCGCGCACGCGCGTGGTGCTGCGCCACAACTACGCGTCGGGTGACAACTACAGTTTCTTCCGCGACCCGATCACATCGAGCCAGCCGCAGTTCCCGTTGACGTCGTATGCGTACGCGTTCCGGTCGGAGAAGAACGCGACGGTGCTGCAGGCGTTCACCACGCTTGGCAACAACATCGTGAATGAGCTGAACATCGGCTACACGACCATCAACGACAAGCGCGATCCCGTCTCGAAGGATCCGGCCGACCGCGGGGTGAACATGCTGATGGCCGGATCCTTCGAGACGGG
>CAZPON010000428.1:0-2819 GCA_964588045.1 uncultured Gemmatimonas sp.
CGCGCGATCTGCAGGATGTCCGGCAGTTTGGCGATCGCGCGCGAACACGACGCCATCGTGGTGGTGGACGACTCGCACGCCACCGGCGTGCTGGGCAAGACGGGCCGCGGCATCGCCGAGCACTTCGGCGTGCTCGGTGAGGTCGACATCATCACGTCCACGCTCGGCAAGGCACTTGGCGGTGCCGCCGGCGGATTCATTGCCGGCCCGGCCGCGCTCTGCGACATGATGACGCAGCGTTCGCGGCCGCAACTGTTCTCGAACGCCCTGCCGCCAACGGTCGCCGCCAGTTCGCTCGCCGCCGTGCGCTACACCGAGTCACATCCGGAACTCGTTGCGCGGCTGCACGACAACTCGCGCTACTTCCGCGCCGCGATCCAGGACGCCGGCTTCGATCCGCTGCCCGGCGAAACGCCCATCGTCCCGATCATCGTCGGCGAGACCGCGCTGGCGATCCGCATGAGCGAGATGCTGCTCGACCGCGGGATCTTCGTGACCGGCTTCGGATTTCCCGTCGTGCCGAAAGGGACGGCGCGACTGCGGTGCCAGCTTTCGGCCGCGCACACGCGCGACGACCTCGATGCGGTCGTGGCGGCGTTCAAGGAAGTGCGGAAGGCGCTCGCGTAGCGAGAAACGAACTTCGCGTGTGGAGAGCCCAGCACCTGCACAGCACCGAGCTGTCAGCTGGAAGCTTGAGTTGCTGTGTTCTCCACACGCGCAGTTCAGCGATCGCCGATATCAGGACCACGATCCCGGAACCGCAGCGGTAGCGCGTTCGGACAACCCGGCCGTTGGGCGATTGACAACAACAACATTCACGCGGAGGCGCGGAGGAAGCGGAGATGTTTGTGCATTCGACGACCGCTCCGCTACCTCCGCGGCTCCGCGTGAATTTTGTTGTTTCAGTCCGTGCCAACGAGGGATCGTTGCCGGAACCGCAGCGGCCAATCGACTGCCTTGCTGATGCCCACGCGCGGTCCGACCACGACACGCGTATCGGGCACCGCGATGCCTGCGTGAATCGTGAGCGGACCAGGACCGGTCAGCATCGCACCATCCATCTCACGATGGATCCCCAGCGCGGCGCACAGCTTGGCCGGGCCATTGCACAGGTGCGCGTCGGTGCGCGCTTTCACACGGCGTGCACGCATCTGCGCGATGCCCTCGAGTGGCTCGAGCGCGCGGATCAGCACTGCGCTGCCGTATCCGTCCTCGCGCGTGACCGCGTTCACGCACCAGTGCATGCCGTACACGAAGTACACGTAGGCCGTGCCCGGCGGACCGAACAGGTGCCACGTGCGCGGCGTGCGACCCGCCACCGCATGGCAGGCCGCATCGTGCGGACCCAGATACGCCTCGGTCTCGACGATGCGCCCGCTCACCGCGACGCCGTCCTGCACGACACGCAGCACGCTGCCCAGCAGGTCGCGGGCCACCACGTCGGCTTCGCGATCGTAAAACGAAGCCGGCAGTGGTGCACCCGTCACCGACCCGTCACCCTATCGCTTGGCCACCTTCTTGGCCGGCGCCTTCTTGGCGACCTTGGCCGGAGCCTTGGCGACCTTGGCGGCCGGAGCCTTGGCCACCTTGGCCACCGGAGCAGCCTTGGCGGCAGTCTTGGCGGCAGTCTTGGCCGCCTTCTTTGCCGGAGCCTTGGCCGGAGCCTTGGCAGCGCCCTTCGCGGCCGCCTTGGCGCCCTTGGGCGCCTTGGCAGCCTCCTTGGCCGGCGCCTCGGGGACCGCATCGGCCACGGGGGCCGGAGCCGCTGTCACTGCCGGACGGCCCACCACGCCCACCATCAGCAGTTCGGGCGGCGGGCCGGCCGGACCCTTGCCGCGAGCGCCAGTGCCCCGCCCGCCGCCAATACCGCGGGCGCCCATGCCGCGCGGCGCCGGCGGCAACAGCGCGTTCTGGGCCTTCACCTCGGCCTTCTGCGCGTCGTCGACGAGCTTGAGCTGCTCCACGATGGACGTCGCCTCGGCCGCGCGCGCCACCTCGAAATCGTTCCCGCGGCGGCGCAGGTCGATCATGTTCGCATCGTGCGCATCCTGCAGCACGCGCTCGAAATGGCGCGCGCTCAGCGACTCGCTGTTGCGTCCCAGCAACGCGAACGCGCGCTCGCGCGCCGCACTCGCACTGGTGGTGTCGTCACCGGAAACGAGTGACTCGACCGCGCGACGCACGAGGTCGAACGCCTCGCTGCGCGTGAGACGCTCGCCCGACGTGCCGATGTTGTCGGCCACCGTCACACCGAACGACGGCAGGCCGCTGGCCACACTGGCCGCTGGCGCGCCGTTTGACGACGCCACCGGCGCATCGGCCTCGCGCGGGGCGCGATCGCGGTCACGTCCGCGACCACGACGATTGCGATCGCGTCCACCACGGTCTTCGTCACGCGATACGATGTCGGCCGACGGCACCGCGTCCGCGACCGCATCGGCACCCGCAGGCGCCGACTCGATGGCCGGTGATGCGACGTCACCATCGATTGACGGCGCCACGTCGGCACCGCTGGCCTCACTGCGCTCGCCATCGGGGCGCTCACCACGCTCGCGATCCCGTCCGCGGCCACGCCGGCCGCGACGGCCGCGACGCTCCTCGCGTTCCCGCTCGCTGCGCTCCCGCTCGTTGCGCGCGTCGGCATCGGACGCCGATTCGGTGACGGCAGGCACCGCGACGGCCACCGGCTCGCCGCCCGGCACGTCGACCTCGAGCTGTCCGCTCTCCAGCTTGGTGACCTTGAGCAGCCCCTTGTGCGACGCGTCCAGCACGAACCGCGAGAACTTCGGCATGCCGGGGTTCTTCTCGTCGAACGAGGC
>CAZPON010000429.1:0-2815 GCA_964588045.1 uncultured Gemmatimonas sp.
AACCTTCCCTTCGTCCATTCGATATTGCGGTCGCCCTGCGGCTGCTCCTCGTGCCTGAGGAGCGCTATGAGCCGCTGGCGGAAGCACTCGTGACCAGCACCAGCGCGGTGCATCGGTCGGTCGCGCGCCTGCAACTGGCTGGATTGTGCCAGCCGTCCAGTCGCACGGTCGCGCGCATCGCCCTGCGCGAATTCCTGCTGCACGGTGCGCGCTACGCGTTTCCCGCGGTGCATGGCCCCGAACGCATCGGGCTGGCGACGGCGTGGACACACCCTGCGGTCGCGTCGCTCTTCACCGACGGCGAGTCACCGCGCGAACTCGTGTGGACCAGCGAGCGCGGCGCGGTGCGCGGCGAATCGCTGGTGCCGTTGTTCCCCAACATCCCGGCCGTCGCCGATCGCGATCCGCGGCTGCATACGCTGCTGGCGATGGTGGACGCGGTGCGCGCCGGCACGGCCCGCGAACGCGATGTCGTGGGCGCCGCGCTGGGCCAGACGATCATGCACGGCGGCCCCGCCGAATAGCCGCTACACGAATAGCCGCTACACAGTGGCGGTTTTCGCGCGCCAGGCGGTGTAGCCGCCCGTCAGGTTGTGCACGTCGTCGCGTCCCATCTTCTGGAGCAGGCTGGCCGCGATGTTCGAACGGGAGCCGGTCTGGCACTGCACGACGATGGGCGTCGCGGGCAACTCGCCGATGCGATCCGCCAACTGGCCCAGCGGAATGTGCATCGCGCCGGGCAGGTGGCCGCTGTGCCATTCGGACTCGCCGCGCACGTCGATGACGGTGAGCGGCGCACCCGACCAGTCCGCGAGCTGCTCCACCGTCATCTGCGCCGTCGCGGCGGCGGTGTGTCCATCGCGCTGCCACACCGCCAGCGCGTCATTCGCATCGAGCCAGCCGGTCACGCGATCCAGCCCGATCAACGCCAGGTTGCGCGCGGCCGCGCTCACCGCCGGCGGTGTGGCGCCGTCAACGGCCTTCGGTGCGAGCAGCACGATGTCGACGTCGTACGGCACCAGCGAACCGGCATGCGTGGTGAACGAACGTCCGAGGGGCAGCGAAAGTGCGCCCGGGATGTGCGCGCCGGCGAACGCGCGCGCGGTGCGAATGTCGATCAGCCAACTGTCGGCGGTCCTGCTCACGATCGTTTCGGCATCGAGGCGCGCTGGTGTCGGCATACCGCCCAGCACGCGAGGGCCGTCGCGGTTGATGTGCTTCATCTTCGCGAAATAGCGCGGGGGCTCGGGCTGTCCGTCGAGCACATTGATCACGAACTGCGCCTCGTTGGATTCGGCCACACCCCAGTTGGACAGCTTCTCATAGCCCACCGTGCTGAACGGCACGGCGCCGAGTGACTTGCCGCACGCGGATCCCGCGCCGTGGCCCGGCCACACCTGCAGGTGATCGGGAAGCCCCCGGAAACGCTCGAGTGAACGGAACAGCGCGTGCGCGCCGGCTTCCATCGTATTCGCCACGCCGGCGGCGCGCTCGAGCAGGTCCGGACGCCCCACCTCACCCACGAAAACGAAGTCGCCGGTCACGATGCCCATGGGCCCGGCGGCGCGTGGCGTATCGACGACCACGAACGCGATGTGCTCCGGGGTGTGCCCCGGTGTGTGCATGACCTTGAGGACAATGTTACCCACCCGGATCACGTCCCCATCGTGCAGCAGGGTCGCGCCGTCGGCAGCGGCGAAGCGGTATTGCCAGTCGGCCCCCCCCTCACCGGACAGGAACAGGGCGGCCCCGGTGGCCGACGCCAGCTCCCGCGCGCCGGATACGAAGTCGGCGTGAATGTGGGTCTCCGTCACGTGGGTGATGCGGAGTCCTTCGGCGGAGGCCACCTGCCGGTACTGGGCGATGTCGCGGATCGGGTCGATGACGATCGCTTCGCCGGTCTGCTGGCACCCGATGAGATAGCTGGCCTGCGCCAGCGGCTGGTCATAGAACTGGCGGAAGAACATACCTGAAATATAGCCGATCCCGGTGGTCCGGTTGCCCACCGTGACCGGTTCGGCACGGAAATTCCGCCCCTGTGACGCTGGTGCCGATGCCGCTATGCCGGTTGGTTCGTCAGTAGCCTACCATGTCGCCATGCCCGTGAATTCCTCCCTCCCCAACCGACGCACCGCCGGCCAGGCATCCCGGCCGGCGGCGAAGGGTGCCAGTCGTGCCAGCGCGGCGCGCGAACAGCGCGAGCGGCGCATGGTCATGACCCTGGTCGCCGTCTTTGCCGTTGGTGCGGTGACGCTCATGTCCATGAACGTCGCAGCCTCCGCGCGCGAGACGCGGTCGAAGGAGGCGCTGGGCCAGACCTTCACGCGCGTGCATTCGCGTCAGTCAGAGTACCGCGCCATCTACGGGCGGTTCGCCACCTGGCCGGAATTGCAGACGCGCGGCGTTGCGGTCGGTCCCCGCCAGTCCGTCGTCGATTCCAATGCCGATGCCTCGCATTGGTTCATGTCGATCCGCGATCTCGACACCGGCATGATTTGCGACCGCACCGGTGAGCTCATGGACGAGAGTGCGGACGAGCGGCGACCCGTGTGCCGGGAGCGGTGAGGGCAGAGGTGTGAGGGAGGAACTGCGATATCGGTGACCGGATACGGATATCCGATATCGTGCCTCGACATTCTCTGTGCAGGACGACAGAGTCCACGCGTGTCCTACTCCCCATGCCCATCGCGACGCCGTGTGCGTCTGACCGCCCGTTGGCCGCTCGCCGCGACCGTGCTGGCGGTGCTGCTGGCTGTGCCGCCCCCACAATGGTCGCCAATCGTTTCTCAGAGCGCCGATCGACGGCGCAAACTGG
>CAZPON010000430.1:0-2807 GCA_964588045.1 uncultured Gemmatimonas sp.
CCGCCGACGATATCGCGAAACGCCAACTGGTCGTCGCGTCGGATATCTTCCGCAACATGTCCGGCGTGTACCTCGACGGACACAACATCGAGGACCGGGTGAAAATGCGCGACATCACCGGCGACCGCTGCGCCCCGACGTTCTACCTGAACGGCAGCCGGATCGACTCGCTCACCGTATCCGAGATCGACATCATGGTGCGTCCCCGGGAGATCGCCGGCATCGAGACCTACATGCCCGGAACCGTGCCCCTGCAGTTCCAGCCCCCGATGACCGGCTGCGGCAGCATCCTTATCTGGACGAAGTAGCCGGGCGCCGCCGCCCGTCAGTTGCGCGGTGGCGGTGGCACGCGCGGGCTGGCTACACGCGGATCGTTCTTCCACTCCTGGTTGTCCGTCCGGAATTCGCTGCGCGGCCGGAGATTCCACTCGAAGAACGTCCACGTGCGATTCCACGAATCGATCTGCTCCGGCGTGTCGTCCCGCTCGGTGCTGGTCGCGTTCACGCGACGATTGAAGGTGTGGCCGCAGCCGCCGGCGCCCTGCGGTGGATTGACGTAGATCTTCGTTTCCGCCAGGTCGGGCTTGAGCGCGCGCAGCGTGTACACGAACTGCTGGTTCTCGCGGAAGAACACGTCGCAGTCGTTCGTGGCGACATGCACGAGTATCGGCACCGTGAGGTTCTCGGTCTGGAAGACCGGCGACCGCCTGATGTATTCGGGCACGTTCTCGAACGGCAGGCCCTGGATGCCCTCTTCCGCCGCGAAGGCCCGCGCGTACGACGGCGCGTGGTCGGAGAGGCGGAAGATCAGGTTGGTGACGGGCACCATCGCCGCGCCGGCGCGGAAGGGCTGCCCTTCGCGGAACAGGTTGTGCGCCGTGATGAAACCGCCGTGGCTCCATCCCATCATGCCCAGCCGGTCCATGTCGACGTAGTTGAGCGTCTGGAGGAAGTCCACCGACGAGAGGACGTCGTCGACTTCCTTGCCGCCGTAGTCGATCTTGCGGTAGAAATCATTGCCGTAGCCCGTGCTGCCGCGATAGTTGGGCGCGATCACGACATAGCCGCGATCGATCGCATCCCGCACGAACGGCCACATCGACAGGCCCCAGTTCGAGTGCACGCCGCCATGCACCCACACGAGCGCGGCGTGCTTCGTGGCCTTCTTGGTGAGTGGTGCGAACAGGTACGCCGGAATCTCCAGGCCATCCACGCGGCTCTTGTACGTCACCTTCCGGAATTCCATGACGCCCTTTGCGCGGGCCTCATAGGCGCTGTCCGTTTCGATCCGCTGCCTGAGCTGGTTGTCGCAGTTGGCGCCGCAGCCGGCGAGGTCAGCCGGATTCTTGCTCACGAAGAGCTGGCGGGCCCGGGCGGTATCGGTGATGGTGACGCCGCCGCCACCGCCGCGTCCGCCGGTGGTGACTTGCGCAGCCAGCGGCGCAGGAAGGGGCGCGGCAACAAGCAGCGCGGCAATGACGAAGCGGTTCATGCGGGTCCTCGGGGGCGGTGAGAGTGGTCTTTCAAGTCTATCAGACGGCCGCGCCGGTGGCTAGCGTTGCGGCACGCGTCGCATCTGGCGATCGGTGCGCCCCGGTGGGACATTCAACGCCGACAGGATCCACGCGCGACACGGCGACGACGCCGCTTACCCGGAGGAGGGACGATCATGGATACGATAGTCGAAAGCCTCAATCGCGCGGTCGAACAACTCCTCGGGCGATCGAGCGGGCCGCTGCACTTGCGGCTGTTGATCCAGCCGACCGTTGCCAGCATTCTCGCGATCAAGGCCGGCATGCGGGATGCCAAGGCGGGCAATCCGCCGTTCCTGTTCACCCTGCTCACGAATTCCGAGACGCGCCGGTCGCTCATGAAGTCGGGCTGGAAGGACATCAGCACCCTCTTCGTCATCGCCATGGTGCTGGACACGATCTACCAGTACGTCGTCCTGAAGGAATTCCACCTCTTGCAGACGCTGCTCGTGGCTATCGTCGTGGCGGTGATTCCGTACACGGTGCTGCGTGGTATCGTCACGCGCGTCATGCGACCCAACGGCAGCTAGCATGGTCCTCCCGTCGCCGCACGCATGACGACAATCGAACAGCAACTCCAGTCCGGGCTCGCGGGCCGGTATCGGATCACGCGCGAGCTCGGCGCCGGAGGCATGGCCACGGTGTATCTCGCCGAGGACCTCAAGCACGGCCGGCAGGTTGCGGTGAAGGTCCTTCGCCCGGAACTCGCCGCCGCGCTCGGCGCCGAGCGCTTTCTCCGCGAGATCACGACCACGGCCAATCTTCGGCACCCGCACATCCTGCCGTTGTTCGACTCCGGTGAGGCCGAGGGTCTGCTGTACTACGTCATGCCATTCATCGAAGGCGAATCGCTGCGCGACCGGATCTCCCGCGACGGGCCGCTGCCGATGGACGACGTGATCCGCATCGCCGACGAAGTCGCGGATGCGCTCAGCTATGCGCACGGCCGCGGCGTCGTGCATCGCGACATCAAGCCCGAGAACATCCTGCTGGAGAGCGGTCACGCGATCGTTGCCGATTTCGGGATTGCGCACGCCATCACCGCCGCCGGTGACGAGAAGCTCACGCAGGTCGGCATCGCACTCGGCACGCCACACTACATGAGCCCGGAGCAGGGAAGTGGTGAGGTGGTGGACGCGCGCAGCGATCAGTACGCCTTCGCGACGATGCTGCGGACCGCGCTCGCCGATCGCCGCGTGCCGACGCGCCTGACGCGCGCGATCGCGCGTGCCCGCGCCGAGGACCCCGCCGCGCGCTGGCCGTCGCTCGACGCGT
>CAZPON010000431.1:0-2796 GCA_964588045.1 uncultured Gemmatimonas sp.
GTGCCGAGCAGTCCCGGCATCTGGATGTCGAGGAACACCAGGTCGGGGCGCAACGACTCGATGGCCTGCACTGCCGCCGGACCGTGCGCGGCTTCGCCGACGACATCGATCCACGGGTGCGCGCCAAGCAGGCGTCGCAGCCCGGCGCGAGCGATCGGTTCGTCGTCGGCAACGATGGCGGAGACGCGACCAGCCGGCATGTCAGTCATCGTTGGCTTGAGGGAGCGACATGGTCGCTTCGAAGCCAGCGCCTGGCTCGGTGACGATGTCGAGACGACTGTCGGCCCCGTACAGCACGCGCAATCGCTCGCGCAGTCGGCGGATTCCGGTGCCAGCGCTGTTTGTGAGTTGCGCGGCGTCGGCGCCAATGCCGTTGTCGGCGACAGACAGATTCACGCGTCTTCCCTGTCGCTGCGCGGAGATCACCACACGCGTCGGCTCCACGCGCGCCGCGGCGCCGTGGCGCACGGCATTCTCCACCAGCGTCTGGAGCGCGAACGACGGCACCAGCGAGTCGAGCGTGTTCTCGTCGATTTCGAAGATGACTTGCAGGCGTTCGCCAAACCGCGTTCGTTCGAGCTCGACGTAGCGCTCGACGAACTCGCGCTCGTCGCGCAACGGTACAAGGTCGCGGTCCTCCTCGATCGTGCTGCGCAGGAGACCGGCAATCTGCTCGGCGGCGGTGCCGGCTCTCACCGGATCGATCGGGATGAGCTGCACCACCGTGTGCAGTGCGTTGAACAGGAAGTGCGGATTGAGCTGTCCGCGCAGCGCTGCCAGCTGCGACTGTGCGGCGATGGCTTCCGCGCGCGCGGCGCGCTCAGTCGCGCGCACTGCGTACGACACACCCGCGACGGCGATGTACAACCAGAGGCCAAGGACCAGGAACGGTGCGAACAAGTTCGGCGCGAGGAAGTACAGTTGCAGGCGCATGACGCTCTCGACGAGCAGCGTAAGCAGCACCCAGCCGACGGAGAAGCCAATTGCGGCACCAACCTGTGCCAGCATGAACGTCAACGATATCGGCCGCGGCCACGGCAGTCGCTCCGTCAGTCGGAGCACCAGCGCACTCAGCAAGGCGGCCGCAAAGATGGCGCGCGCAGCAGCGCCAATGGCCGTCCACACCGATTCGCCGTGCATAACGACGATGATCGTGGCATACAGCGCCCACACCGGCACCCAGCCAAACAGGAGCTGAAACCAGATCTCTGCACGTGTGGAGATGATTGGTCGTGCGCGATGAGCCGAACTCATGTCAACGCGGCGCAGTGGCGGCGGTGCGAGTAGCTTCCATCTTGAGCACGGCGGTGTCCCATGTCTTCCCGTTGTCGTTGGAGCGATCGGCCTGGTACTTGAATGTCGTCGGCGTGATATCGTAGATGCGCGTGCGTTGCACGTACGCCTTGCCTTCGGCGTCGCGCCCGTCGCTGCGCAACTCCATCGCCCCGTTCGACCACGTGCCGGTGGCACTGATGGTGCGCCCGCGATACACCTCGAAGCCGGTCTGCACCCACTTCGACTGCGCGGCATCGTACATGCGCAGCGTATGCGTGAGGTTGTTCGGATTGCCCGAACCGTCCACGATGCGCAGCTCATCCTCGATGCCGAAGCCGTCGAGTGACCGCCAGGCTTTCCACGTGCCGGTCAGTTTCGGCACGCCGTGGATTCTTGCAGCGAGCGTCGTAGCCTTCGGCATCACCTTCACGCTCCACTGTCCAATGAGGAATGCAAACTGCGCGGCTTCAGCCGGCGCGACTGATAGCACGCGCGGAGCAGCGCCAGCGCTATGTTGCGCTTGCGCACCGGACGACGATGCGGTGGCCATCACGAGCAGGAACGACACGACGAGCGGGCGGCGGTTCATTGCGATGCTCCCTGGGTGAGACCCAACAGTACGGGAAAGATGCGGAATGTGACACGCGATGTGTGAAGTCTTCGCGACCGCTGCAGGATAGGGGCGTTCGCCAAGTCGCCGAAGCCTCGCGTCGCCCAACGGCAGCTTGGGCCCGCCCAACGGTGCCCGGGCGCAGCCTGTGCGCCCGTACGTTCCAGCCATGGATACCATGCCCAGCGGCGCCCGCGCGCCCATCGTGCAGTTTCGCGGCGTAGCCAAGCGGTACGCGACCGCGGCGGGAGAGTTCGCGGCCCTCACAGCGCTCACGCTCACCATACACCAGGGTGAGTTCGTGGCCGTCGTCGGCGAATCGGGAAGCGGCAAGTCGACACTGCTGGGACTCGCGGCTGGAATTGACCGACCGAGCGAAGGCGAAGTAGTGGTTGCCGACACAGCGGTGCACACGTTGAGCGAAGCGGCAATGTCCGATTGGCGCGGGCGCAACGTCGGCATCGTGTTTCAGTTCTTCCAGCTGCTGCCGACGCTGTCGGTGGTAGAGAACGTGATGCTGCCGATGGACTTCGGGAATCGCTGGCCGGCGCGCGAGCGATATGAACGCGCACTCGCGTTGCTGGACTCGCTTGGCATCGCCGATCAGGCTGGGAAGCTGCCTTCGCGTCTCTCGGGTGGACAACAGCAGCGCGTCGCGATCGCGCGCGCACTCGCCAATGATCCGCCGCTGCTGCTGGCCGACGAACCCACGGGCAATATCGACTCACGCAGCTCCGAAGCGATGCTGGAGCTGTTCGCACGCGTCGTGGAGGACGGGCGCACGCTCGTGCTCGTGACGCATGCGCTGAGCGCGCTGCGCTATGCGTCGCGCGCGATTACGCTGGCCGACGGGCGCGTGGTGACGGACGTCGTGTCGCCCGGGCTCGCGCGTGCGGAGCCGGTGCATGCGT
>CAZPON010000432.1:0-2794 GCA_964588045.1 uncultured Gemmatimonas sp.
CCAAGGTCGCCAAGGGCACCATCTACCTGTACTTCCCGAACAAGGAAGCGCTCTTTCGCGAGATGGTGCAGGCCACGACCATCGCCGCGTTGGAGACAGCCGAAGCGCGGCTGGCCTCCAGTGACAACGCCAGCGCCACCGAGCAACTGCGATTCGTTGCCGCTGGCTGGTGGTCGTTCCTGCGCACCGAACGCTTCCAGGTGGTGCACCGGCTCGTCATGGCCGAGCTGCCGCAGTTCCCGGACCTGATGCAGTTCTACGCCGAGGAGGTCATCGCGCGTGGACGTCGTCTGATTGCGACGATCATCCGGCGCGGCACCGCGCGCGGCGAATTCCGCGCACTCGATGCCGACGTGGGCGCGCGCATGCTGTCGGCACTCACGATGATGCACACGCAGTGGTGCGCGCGTCGCCAGCTCTTTCCCGCGCTCCAGGAACGCACGGACGACGACGTGCGCGACGAACTCTTCGACTTCTTCCTGCACGCGCTGCGTCCCGATGCATCGGTGCACGCGCCGCATGCATCACTCCCGGCACTGTCTCCTTCGGTTTCTCCATCATGACCACGCCCTGGTCCTTTCCATCCCGTCGACTCGCCGGCCGCGCGCTCGGCGTGCTCGTGGCACTGACTGCGGTTGGCGTCGATGCTGCCGCGCAGGATGTTGCGCTCTCAATGGGCGACGCCGCACGCATGGCGGCGAAGCAGAGCGGCGGCGTGGATGTCGCCAGGGCGCGTGTGGCTGCGGCCGAAGCGCGCACCGCGCAGCGTCGCAGTGTCCTGCTGCCCGACCTGTCCGGTGCGGTGCAGCAGGCGTCGCGCACGACGAACTCCGCCACGTTCGGCCTCGCCTTCCAGGATCCGACGGGCAAGCCGGTGTTCGATCCCAAGGGCCAGGTGATCGGGCCGATCCCGACGGTGGATGTGCGTTACCGCATACAGCAGTCCGTGTTCGATGCCGGGAGCATCGCGAAGTGGCGCGCCGCGCAGTCCGCCACCCTCGCCGCGACCGCCGATGTGGACGCGCAGGCCGAAGGTTCGGCGGCGATGGCAGCCGCGACGTACGTGCGCGCCGCGCGCGCCGAAGCGCACGTGGCCGCGCGCACCGCTGATTCAGTGCTGGCGGCAGACCTGTTGCGCATCGCGCGCGACCAGCTCCAGGCGGGCGTCGGCATCGCCCTCGATGTCACGCGCGCCCAGTCGCAGTTGGCGGGAACGCGCGCGCAACTCATCATCGCGCGCAGCGATCGCGATCGCGCACTGCTGGAGCTCAAACGGGCCATGAACATGTCGCTCGACGCCGTGGTGACGCTGCGCGACTCGCTCGGCGCGTTGCCGGTGGACGCGGCGCCACCCGACGAAGCCACCGCGCTTTCGCAGGCGGATCATTCGCGCGCCGACATCCGCGCCCTGATGGCGCAGGAGGCCGCGCAACGGCGCGCCCTGTCGTCGATTCAGTGGGAGCGCCTGCCGCAACTGGGATTCGTCATGGACCAGGGCGTGCTTGGCAACCGGTGGACGACCATGCTGCCCACGTTCACGTGGGGCGTGCAGGTGTCGGTACCGGTGTTCGACGGCTTCCGCCGACAGGGCCGGATGGACGAGCAGATCGCCGCCAATCGCGAGACCGACGTGCGCTTGCGCGAGCTGCGCGCCCAGAGCGCACTGGATGTGCGTGCGGCGCTGCTGGACCTGTCGGCGGCGCGCGAACAGCTCGCGGCCGTGAGCGAGCGACTGTCGCTGTCAGAGCAGGAAGTGGCGCAGGCGCAGGAGCGATTCCGCGCCGGCGTGGCGGGCAACGGCGATGTGATCAGCGCGTTGCTGGCGCTGAACCAGGCGCGGACCATGCGCATCGATGTGCTGGCCTCGTATCACTCGGCGCGAGTGAGCCTGGCGAAAGCGATGGGCGCGGTACGGCAACTGCCGTGACAAGCGCGATGTGCGAACCAATTTCAACACTCTTTCTCGTTCCATGAAATCCAAACTCCGCCTCCTTCTTCCCGTCCTGCTGCTGCTCGGCGCGGGATACTGGGGCTTCGAACGCTGGACCTTCTCGCGCTCTCATGAATCCACCGACAATGCGCAAGTCGATGGCCAGATCGTTCCCATCGTCGCCAAGGTGGGCGGTTATGTGGTGCGCGTCGCCGTCGAAGAGAACGGCCACGTGACCGACACCGGATTGCTGGTCACGCTCGATGCGCGTGAGTATCAGGTGAAACTGGCGCAAGCCGAGGCCGACCTGGCCGGCGCGCTGGCCGCGTCGGGCGATGGCCGCGGCGAGGGACAGGCCATGGCCTTCCTGCGCACGGCATCGAGCCAGCGCGAGGTGGGTGATGCGCAGGTGATCGCGGCACGCGCGAACGTCACGAAAACCCAGGCCGATCTCGCGCGTGCGAAGGAGCTGGCCGCCAAGCAGATCATCAGCCTGGCACAGCTCGACGCGGCGCAGGCGGCGTTCGATGCGGCCACGGCGACATTGACCGCCACCGAACGCCAGGTGAGCGCCGCGACATCGGGCGTCTCGAACGCGGAAGCGGGCGTTCGGCTGGCGCAGGCGCGCCTCGCTGCAGCGCGTGCTGCGCGCGACAACGCCGCGTTGCAGTTGTCGTACACGACCATCACGGCGCCGGTGGGTGGCATCGTGTCGCGCAAGACGGTGGAGGTGGGGCAACTGGTGCAGCAGGGCCAGACGCTCATGTCGATCGTGTCCGATTCCGGCGTGTACGTGACGGCGAACTTCAAGGAGACGCAGCTCGCGCGCATTCGCGTGGGCCAGAGGGTCGACCTCGAAATCGA
>CAZPON010000433.1:0-207 GCA_964588045.1 uncultured Gemmatimonas sp.
GCTGGTACCGGTCAACAAGATCGCTTGTGCATCGTGATGATGCGCAGCAGCCGCTTCGAGGGCCGTCGTTTCACGAGTCCACGTGTCCTCGTTCTCTGCGTCAACGCACACCTGAAGCAGGAGCGGTCTTTCCCCGGGCTGTTCAGCCAGGAAGTCGACTTCGCGGTCGTCGCCGACCTTGACCCACGTAACGGCGTACCCGCGTCG
>CAZPON010000433.1:217-2762 GCA_964588045.1 uncultured Gemmatimonas sp.
TGTTCGGTCTGCGCGGGCGTACAGTGCGATGAGCCCCGGATCGATTGGATATGCTTTTCTCGGATTCACCATGCGCTGCCGCTCCGAGGTGGAGTGCATGTTGATCGTCCGTACCAGAAAGGCGTCGTCGAGATGCCCGAGATATGCCTCCAGGGTTTCTTTCGCGACCGCGATGCCTTGCGACTTGAGCGTGTCGCGGAACCTGGTGACGGAGAACCTTCCGCCGGGTGCCGAGAGCGTCGCATGGATTAACCACTTGAGCGCGATCGTGTTCGAGACCCGGAACCGCTCAACGACGTCACGAAGGACCATGCTATCGACGTAGCTCTGGAGGAGCCTGTTCCGATCTCGCGCGGTCGTTCCCTGTGCTTCCGGGAAGCCGCCCCACTCGAGATACCGGATAAGCCTCGCATCGAGGGTGGTACGCTCGTTCGGACTGATGGTCGTCCACGGCTGCACCGGTTCGACGTTGGCGTGACGCAGGCTCTCCCGAAATGAGAATGGATGAACAAGCACCTCGAGCGCGCGCCCGCGGAGCGACGTGGCCACCTCCCGACTCAACAGTCTCGCCGAGGAGCCTGAGACGAAGATCTCGCGCATCCCCTCGTCTACCTGCCGCCTCACGTACGACTCCCACCCCGGAACGAGATGGACTTCGTCCAGATAGATCGAACGCCCACCAGGTTGAAGCAGCTCGGGGTACCGGCGTGCATGCTCGTCGATCATCCACGAAAGATCAGCGGCGTTCATCCCGAACAACCGCTCATCCTCCAGCGACAGAAGGAGCTGGCTTGCCGGAGGCCGGCCAGCCAGGATCTGCGTGCGGGCATGGTGACGCATGAAGGATGTCTTGCCCCCCCGGCGGACACCGATGATGGCCAAGGCTTTCCCGGGGATCTCGGGTAGCCTGATGTCTCGGGGGGTGAGGTCCGCGACGAGGGAGTTGAGGCTCTCGTCGAGCTTCCGCCGAAGGACGTCGATGGGGAGTGTCGGATTCATCGGCACTGATTGGCAGCTGTTGACGGCTAAATATTGACTATATTAGCAGTTGTACACTGTCAAATCAAGTGCATATTAGCAGCGTTTGGCTGCCAAGTTCGCATCGCCGCCGCTCAAGGTCGTCACCGCATGCGGACCGCGATACCGATCGGCACGATGGAGTCGAATGACTCGATGAACTCCCATCCGTCGAGCTGTGCCTTGAGGTAGTGCCACAGCGCCAGCAACGACGGCCTGAGTTCTTCCGGTTGCGTGCGAATGGGCTCGTAGCGGCTGCGCGCGCGATCACCGAGCTGCTCATCTGCCGAGTCGACGAGATCATCGAACACGAGTGCGCCGCCGACGGCGACATGGGGCAGCACATCGGCCAGGTCCCACCAGGTGCCGAGTGCCGTGTGATCGCCGTCGACCGTGACCAGGTCGAACAGGCGTGGCGCTGCCTCACCCGCGCGCAGCAGTTCCGTTTGCTCGAGCTCCTCCGAACCGAGTTGCACGGCCTGGAAGAACACCGGCAGCGTGTCGTGACTGTTGCCCGAAAGGAAATGCAGTTCGCCGCGATGGTTGGGTGCGACGCGACGCATCTCGTCACGGACGAAGCCCGGACCCGGGTTGTCGACACCACCGTACCCTTCCATCCACCAGTCGAACGAGAACGCGCGCACGTCGGGCGCTTCGGCGAGCACCTGCGCCAGGCTCCAGCCTCGTCGTGTGCCGATCTCCAGGTAGCTGCGCGGCTGGATCGCGCGGGCGATCGCACGCAACGCCGACCGGATCTCGAAGCGCGGTTCATCGAGCCGCGCGCCTTCCCGCAGCCATTCGATGAGGCGCGGCTTGTTCACGTCGTCAGCGCTGAGGGCTTCGAGGGTGTCGGCCGTGGCGGTGTTGACCTCGGGAGTGCCAAGGACCGCGCGAATCGCCTCGAGGTGCTCGACAGCGACAGGTGCCGCGATGGACGTTGTCATGACAGGCGGTTGATCAAGAGGAGGAATAGGTCACGCCGCGTTGCGCAGCTTCTTCACGACGGCCGGCACGCCGACGGCCAATGCGTGATCCACGATGTTCCGCGTTACTACAGCGCCAGCCCCAAGCACGGCATGCTCACCGATCGCCACATGCTCGAGGATCGACGCGCCGGTGCCCAGGAACGCGTTGCGGCCGATCGTCACGCAGCCGGAGATGTGACAACCGGGCGACGCGGTCACGTAGTCGCCGATGACGGTGTCGTGCCCGATGGTGCAATCGAGGTTGATCGCCACGTGCGCACCGATTTCGATATCGGTGGTGGCGATCACGCCGGCACAGAGGATCGAACCCTCCCCGATGCGGACGTCGGGCCCGACGCGAGCGCTCTCGGCGATGATCGCCGGGGCGAACCGGAATCCCGCCCTCTGCGCCGACGTGACGATACGCTCCTTGAGGTCGGTCATGCCGCCGATGCCGCACACGAGGAACACGTCGCGCGACACATCGTCGAGCGTGCGAACGGGCAAGCCCTTCAGGGGTTCGTCGCGCGCCACGCGGTCGATGAACATGACGGGCTCGAAGC
>CAZPON010000434.1:0-2761 GCA_964588045.1 uncultured Gemmatimonas sp.
CGCTGACGAGCCCGCACGCCGACCCCCTGGCCGTGGGCGTGCACCCCCGCGTCGGTCCGGCCGGCCCCCACGGCCGCCGTGGGCGCCCCGCAGAGCCGCAAGAGCACGCGCTCCATCTCGCCCTGCACCGTGCGCGCGTCGGGTTGCCGCTGCCAACCGGCGAACTGCCCGCCCTCGTATTGCGTCACGAGCAGAATCGCGTGTGGCTCCATGTCGCGGGGAAGTTACGTCGGCCCGTGCAGTGCATCAACCGACGCCGGGCGTGTCGGCCATCGCGCGTGCCCCCATTGCGCGCCCGGCTGCGGTGCTGTTTTCTCCTTTCGTCCATGCCGCCACGCTCCCTCGCTTCTTTCGCTCACGCCCTCGGCGCCATCGCGGACCTCGATGGGGCCATGATTTCCCTTGGGGAGTGCCTGGCCGAGATCGACCGCGGGGCCTCGATTGCGCTGGTGCACTACGATGCCCGCCGGGACATGCTGCGCGGGCGGTTGACGCCGGTGGGCGCGCAGGTGGTGCGGTCGTCCCTGGAAACCACCTACGACCACGTGCCGGAGCCGGTCCGCGGCCGGGTGAGCGCGGGGGGCCAGTTCATCGACGTCACCGACAAGTCGGCCGACTACGCACGCCTCTTCGGTTTCGGCTCCGGTGTGGACGGCGGCGTTCTGTCCCTGCGCGGATTGCGCGTGGAAGGGGCGCTGTCGGCGGTGATCGCGCTGTACGAACCCCGCAAGATCTTCGGCACGCGCACCACCGAACGCATTGCGCCCGCCCTGGCGCTGTTCGACCTCGCCTTCGGGCGGCTGGCCGAGCGCGACGCGAGAGAGGAAGCGGTCCGCACGCTGGAGGATGTCACGCAACGCGTGCACGGCGAATACGTGCGCAAGCTGGGCCAGCTCGAAGCCGAACTCCGCGAAGCGCGAACGACGCCGCGGGATATCGGTGCGGTGAATGCCGCTGAAGCCGTCGCGCTGCAGGCCGACGCGGCGCGGGCGAGTGAGGACGCGCGACGGTCCGCACGCCGCGCCGACCTGGCCGACCAGCAACTGGCGTCGGCGGTGGGGCAGCTCGAGCAGGCGCATATCGAATTGCACCGGCGCAGCGAAGCGCTGCGGCAGCGCACCCGCACGCTGTACCTGCTGGACCGGTTGCTGTCCATCGATGCGGCGACCCGCGAGCCACGCCAGTTGGTGGATGGACTGCTGGCGCTCGTTGGCGACGATATGCAGGCCCAGCGCTGTTCGCTCATGCTGGTCGCGCCCGAACCGGATCACCTGTATCTCGCGGCGGCGCGCGGCGTGGCACCGCACATCGTGGAAGGCATGCGCATCCGCATCGGCGAGGGCGTGGCCGGACGCGTGGCGGCGGCCCGTCAGCCCCTGCTCGTGCAGGACGTGCGCGATGCGGCACAGCATCCCTTGCTGCGCGACCAGTTCTTCACGACGGGCAGCTTCATCAGCTTCCCGCTGGTGTATCACGATGAGCTGGTGGGTGTGCTCAACCTCACGAATCGGGCCAAGAGCGGGATTTACGGCGACGACGATGTGGATCGCGTGCGACTGCTCAGCCTTGTGATCTCGCTGATTGCATCGCGTCATCGCCTGTCCGAGCGGCTCCTCGAGGTCATGGGTGACGGCTGACGCACTGGCGCACGCCATCCGCCGGCTCGCCGCGCACGAGTCGCTGGATGGCCCGGCGCTGACGCGTGCCTTCGATGTGATCATGCGGGGCGAAGGCACGCCCACGCAGGTGGCCGCCTTGCTGATGGCGCTTCGCGTGAAGGGCGAAACGTCGGCTGAACTTGCCGGTGTGGTGGAAGCCTTGCGTACGGCCATGATCGTGCTGCCCGTTGCCGATTCGGATGCCTTGGTGGACACCTGCGGCACCGGCGGCGGCGCGTTGACGACGTTCAACATCTCGACGGCGGCCGCGCTCCTGGCCGCGGGACTGGGCGTTCGCGTGGCCAAGCATGGCAACCGATCGTTCACATCACGATCGGGCAGCGCCGATGTGCTCGAAGCACTGGGCGTGGTGATCGACATGACGCCGGCCGACATGGCGCGGACGCTCGACGCGGCGGGGATCGTGTTCATGTTCGCGCCGCTCATGCATCCGGCGTTGCGTCACGTGGGCCCCGTGCGCCGTGAACTCGGCGTGCCAACGGTGATGAACATCGTGGGCCCGCTGGCCAACCCTGCACGCGCCGGACGTCAGGTGGTGGGCGTGGCCGAGCCGGCCCGGCTGACGCTGATTGCCGAGGCGCTTGCTGCACTCGGCACGCGTCGTGCACTGGTGGTGCACGGTGCACCGGGCCTCGACGAGATCTCGCCGCTCGGTGTCACCGACGTGATCGAGGTGCAGGACGGCACGCTCTCGCGCTGGCAGGTGGATCCGGCGATGGCGGGCGAGACGGATATCGATGCTGCCGACCTCGCGGGCGGCGATCCGGCACAGAATGCGGCGCTCATTATCGAGGTGCTGGGCGGCGGGGGACCGTCAGCGGCCCGCGCTGCGGTGACACTCAATGCCGCAGCGGCGCTGTACGTCGCGGGCCACGTCGCGGACTATGCGACGGCGGTGCGACGTGCCCGAGAGGGTCTCACAGAGGGTGTTGGCTTGACGGCACTCGCACGGCTGCGGATTGCGTCACGCGAAGCGAAGGGGCACGCGCAGCCCTGACAGATGGCCGGGGTGCTGCGTCAGTAGCGACGCAGCACGCCCACCACGATCCCCTGGATACGCACGTCGTCTTCGTGCACGAACA
>CAZPON010000435.1:0-2751 GCA_964588045.1 uncultured Gemmatimonas sp.
CTTGCGGTCGCCGATCGCCATGCGGCTGATGGACGCCGCCGCGTTGAGATAGCCGTCGAGCAGCGTCGGGGACAGCGACTGCACGTCGGAGATATTGTCGAAGTTGGCGCTCTTGGTATCGAGCGGAAGCCAGTCGCCGGCGTTGACCTCGAGACCCAGCAGGTCGCGCACGACGCGCTCGTACTCGGGGCGGTTGAGGCGCTGGAAGGTCCGCGTGCCGGGATTGATCGGCGCCGACTCGTCCATGAGGCGCTCGAGCGTCTCGGCCAGCGCAACCAGCGTGTCACCGGTGGGCCGCCGCGATCCCGGCGGCGGCATCATCTGCGCGCGCAGCTTCCGGATGATCTTCTCCGACACCTCGGGATTGTCGAACGCGCTGTCGACGCTGTAGCCGCGCAGGTTCAGGTTGCCGCGCCGGTTGGTCGGGCTGTGACACTGTCCGCAGTACCGCTGCACGGTTTCGTTCAACGCGCCAATGGCGATGCCGCGCGCGCCGATCGCGCTGCGCGCCGGTCGCGGCGCAACGAGCCGCCCGACCGCGTGCGTCGAATACGTCGACGTCATGCGCCGCGGTTGTTGCGTCGCGCCGGACGAAGCCTGCGACCAGGCAACGGCAGGTGACAGCATCACCGCCGCTGCGGCCGCTCCGATCAGGCGGGACTTCACGTGCAGGACCTTCATGCAGTCGGCTCCACGATGAACGGGGCATGACGGACGCCCCGCTTGAAACACGTGAACTGGACCCGGGGGAAGGAGACCGGGTCGACCCGTCAATAGAAGGACGACGGATCAGGTAAAATACGCGGGAATTGCGTTGAACGCTGCATTCGATTACCGCCACGAAGGGCGGCGTTGCCAGCCAGATGGCGTCCGCTCACGTGAGCGCAAGCAAGATTCCTGCTCCAGTTCCGGTCCTGCACCCGTGACAAAGGGTAGTTCGTGCAAGAACTAGCAGCGCGGTTGCCCCGCCGACAGACTCACGCAACCCGCGCGATCGGCGCCAGCACTGCGTACAGCACGTCATGCGCCGGAGTCGGCACCCCGTACTGCCGCCCCATGCGCACCACCGATCCGGTCTGCAGCTCGAACTCCGAGCGGCGGCCGGCCATGATATCCCGCTGCATCGATGCCGTGCTCTCCGGCGGCAGCGCATCGTAGCGCTCCAGCGTGCGCTCCATGGTGTCATCGGCCAGCGCCACGCCAACCGCCACACCGATGGCCCGCACCTCGGCGATGCAGGCCCGCAGCAGGGCCCGCGTCTCCGGCACCGACCGCATGACGCCCATGGGTGAGCGCGTCGCCGCGCCAACGGTGCCGAACGGGTCGATGAACAGGAATTTCTCCCACAGGGCGATGTCCATGTGCTCCGGAGTCAGCGCGTGCATGCCGGCTGCGTTGATGGCCGCAGTGAACGGCGCGATCTGCGTCCGCGCCGGTGCATCGGCCGGCGTGCTGCGCCGAACACCGAACTCCAGCACCGGCGTCACCGCCGAGTGCCTGATCCTCGCCGGCCCAACTTGTTCGGAGATCAGGCGGGCCAGTCCTTCAAGCACGTGCCCGTCGCCGAGGACCTTCGCCAACTGTGTGCTGGCCTCGACACCATTCTGCAGCGGAATCACCGCCGTGTGCGACCCGATGAGCGGTCGCAGCGTCGGCGCAATCGCTTCGATCTGCGTCGACTTCACGCACACGAGCACTACGTCCACCGGTCCAACCGTTGCCGGATCATCCGTGGCCGCGACGTCGTGCAGGTGCAAGTCGCCATCCACACTCTGCAGTTCGAGGCCCGAACGGCGCAACGCCGCGAGCGTGTCGCCCCGCGCAACGAACGTGACCTGATGCCCGGCCTGCGCGAGACGCGCACCGAATGCACCACCAACGCCGCCCACACCAATCACGGCGATGCGAAGGGTCCCCGGGGTCGATGTCGACAGGGAGTCTCCCGTCTTCATTCTCCCGTCTCCTGCCTTGAATCGCCCCCGCCCGACGGCAACTGCGGCACGCCGCTCGATCCGCCCGACCGCAGCAGCCCCGTATCCGTGTACAGCATCAGCTTCTCGCGCGTGTCCATGATGTCCAGGTTGCGCATCGTCAGTTGGCCGATACGATCGAGCGGCGTGAAGAACGCCTCGCCCTTCTCCATCGTCAGTCGTTCCGGCTTGTACGTCAGGTTCGCGCTTTCCGTGTTCACGATCGAATAGTCGTTGCCACGCCGCAGCTCGATGGTCACCTCGCCGGTGATCGCGCGCGCCACCCAGCGCTGCGCCGAGTCGCGCAGCATCAGCGACTGCGAATCAAGCCAGCGCCCCTGATACAGCAGGCGCCCCAGCTTGCGGCCGTTCGTGCGGTACTGCTCGATCGTGTCCTCGTTGTGAATGCCGGTCACCAGGCGTTCGTACGCGATGTACAGCAGCGCCAATCCCGGCGCCTCGTAGATACCGCGGCTCTTCGCTTCGATGATGCGGTTCTCGATCTGGTCGGACATGCCGAGTCCGTGCCGGCCGCCAATCGCGTTCGCCTCCATGAACAGCTCGAGCGATGACGCGAACGTCCTGCCGTTGAGCGCCACCGGCATCCCTTCCTCGAAGCGGATCGACACGGTCTCGCGCGGCACCTCCACGTCGTCACGCCAGAAGGCGACGCCCATGATCGGCTGCACGATCATGATGCCCTTGTCGAGGAATTCCAGGTCCTTCGCTTCGTGCGTGGCACCCAGGATGTTCGAGTCGGTCGAGTACGCCTTCTCGACGC
>CAZPON010000436.1:0-2745 GCA_964588045.1 uncultured Gemmatimonas sp.
ATCAATCCTGACGGGCAGGACATCGTCGTGAACTCGTGCAAGGCGCGCTTCGCCGCGAAGTCGCCGACACAGCCGCCCATGGAGCTGTACCAGAAGTACGTGGGCCACGACAACAACCGTGACAGCTACATGCTGAACGTGGTCGAGTCACGCGTTGTCGCCCGCACGTGGCGTGAGTGGGAGCCGCAGATCATCTATGCGCATCACCAGTCGTCGCCGTTCCCGACGCGCATGTGGATTCCACCGTTTGCCGATCCGGTGGGATTGTACGCGCCGCCGCTGATGAGCCGGCAGGTGAACGCCATCGGCATGCGCATCGCGGCCGAGTTGGATGCGAAGGGTCAGCCGGGCGGTGTGCACATGCTGGCCACGTTCGACGCGTACTATCCGGGCTACATCGACTACATGCCGATGTACCAGAACATCAATGCCTGGTGGACGGAGACGCAGGGCGGCAACTGCGGCGTACCGCGCACGTCGACGCTCAATGATCTGCCGAGGGATTACAAGTCGCTGATGCCCACGTCGATGTACGCGAGCCCGTGGGTCGAGGGCACATGGTCGTTCCGCAACCAGGTGGACTACATGGTGACGGCCAGCATGGCAACGCTGCGGTATGCCGCGCGATTCCGTGAGGAGGTCCTGTACAACCGGTATCAGGCGGGGCGCAACACCATCCAGCAGTATCGCAAGGGTCCGCCGTACGCCTACATCGTGCCACAGGCGCAGCGCGACCGCATGGCGCCCGTCGAACTGCTGCGTCGTCTCGCCTTTCTTGGCGTGAACATCCGGCAACTGGATGCGGACGCGACACACGACAGCACCGTGTATCCGAAGGGCACGTGGGTCATTCCGATGGACCAGGAGTACGCACAACTCGTGCGCGAACTGCTGGAAGTGCAGAAGTATCCGGAACTCGGCGACGACTTGCCGTACGATGCCGCCGGATGGACGCTGCCGATGCAGATGAACGTGAACGTCGTTGAAGCGAAGACGCCGTTGACCGACGCGTTCCGCTCGGCGATGAAGCCGGTGACGGGCAAGCCGGAAGCGTGGGGTGCGAGTTCGGAGTATCCGCTCACGACGAATGCGATGGCCGCCGGTATCGTGGCAGCGACTGGCGGAATTGCCGGCACCGGTGACGCGATCGCGCTGGACCCGAAACAGAACAACGCCTTCCGGTTCATCAATCGCGCGGTGAGTGAGGGTGGCAGCGTGCGGGTCGACACGGCCACCGACGCACGCGCGGCGCGCTATGTGGTAACCGGTGTGGACCCGGCGCGTGCGAACACCTGGGCGAAAGAACTGGCGGTCGACGGGGAACGCACGACGGTGTCGCCAACGACCGTCGTGGCGCCGACGCGCATTGCGCTGTACAAGGCCGCGCCGGGCAATATGGACCAAGGGTGGACCGAGTGGTTGCTGGACACCCATGAGTACCAGTACACACTGATCGGTCCGGACGTGCTGCGCGCCGGGAATCTGGGTGCGCGTTTCGACGTGATCGTGCTGGCTTCGCAGGGCATCACACGTGCCGGCGGTCGTGGCGGTCGTGGTGGTGGTGGAGGAGGAGCGGGCGCTGGAGACGCCGGCGGAGTGGGTGCGGGCGGTGGCGGCGCACCGTCGGCGTCGGCGGATGACAGCATGGCGGTCGCTGCGGTGGACGAGTTCGTGCGCGGCGGCGGGACGGTGCTCTCGTGGAACGCGGGAACGGCGGGTGTCATTGCGTCGCTGAAGCTGCCGGTGCGCAACGTGCTGCAGGGTATCACGCGTCAGCAGTATTTCACGGGGTCGTCCATCATGCGCACCACCGTCGACGTCGCGCACCCGGTCATGGCCGGCATGCCCGAGCAGGTGGATGTGATGACCAGCAACAGCCCGGTGTTCGCGCCAACCGATGGATTCGAGGGCAGCGTGCTCGGCAAGTACGCCGCGGACGCGTCACCGCTCCGGTCGGGCTACCTGAAGGGTCCGCAATACATGCAGGGGTATGCGTCGGCGTTGGACGTGAAGCTTGGTGCCGGCCATGTCGTGCTGATCGCGTTCCAGCCGCAGTGGCGCGGCCAGCCCACGGGCACGTTCCGCACGGTGTTCAACTCACTGTTTTATGCGAGAGACGCGGCACGACCGAAGCCAACCAAGGATTTCTGGGTGCCGCCGGTGGTGAAGTAGCCAAAGGTCCGCGCGGGGTCGGCGCCGACCTCGCATTGCCGACCGCTGAGCCCGACTGCATTATTGCCCGGCCCCAATTCCGACCCGCCGGCAATCCGGCGGAGCGCGCTCCCACGCCCGCCCAGGAACCACAGCATGGCTCGATCGCTGCCGGTGATGGAACCACGGAAGTTCGGCGAGACGCTTCGCCGCGACACATGGTGGATCCCCAATGTCATTGTCGTCACCATCCTGGGCAGCTTCCTCGTCTACGCCACCTGGGCCGCGTTTCAGGGCGCGAACTACACCCACGGCCCGTATCTCTCGCCGCTGTATTCACCCGAAATCTGGGGGACGTCACCCCACGCCTGGCTCGGGACCAGGCCAGGCTGGTGGCCCGGCTTCCTGCCGTTCTCGCCGGCGCTGATCATCCTTCCGGTCCCGGCGCTGTTCCGCTTCACCTGCTACTACTATCGCGGCGCATACTACAAGGCCTTCTGGGCGGATCCGCCGGCCTGTGCCGTGGGCGAGCCGCGCACGTCGTACCTGGGCGAGAATTCCTTCCCGCTCATCATGCAGAACGTGCACCGCTAC
>CAZPON010000437.1:0-2727 GCA_964588045.1 uncultured Gemmatimonas sp.
CAGACTGTAAATCTGACGGCGCAAGCCTTCGAAGGTTCGAATCCTTCCCCCACCACTGCAGGACCACCGGCCGTTGCGGTGGGTAGCATGATTCGTAGCAGACGTACTGCGGGAGTAGCTCAGTTGGTAGAGCGCTAGCCTTCCAAGCTTGATGTCGCGGGTTCGAGTCCCGTCTCCCGCTCTTTACAAGATGTTGATTCTCAACGACTTAGCCGCCGGTCCCGGTGAATGGGGCCGGCGGTTTTGACTTTGGTTCCAAAGGGTGTTGCTTACTCTATTACAAATAGTTATAATTTAAGCATTGGGTCGTGCTTATACTATAACAATTCGTGATATAACAAGCAGTGCCAACCTCCGCCTACGAGACCGTTTACAGCCTCGCCGAGGACCAGATGGGGTACGTGACTGCCGCACAAGCTGCTGCGGCCGGCGTGCGCCAGCCAACTCTCGTCATGATGGCGCGCCGCGGCACGCTTGGGCGGGTCAGCCGCGGCGTGTACCGGCTCGTGCACTTCCCGGTGGCCCCGCTCGCGCAGTACATGCAAGCAACGCTCTGGCCCTACGACCGGGCGGGGCGGGTGAATGACCGGGTACGCGGAGTGCTCTCGCATGAGACGGCGCTCGCTCTCCACGAGTTGTCCGACGTGGCCCCATCGAAGGTCCACATCACGGTGCCGACCAACCACCGAGTGCAGCGCGAGATCCCGGCCTATCTCGTCGTCCACCGGGCCACCCTCGAGCCCGATGAGGTGACTGCGCTCGAGGGGATGCCGATCGTGAGCCCAGAGCGGGCGATTCGTGAGGGGATCGCGATGCACCTCGGCCCGGCGCTCCTCGGCCAAGCGATCGACGACGGGCTCCGCTCGGGGCGGTTGACGCGCGCGTCCGCTGGCCGGCTCCGCGCGGCGCTCATACTGCATGCGCGATAGCCGATGGGCTTGCGGTCGGGCGCGTGCGCCACTGGATCTCCTTCATGATGTTGAGCTTCGGTCTTCCTCGACAGAATCCGGGCTGGCGAGTTTCGGCGTCGATGTCGTGCTGGTCCCACGCGACCGCTCGCTCTCCCTGCGGGATCCGCGCGACCTGCCGACCACCAAGTCCTCTCCATGACCGCGTCGGCCACCGGTCTTGGAGAAGGCTGCGCGTTCGTTCCGCTAAGCGACACGCGCACTCGCTGATCGCCAAACGGGCGGGCATTCACTACCGCGTCTCCCTCCGTCGTTCCGGATGCGCTGCGGTCGGCGTAACACGAAGCACCATGAACCCGACCAGCCCCGCGACCGTCGACGCCCCCAGCACCGCCACCTTCGCGATATCGAGCTGCGCCGCCGAACTGAATGCCAGGTTGGCGATGAACAGCGACATCGTGAATCCGATGCCACCCAGACACGAAACGCCCAGCATGTGACGCCACGAGGCGCTTCGTGGGACATCCGCGGCACCACTGCGGACCGCGATGTAGCTCGCCAGCGTGATGCCGATCGGCTTGCCCAGCAGCAGGCCCATGGCAATGCCGAGGGCGATCGGGCTCGACACGACCACGTCGATGTTGCCGCCAAGCGACACGCCCGCGTTGGCCAGCGCGAACAGCGGCATGATCACGAACGCCACGATGCCCTGCAGCGCATGCTCCATTTGCAGCAGCGGCGATTGCACGGCGTCGGCCGCATTCGTCAGCGCCTGCAACGCGGCCTGGTGTCCCTGATTCGTCAGCACGTTCGTGCCCGGTTCATCGGCGGTCCGGAAATCGGCGATGCTCGCGTCGGCCGATGCCAGGAACTGCTCCTCGCTGATGCGCGTACGCGCGGGCACCGCAAGCGCCAGCAGCACACCGGCAATCGTTGCATGAACACCTGACGCGAGCATGAACCACCACATCACCGCGCCAAGGATGGCGTAGGCGACGGGTCGCCGCATCCCGGCCCGGCTCAGCCCGAGCAGCATCACGAACACCAGGCCCGCGCCGCCGAGTGCCAGCCAGTCCATCTGGCTGGTGTAGAAGACGGCGATCACGAGTACGGCCCCGAGATCGTCGGCGATGGCGAGCGCCGCGAGAAACACCCGCAGGCTCGACGGCACGCGAGGCCCGAGCAACGCGAGAATGCCCAGCGCGAACGCGATGTCGGTGGCCATCGGAATGCCCCATCCGGCGGCCCCGTCGCCTCGCGCGTTCACGCTCGCATAGAGCAGCGCCGGCACGATCATCCCGCCAAGCGCGGCGGCGACGGGCAAGGTGGCCGAACGGCGCGAGGACAGTTCGCCCACGAGGACTTCGCGCTTGATCTCCAGCCCGACGACGAAAAAGAACACCGCCATCAGCCCGTCGTTCACCCACGCGTGCAGCGGCAGCGTCAGGCCGAAGGACGGGGCGCCGATCGTGAACGGCGTCTCGAGGAGATGATGATAGAACGGCGCCCACGACGAATTCGCCCAGAACAGCGCGACGGCGGTGCAGGCAAGGAGCACCAGGCCGCCGGCCGCACTCGTTGCGAAAAACTGCTGGAACGGGCGCAGGACGCGCTCGACCAAGGGCGTGGTTTCGGACATGCGTTCGATGGCAGGGGTTGCCCACACTTTCAATAGTGTCTAGCCTTATAAGCTACCCGGAAAGCGCCATCCGCGTGTGTTTCCGGCGTCGTGATTCAGTGTGCCGCTCACGTAGCTCAGTCGGCAGAGCACATCCTTGGTAAGGATGAGGTCACCGGTTCGATCCCGGTCGCGAGCTTG
>CAZPON010000438.1:0-2722 GCA_964588045.1 uncultured Gemmatimonas sp.
TTTGAACGAGTACTTGGCAAGGCCGCTGGAACTGCCTGACGCGGATGACGCGGACAAGCGCGGATTGCTCCGAGCCGGGGCGAGCGACGTCGATCGGCCAAGGATTGGTTTTTCTGAATTGAACTGCGGGGCGTTTCGGGCGCGCTGAACGGCTTGTCGGGTTCACGGGACAATCCGCGCTTTGTCCGCGTCATCCGCGTCAGGCAGTTGAAGTGACCTCGAAGCCGATGCGGGGAATCGATGGTGGCGGCAGTGTGCGGGTTATGTGGTTGTTGGAGAATCTCGCATAGTGAGGCATGTTCACTTGCGAAAACGCCGAGCCGCCGAGCAGACTATGGGTATGCCAGCCACCATTGATCACCGCTGGACCGCAGACGAGGTGCGGGCGCTGCCGGAGGAACCGGGCAAGCGCTTCGAAGTCGTGGACGGGGAACTGCTGGTGAGCCCTTCGCCGACGCGGCGTCACCAGCACGTGAGCTTCGAACTGGCAGTCCTGATCAGGGAGTACCTCACGGAGTGCCGAGTGGGTACGGTGCTGCTGGCGCCGTCGGACTACGAGCTCGACACCCATTCACTTGTTCAGCCTGACCTGTACGTAGTGCCATTGGTCAACGGGCAGCTACCCGATGAGCAGCAGTCCGCCGACGAAGCCCTCCTGTTTGTCGAGGTCCTTTCTCCGAGCACTGCGCGCTACGATCGGGTGGTGAAGCGCGGTCGCTATCAACGGCAACGCATCGAGTACTGGATCGTCGATGCTGATGCCCGGATATTCGAACGCTGGCTGCCAGGTGCGAATCAGCCTGATGTACTTGCCGACCGCATTGAGTGGCATCCGGCCGGGGCGAACGCTCCGCTCGTCATTGATCTCGTCGCGTTTTTTGAACGAGTACTTGGCAAGGCCGCTGGAACTGCCTGACGCGGATGACGCGGACAAGCGCGGATTGCTCCGAGCCGGGGCGAGCGTCGTCGAGCGGTCGGGGGTGGTTTTTTTCTGAATTTGAACTGCGGGGCGTTTCGGGCGCGCTGAACGGCTTGTTGAGTTCACGGGACGGTCCGCGCCTGTCCGCGTCATCCGCGTCAGTCGGTTGACAGCCCTCGCTGCCGCCGAAGTTGTGAGCTCTCGCGAGTACACCGTGCAGTACCAGCCAACTGGCCGGGTGCTCAGAACGCGACGTACCTTGGTCGAACTTTCGGCTGGGTGCGGTGGGATATACTTGGCGTCGCGAGTTAGTGCCCATAGAAGCGAAACCCCCGCCCTTTGGGGGCGGGGGAGGCACTCGACATGACAGGAGGTGAGGCGTCGTGCTACTACCTCCGCCTCGTGCCATCAACTACGCTATCAAAGTACGCATAATGGAGGCAGAACGCAACACCGCGACCGTGTTGCCGCCGCGCCGAGCGGACGCAACCACACTCTAAGTTGACTTCTACCAAACACTTACCACTGAGATGGCGACTGACTGGGAGCAAGTAGCAAACGCTTTGGCTTCGACGTGTCCCTCTGCGTACTACCGTGACCACGCCGTTCACATCTTAGGGCGCGTGGCAACGCTCGGCCCGCTCGGCCCTGCTAACGAGGAGTTTCGCCGTGTGTACACCTTTCTCCAGTACAATGAGCCGCGGGACGTCCGGCGAGTTGTCCAGCAGCTTCTTGCAAAGGTCAGTGGGCGGCGTGCTCGACCTCAGATCCGGAACAATGCGTGGAGGTACACGGTGGCGGCGTACGACCAATGGTACGGCCACGCGCGCATCATGTATCTCGTGGCCGGGCTGATCGAAGGCGCCCTGCGATCCCGTCAGTTGACAAGCCTCGAAGCCGCCGAGCAGACTATGGGTATGCCAGCCACCATTGATCACCGCTGGACCGCAGACGAGGTGCGGGCGCTGCCGGAGGAACCGGGCAAGCGCTTCGAAGTCGTGGACGGGGAACTGCTGGTGAGCCCCTCACCGACCCGTCGCCACCAGCACGTGAGTTTCCAACTGGCGATGCTGATCGAGCGGTACCTCGAGGAGTACCGAGCGGGTGCGGTGCTGCCGGCACCGTCGGACTACGAGCTCGACACCTATTCACTCGTTCAGCCTGACCTGTACGTAGTGCCGTTGGTCAACGGGCAGCTCCCGGCTGAGCAGCAGTCTGCCGACGAAGCCCTCTTGTTTGTCGAGGTCCTTTCTCCGAGCACTGCGCGCTACGATCGAGTGGTGAAGCGCGGTCGCTATCAGCGGCAAGGCATCGAGTACTGGATTGTCGATGCCGACGCCCGGGTATTCGAGCGCTGGCTGCCAGGTGCGAGTCGGCCTGATGTACTTGCCGACCGCATTGAGTGGCATCCGGTTGGAGCGAGCAGGCCGCTCGTCATCGATCTCGTGGAGTTCTTTGAACGAGTACTTGGCAAGGCCGCTGGAACTGCCTGACGCGGATGACGCGGACAAGCGCGGATTGCTCCGAGCCGGGGCGAGCGACGTCGATCGGCCAAGGATTGGTTTTTCTGAATTGAACTGCGGGGCGTTTCGGGCGCGCTGAACGGCTTGTCGGGTTCACGGGACAATCCGCGCTTGTCCGCGTCATCCGCGTCAATCGGTTGACAAGCCTCGAAGCAGCCGAGCAGACTATGGGTATGCCAGCCACCATTGATCACCGCTGGACCGCAGACGAGGTGCGGGCGCTGCCGGAGGAACCGGGCAAGCGCTTCGAAGTCGTGGACGGGGAACTGCTGGTGAGCCC
>CAZPON010000439.1:0-2701 GCA_964588045.1 uncultured Gemmatimonas sp.
ACGCCGGCGGCCCGCACTGCCTCAAGTACGGCGTCACGCTCAATCACATCGTGGCTCTCGATGTCGTGCTGCCGAACGGCGACGTGCGTCGCTTCGGCGATCCGTTCGGCGAGGCCGACGGATACGACCTGCTGGGATTGTTCGTGGGCTCCGAAGGCTGCTTCGGTGTGGCCACCGATGTGTGGGTGCGCCTCGTGCCGCTGCCGCAAACCGTGCGCACGTTGCTGGCCGACTTCAGTTCGTTGCACGACGCAGCGAGTGCAGTGTCGGCCATCGTTGCCACCGGCATCATTCCCGCCGCGCTCGAGATGATGGACAACCCCACCATTCGCGCCATCGAGGCGTCGGTGTACGCCGCCGGATATCCCACCGACGCAGCAGCCATCCTGTTGTGCGAAGTGGACGGCCTCGAAGCGGGACTGCAGGACGACGTCGAGACCGTGAGCGCGTGCTGCCGAGCACATGGGGCGCGCGACGTGCGCACTGCGGCCACCGACGGCGAGCGCGCACGACTCTGGCAGGGGCGCAAGAAGGCCTTTGGAGCGATGGGCCGCATCGCGCCCGCGCTGGTGGTGCAGGACGCCGTCGTGCCGCGCACGCGTCTTCCCGAAATACTCGGCGCCATCGGTGCCATCGGCGCGCGCCACGGCGTGAAGGTGTGCAATGTCTTTCACGCCGGCGACGGCAACCTGCATCCCAACATTCCCTACGATCCCAACGAGCCCGGCGCCGGTGAGCGTGTGCATGCGGCCATGACGGAAATCATGCAGGCCTGCATCGATGCCGGCGGAACCATCACCGGCGAACATGGTGTCGGCCTGGACAAGCTGGACTACATGCCGCGCCTGTTCGATGCCGATTCGCTGGCCATGATGTGCGCGGTGCGACAGTCGTTCGATCCCGAGCGACGGGCGAATCCGGGGAAGGTGGTGCCGGTGAAGAGTTGCAGAGAGTGGCATGGGACCCGGCAAGTACAACGACGCGAAACGCGACTGTGACGCGCGCCGACCTGCAGTCCGCCATCGCCGACGCGCATGCCTCCTCCACTCCGCTGCGCGTCGTCGGCTCCGGCACCTGGCTTTCCGCCGGCCGGCCTGTGCATGCCGCGCAGCAACTCTCCACCCGCGAACTCGCCGGCATCGTCGAATACGTTCCCGGTGATCTCGTCATCACGGCGCACGCCGGCACCACACTGCAGGAAATCGTGCATGAAGCCGCCAAGCACGGTCAGTGGCTCGCACTCGATCCCTACGGCACCGCCGACAACGTCGACAGCGGCACCATTGGCGCCACCATCGCCACCGCATCACACGGTCCGCTCGCGCTCGGTTACGGTCGCGCGCGCGATCTCATACTCGGCTTGTCGTTCATCACGGGCGACGGCACCCTCGTGCGCGCCGGCGGACGCGTGGTGAAGAACGTGGCCGGCTTCGATCTCGTGCGGCTCGCCACCGGCGCGTGGGGCACGCTTGGCGTGATCAGCGAAGTGAGTCTCCGGTTGCACGCGCGGCCCGCTGTCGACGAAACGTTTGCCATGGCCGTGCACCTGCCCGAGTCTCCGCATGAACGCGAGGTGGCACTGTCGCACCTGGTGCAGCGCCTCAACAGCGCGCCCATGTACGCCACCACATCGTCGCTGGCAGCGCTGGTGTTGTGCATGCACGACGCGCCAGCAGCATTGCGTGCGCACCATGCGGTTCCCGCGTCACACGCACTGCTGCTGGCCCGCGCCACCGGTAATCGCACGCGTGTGGACGCGCAGCGCGCCGTGCTGGCCGGCCTGGGCACCATTGCCGACGTCGACCCCACGATCTGGCGGGATGTGCGCGCACTCGAGCGCGGCAACACCGCGCTGCGCGTTGCCGACGCACCGCTGCGATCGGGTGCGACGTTGCGCCACATCGACGAGTGGTTGACCGCGCACCACGCCACGCTCGTACGCAGCAGCCTCGAACCACTGCGCGGACTGGTACGTGTGTCATGCGAGCTGCCGAACATGAACGGCAACTGGCCGTCGTTGCCCAATCGCGCCATCGCCGAACGACTCCCGCCCGGCGCGTGGCATTCGGTGCCGTCGGCCGTCAACGACCAGATTTCCGTGCGCCTGCGTGAGCAATTCGATCCGGCCGGTATTCTCAATCCCGGCCTGCTTGGTGAAACAGCCGACAGCATGAGCGTATCAACGTGAGCGTCCTCGCCAGCGCATCACCACCGTGTGCGATTCCCGGTACGCCGCTCGCCCAGGCCGCACCGGGACTCGACGCCTGCGTGCACTGCGGCTTCTGCCTGCAGGCCTGTCCCACGTACGTGAATCTCGAGGACGAAAACGACAGTCCGCGCGGCCGCTTGGTGCTCATGCGTCGCCTCGTCGACGGCGACCTCCCGCTCGACGACCCGGATGTCGGCCGCCACCTCGACCGCTGCCTCGGCTGCCGCGCCTGCGAAACCGCCTGCCCGTCCGGCGTGCCCTACGGCGAGTTGCTCGAAGCCACGCGCGCCACCATGGCCCCCGTGCGCGGCATCCCACCAGTCGCGCGCGCCGTACTCGCCCTCTTCAAGCGCACACGTCTTCTGCACGCCACACTTCTCCTCGCTCGTCTGTTTCGCTCCACTGGAATCCCGCGCGCCCTCGCCCGCCTCCTCCCCAACCGCCTGGCCTTCCCCATGGCCATGCTCGCCTCCACGACCCCAGCCCGTCTCC
>CAZPON010000440.1:0-2700 GCA_964588045.1 uncultured Gemmatimonas sp.
GCACGCTGCCAATCATGCCTTCCTCGTGCGCCGAGGCCTGGAGCACGACGGCCGCTGCGCCATCACCGAACAGCACCGCGACATTGCGATTGCTCCAGTCCAGATAGCGACTGATCAGCTCCACACCGATGACGATGGCATTGCGCACCATCCCGGTGCGGATCATGGCCGTGGCGGTGGCAAGGCCATAGCAGAAACTGGTGCACGCGGTGTTGAGATCGATGGCCGCCGCACGCGTGGCGCCGAGTGCGATCTGCACGCCCGACGCGCTGTTCGGCACCAGTTCGTCGTTGCTCACGCCACCGTAGATGACAAGGTCCACATCCGCGGCATCGAGTCCGGCGCAGGCAAGGGCGCGCGCCGACGCGACGGCGGACAGGTCGATGGCACTCACATGTGACACGCGCCGCTCGCGCATGCCGGTGCGCGACGTGATCCATTCGTCCGACGTCTCGAGGAATGTCGAGAGATCGTCGTTGCTGAGGACCGCCGGGGGCATGCACGCCCCCCAGCCGGTGATGGCGGCGTAGGTCATGGCGGGAGTGGAAGAAAGAGACGCATCATGATCCGGTGAGCTTGGCGGTGAGCTTTCGCACGGAGGTCAGGTTGCGCATGGTCATGTCGAGTTTCACCGCCTTCTCGACCGCCGGCCACTTCACCAGCGACTCCATGGTCTTGCCGCGAATGAGCCAGTACAGTTCGCGTCCGTGTATCACGAACGCGTCCATGTCCGTGGCATTGCCGGCGAAGAACGTTTTCACGGCGGCGCCTGGAGCGTCCCGCAGGAAGCCGGCGTGAATGGTGTGCCCTGGCTTGTCCATGTCGCCGGCTGGAAACGGGCGCTGGCGCGCGACCTCGGCAATCTCCTCCGGCGTGCGCAGGAATGTCGGCACTGCATATCCCAGCTCGCGCTCCAGGTGCGTCGCAATCCGTTGTTCGAGCGTCGATGCGCTGGCCGCCGCCGGGGCTTCGAAGATGACGTTACCGCTGGCGATGAACGTGTCGACATGGCCGAACTTGAGCGCGACGAACATGCCGCGCAGGTCCGCCATGCTCACGCGATGCCCACCGACATTGATGCCGCGCAGGAGCGCGACGTAGCGCACACCGGCTGCGCGCTTCATGGACCCGGGTTGGCGAGCCATTCCCAGATGATGCGCGAACAGTCGGCCATCAGGGCCTTGGCCACTTTCTGGTCGGGAATGTTGCGCGTGAGGATGGCGATGGCGTACGGCGGACGGTCAGTGGGATACACGAGGCCCGCATCGTGCCGCGTGGCGGTGATGAATCCGGTCTTGTGCGCCACGCGCGTGTCCGGCGGCAATCCGGCCGGGATCTCCTCGTTGAACGCCTGGGCTTCGAGGATGGCCAGCATGTCCCTGGTTCCGGCGGCGCCGGCAACCTTGCCCTGCTGCAGCGCAACGAAGAGCGCCACGAGATCGTTGGCCGTCGCGGTGTTGTTGAGCCCCGCCTGGAACGCGAGGTTGTCCTCGACCCCGCGGCGCACGATCATCGTGGTCGCACCGAACCCGCGCGTGAGCGTGGTGATGCGCACCGGGTCGAGCCGCGCAATGAGCGCGTTGGTGGCCAGGTTGCTCGAATGCGTGATCATGCGCGTCGCCAGGTCGCGCAGCGGCACATCCGTGCCGACGAGTGCGTAGACGGTGCTGTCACTGTCGCCCGCGGCGTTCAGCGAGTACGTCGACTGGTCGACGATGGACTGGAAGGCGTTCGTCAGGCGCATCGTTTCGGTGGGGCGCAGCCGCCCGCTCTCGAACTCCTGGAAGAGCGCGAACAGCACCGGCACCTTCATCGTGCTGGCGGCATGGAACACCGTGTCGCCGCTCATCGCGAGGCGTCGACCACTCGCGAGGTCGTGCACGGCGATGCCGACCTGCGCGCCGGGCACGGCCGCAATACGGGCGAGCAGTCGTGCACGCACATCCTGGTCTGCACCCGGTTGCGCGGCGACGGCCCGAGGGAGCAACAGCGCGGCAAGGACAAGCAGGTGACGGCCGGTCACGTGAAACCGCATGGGAGGGGAGCTCGGTCTTGAAGCATCAGGAGTACGGAGCAGGGAGTCTTGAACTCCGAGTACGGGGTATGGAGTCGTGAGTAGGGAGTACGGAGTGAATTGCGAACGCGCGGTCGGTGTTCGCGCCCTCAGTTGCTCCCTCCTCGTGCTGTTCCTCCCACCCTCCTCCCCTCGAGCGGTTCCACTGGCAACACCGCGGGATGCGCACGGCGCTGCTCAGGGCGGCGCGAGCGGGCCTTGCAACTCGCCGGCGATGCGCAGCGCTTCCTTGATCGCGTCCACCAACTGCTCGTGCTGCGCGGCACGCGAGATCGACGCGAAGTGATCACCCGGCTGGAAGCCGTACCACCCGAACTGCGAGTGATTGCCGCCCTCGATGCGCACCCACTGCGTCGAGGCGGGCAGCAGGCGGCTGTTGGCCTCCACCTTGGCGATCGGCGCCACGCCGTCCTTCGTGCCCACGATCTTCGTCACCGGCAACCTGAGCGTCGACAGGTCGACATCACGTGGATGCGTGGTGCCCACCAACAGCAGTCCGGCCAGCGTATTGGCGCCGAGCGATCGCAGCAACTCCTCCAGCTTGATGGCGACCACCGCACCCCGCGAATGGCCACCGATCACCCACTGCGACGCACGCTCGTCGGTGTTGATCGCATCGGCCGCGA
>CAZPON010000441.1:0-2695 GCA_964588045.1 uncultured Gemmatimonas sp.
TGAGGGGTGAGCAACCGAAGGGCTGAGCATTCGAGGGGCCAGCCAGCGAGGGTAGACTGTACATCCGCAAGATCGCTGCGGATGTACAGTCTACCCTCGCCGGCTGGCCCCTCGAACGCTCAGCCCTTCAGTTGCTCACCCCTCCGGCAGTCTTGCCGCCAACGCCGGTCCTCAGATCAGCTCGATGCCCCGGCCCGTCAGCCGCGCAATCAGCCCCAGCCGGAACGTCACGTCGATCGATACCGCTTCGGCCAGGTCGTCAGCGTCGTCCAACGGCATCACGGGCCATGACCAGGCCGGCACCGACTCGGGCATCACGACAGACCGCGGTGGATGCCACACGCCCTTGCGGTCCCGGTCGTCCAGGAGGCGGTCGAACAGGCGCTGCCATCCCTCGTGCCGCTTGAGGAACCCGAGCCGGGCCATGATCTCCAGCCAGGCCAGCGCCGACGGCATGTCCGAGTCCATCGTGTTCCGCGTGGCCAGGAAGTCGCCCAGAACCAGGTGCGGCTGCTCGAGCAGGTGCGAACCCACCTGCTGGACCGCCTGCTGGCGCGGCCACGGCTGCGTGAGGTACGTGTACAGCCGGTCCATCACCTCATGGTTCTCGCTGCGGAAGTGCGGCATGTGCGCCAGCATGAGCAGCGTATGAAACGACGGCGCCGCCACGTCCGCCGGCAGCACATGCTGGTTGCCCAGCCGAATCCACGGCTTCTGCGACTGCGGTGACTTGAGATAGGCGCCGACCCGGTCTGTCAGCCGACGGGCCGCTCCACGCAGACGCGGATCGCTCTCGTAGCCCGCCTGTGCCAACGCAGCCGCCGCAGCCTCGCGCAGGATCAGGCGGCCGCGACGAGTGAGGTCTTCGTCATATGTCGACGGCATGAACTCGGCGAGGTACGACGGGTCGTCGTCTTCAGCCAGCAGGCGAAACAGCAGACGCTTGGTGGCGGACAGCCCCGGGCTCTCCGAATCCCACCCCAGCTCCAGCAGCCGCCGGTAGGCGAGAATGGTCCCGACCCCGATCAGGCTCGTGCCCTTGGGTACCGACAACATGCCGCCCGGCCACGTGCCGTCCGCATCCTGCATCATGAGCAGCCGCCAGCCCTGCCTCGAGCCGTACGGCACCCGCGTCAGGGGGGAAATCCCGGACGGCTTGGCGACGTCGAGAATGGCCCGATACTGAATCGACGAGGACGCCTTCGACAACAGCCATCCGACAGGAAAGGTGGCCGGCGGCGGCGGAGGCGGCGGCGGTGGCGGCGCGGGCGCGATGACCGGCCCGGCCAGCGACTCGCCCGCAGAAAGCCCGGCGGCGGGAGCCAGCGAACCAAGGGCCGTGGTAGGCGGACTCGGCGGCAGGTCGGCAGGGGGGTTCGATGAGGAATCCGTCACAGCGGGCTATCATACAAGCGCCTGCGCATTCCGCTAGAGTCAGCGCGGTCATTTCGACACAAATTTGACGAGCTCATCAATAAAATGAGCCGGGCGTGATGCGGATCACCCGGTCCGTTAACGCTTTTGCAAGGTATCGCGTCTAAGCTTCGAGGCACGTACAGCCGCGCGAACGCGCGGACGCCCGTGCCGGACGACCCCACCTCAGGACACGCACACCGATGAAGACCTCTCTTCGAATTCTTGTGATCGCCGCCTCGCTGGCGATTGCGGCTCCCGTTTACGCGCAGGGTGGCGGCGGCGGCGGCCAGCAGATGACGCCCGAGCAGCAACTGGCGCGCTCCAAGGAGCTGCTGTTCAAGGACATCACCCTGTCCGCTGACGTGGCGGAAAAGGTCGATACGATCCTCGTGCAGTCCGCGCGCAAGTCGCGGGAAATCATGATGGCGGCACGCAGCGGTGGTGGTGACATGACGGCAGCGCGCGAGCAGGGTGCGAAGATCACGGCCGAGCGCAACGACGCCATCAAGGCCCTCCTCACGGACGAGCAGAAGAAGCAGTACGACGCGAACGTGGCGGCCATGCCGCAGGGTCGCGGACGCGGCGGGTTCTGAGTCGGAACTGCCGGAGGGTTGAGCAACTGAAGGGCTGAGCGTTCGAGGGGCCAGCCAGCGAGGGCAGACTGTGCGTCGCAGTGATCCTGCGGACGTACAATCTGCCCTCGTCGGCTGGCCCCTCGAACGCTCAGCCCTTCAGTTGCTCAACCCTCCGGCAGTTCGCGCAGTGGCAGTCGCTTGTCATCATCGGTCGGTCATCCGAGATTGCGGGATCCATGTCCCACCTTCCGAATGACACGCCCTCGGGCGCCGGCTGCGGCGGCGGCCCGATCGTTTCCGTCGCTCGCTGAATGCGCGGCGAGTTCGTCGATCTGTCGGGTTCCCGTGTCTATTGCTACGCGTTCGGATCGCGTGGCGCGGGCGAACCCATCGTGCTCGTGCACGGCGCGTTTACGTCGTCGCACCTCTGGCAGGACCTGCTGCCGCGCCTGCCCAAGGGACATCGCGTACTCGTGCTGGACCTGCTGGGACACGGTCGCAGCGATCCGCCGCGTGGCGCCTCGATGACGGTGGCGTCGCATGCCGAACGGGTGGGACAGCTCCTGGACGTGATGGGCGTGTCCATCGCGTCATTGGTGGGTCACGACATGGGCGCCGCGATCGCCGCGTGCGTGGCCCACCGGCTCCCGTCGCGCATCGCGCGCAGGGATTGGGAAAAAGTAAGTTGTTTACAAAAAGAGGCG
>CAZPON010000442.1:0-2690 GCA_964588045.1 uncultured Gemmatimonas sp.
GACCACGACGGCGATGATCGGGCATTTCCTGCGCGCGCTCGGTCACGACGCCGTCGATATCGGCAACATCGGTACACCCGTCTCCGAGATCGGCCTGCGCGACAGTGCACCCACCTGGGCGTCGCTCGAGATGTCGTCGTTCCAACTGCATGACACACCCGGCCTGCTGCCCGATGTTGGCGTGCTCACCACGCTCAGCCCCGATCATCTCGACCGCTATGTCGGCGTCGACGACTACTACGCCGACAAGCGGCGGCTCTTCGTTAACGCGACGTCGTCATCGAAGTGGGTCATCACGGCCGACAACGCCGATGCGGTGGCCATGGTGCAGGGCGTCGCCGGCCAGTTCCACTTCTTTTCCACGGCGCGCACCGATGTCGACGCGTGGTTCGATCGGGCAGAGGGAGCGTTGCACGTCCTTGGCGCTCCGCTCGTTGGTCGAGACCAACTCGCGCTGGCCGGCGATCACAACGTCGCCAATGCGCTGGCGGCACTGCTGGCGGTGATGGTCGCCGACGCGCGTCACGCCACGCCGGCGGCGCGGGCGCAGTTGGCGTTGGCGATCGCCTCCTTCAAGGCGCTGCCGAACCGCCTGGAGCCGGTGGCTGATATCGATGGTGTGCTGTGGCTCAACGATTCCAAGGCCACCAATGTCGACTCCACACAGGTCGCCATTGCCGGCATGACGCGTCCCACCATCGTGTTGCTGGGCGGACGTCACAAGGGACAGCCGTACACATCCCTGGTGCCGCACCTGACGCGCACTGCGAAGGCGGTGTTGGCGTTCGGTGAAGCGGGCGCGCTCGTTGCGGCAGATCTCGAAGCGCCGCTGCGCGGGCGTGTGCCGGTGGAGCACCTGAACGGCGCTTCGTTCGCCGACGTGATCGCGCGCGCGCGTGAACTCGCCGCTCCCGGAGACGTGATACTGCTGTCGCCCGCCTGTTCCAGCTACGATATGTTCGACAACTACGAGGAGCGCGGACGCACGTTCGCGCGGCTGGCTCAGGGAGCGACGACATGAGCGCGCCCATTGCGGGCACGCGCGAACGGTGGCGCATGGGCATCGAGGCGCGCGCGCTGTTGCTGGTGACCGCCGTGCTGGTCGCGTTTGGACTGGCGGTGCTGTACAGCGCCAGCGCGCTCGTTGCCGTGAACGCCGGTAAGCCCGGGCACGACTTTGTGCTGCGACAGGCCACCGGTGTTCTGGCGGGCATCGTGTTGTTTGCGATCACCGCCAAGCTCGACGCCGAGATCTGGCGACGCTTCGCGTGGCCGATCATGGGCCTCAGCCTGGTGCTCATGCTGGTGATCGTCCTGCCGTTCACCAAGTCCATTTCAGGCGAGTTGTACGGCTCGCGACGCTACCTGTTCAACGGCTCCATCCAGCCGTCGGAGCTGGCGAAGTTTGCCGTGCTGGTGTGGACGCCGATGCTGCTGGTCAAGAAGGGCGATGCCGTGCGACGACTGGGCAAGGGATTGATGCCGTTCATCGTGGTGATCGGCACGTTGAGCGTGCTGGCGATCCTCGAGCCCGACTATTCGGTGGCAATGCTCTTCTGCCTGCTCATGGCTGTCATGCTGTTCGTCGGCGGCGCACGGGTGGCGCACTTCATTTTCCTCGGCGCGCTGGTGGTGCCACTGCTCGTGCAACAGCTCGCCAACCGCCCGTACGTGCGAGAGCGCATGCGCAGCTTCCTGGCGCACGAGGAGAAGGATTCCGCGCAGAAGTCACCAACCGCCCTGCAGCAGTATCAGTCGCTGATGGCCGTGGGATCAGGCGGCGCTGTGGGCGTTGGATTCGGCCGGGGCAATCAGCAGCGCGGCTGGCTTCCGCTCGCCTACAACGACTTTGTCGGCTCGGTCGTGGGCGAGGAGTTCGGCTTCGTCGGTATTGCCGGACTCACGCTTGCGTTCGCGCTGTACTGCTGGCTCGGCTTTCGCATCGCGCGTTCGGCCCGGTCACCATATTGCGCGCTGCTGGCCATAGGCCTGACCTTTGCCACGGTTTTCACGGCGTTCATTCACGTGGGCGTGGTGATCGGCCTGTTGCCCAACACCGGCCTCACCTTGCCGTTCGTGTCGTACGGACGGTCCAACCTCGTGCTCACCATGGCGATGACGGGCATTCTCGTGAACATCGGCAGCGAGCGTGAGCGGGTGTACGGCGTGAGCGCAACGGACCCGCTGGTCTCCAGTCCGGCGTGATGCCCGGGTCGAGACGGGTGTGGTTCGCCGGCGGCGGGACCGGTGGACATCTCTATCCCGGCCTGGCCATCGCGCGTGCGCTGGTGCGCAAGGACGCGTCGTTCGCACCGTTCTTCATCGGTGCGCAGCGCGGCATCGAGCGCGACGTGCTGCCGGGCACCGGGTTCCCCCACGTGTTGCTCGACCTGCATCCGCTGTATCGCCGCGCACCATGGAACAACTGGCGCACCGTGGTTGGTGCTGTCAGCGCGTGGCGCGAGTTGTCACGCCTGGCCGCTTCGCAACCGCCGGTCGCTGTCGTCGGCACCGGCGGCTATGCGGCCGGCGTCGCCCTCGCCTGGGCGCGAGCGCACGGTGTGCCCACCGTGTTGCACGAGCCGGACAGTCATCCGGGCATGACCACGCGTGCGTTTGCCGGAGGTGCCAGGGCGATCTATCTGGGCTTCGAGGAAGCGACCACGTTCCTGTCGCCCGCCGCCGGTGCG
>CAZPON010000443.1:0-2365 GCA_964588045.1 uncultured Gemmatimonas sp.
CTACGACCTGGTGCGCGGTCCGAATCCGGCGTTCCTGCCTTGCACGCGCGCGCAGCTGGTCGAACACGCCTTCGACCTGCTCGATCCGACGACGACCATTCTCCTGTTGCCGCGGTCGACCGATGCCGCCCCCGACGTGGTGGAGGCGATCACACGCTATCGCGATGCCGGTGGCTTGATCGCGCTCGACGGGCTCAACGAGGTGGAATCGGACGCCGAGCGTTTGCTGCCGCTCGCGACGTGGGCCCGCATCGACGTGCAGGGCGACGACGCCGCGATCCTCGAACGTGTGTGCGATCGCATCGGTCGCCAGCAGAAGGGACTCAAGCTCATCGCGCACCACGTCGCGCACTCGGCGCAGTTCGCGGCCGCACAGCGTCTGGGTTTCGACGCGTTTCAGGGCTCCTTCTTCAGCAGCCCGGAGCCGGTTCCCGCGACGGACATGCCGCAAAGCACGGTGGCGGCCATGCGTCTGCTCGGCCTGGCTCGCGATGCCAACGTGAATGACCGGAAGCTCGAGGACGTGCTGGAGACCGATCCGATTCTCACCTTCCAGCTCCTGCGTCTGGTGAATTCCGCCGCCGTGGGCATGCGGGGCGTGAGTTCCATCGGTCAGGCGCTCCGGTTGATTGGTCGCAACACGTTCCAGCGCTGGCTGGCGGTCGCCGTTGCGGCCTCACGCAAGTCGTCCACCGGCGTCGATCAGGAATTGGTGCGTCAGGCAGTGCAGCGCGGCCGATTGCTCGAGCAACTCGGCGGCGGTACGCGCGATGCCGGTACGCTGTTCCTGGTGGGATTGTTCTCGCAGCTCGACGCGGTGTTCCGCATGTCGCTTCCGGAAATCCTGGAGCGGGTGGTGCTGAGCGACGATGCCGCGGCCGCGTTGCTGGATCGGACTGGTCCTTATGCGGATGCGTTGTCGTTCGCCGAGTCGTACGAGATGGGGATGTTCGAGAATGCCTCGGAACTGGCGCGCGAAATGGGCATCGATCCGGCGCGAGTGGGTGAGCTGTACACGAACGCGCTGCGTTGGACGGATGAGGCGCTGGGGACGCTGGGCGAAGCCCCGGTGGCGGCGCAGCCGGCGCGACGCTGACCGCGCGCGTCACCCGATCGCCGTTCGCGTGCTATCGTCAAGGCGTGAACCACTTCAAACAATTCGCAGCTGCGATCGCACTCGGCCTCCTCTCCGCCTGCAGCGGTAGCGACAAGTCGCCGGTCACCGACACACTGACCGCGGCCCCAACGACGGCAATCCGCCCCCCCGCGCCCGGCGATCCCTCCTGCCCCCGCACCGGTCTCTGGCAGCCGTGCGCCCTGGTCGATCGCATTGTCCACGCCGGGCTCTCGTTCAAGCCTCTCGACGACAGCGTGCGTGTGCCGTTCTTCGAGATCCCCGGAGTGCGCTATCGAGTCGCCGCGACCGACACCATGGTGGCGTTCTTCTTCGCGGATTCCACGGCGTTGGCCAGGGCCATCGCGCCACTCGACACCGTGCGCATGGCGCCACCCACGGACTCCCTGTCGCCGTGGTCGTCGCCGCCGACCGTGATCCGATCGGGGAACCTGCTGGCGCTCTACTTCGCCAGGAGCGAGCGACAGATCGAGCGACTGCGGCTGGCAATCACCGCCGGGGCTCCGGCACCTGCGTCCGCGCCGACCCCCTGAACCCTTGCGATCGCCTCAAGTGCTGGCAGCTCGTCCCGATTATGTTCGGTTTTTATTTGGCACCAAGCGGCAATTTTCATTGCGTTCTGCAATTCGTGCATAGTTTGCACTTTCAGAGGCCTTGATAGGTACGAACACTTGGCTTTCAGGCCACAATGCTCCAGTTTTCATGCACGCTATGCTATTTAAGCGAGCGCTACCATAAGAACGCCCTCCTGGAGAATCCCGGCCTATGGCCTCCCCGATCAACCCGCGCACGGTTGCCCTGCGCGAGGTCACGCAACGTGAGACGCGCATCGTCGCCCGCCCCGAAGAGAATGGCGTGCAGCAACCAACGAGCGTGTGGTATGGCTCGAGCACGTTCGGCTTGCGCCAGATGCGCGCCAAGCTGCCCAAGGCCGTCTATCAGAAGCTGGCCGGCGCCATTCGCCTCGGGAAAAAGCTCGACACCGACATCGCGCCAACGGTCGCGCAGGTCATCAAGGAGTGGGCCATTTCGCGCGGCGTCACGCACTTCACGCACTGGTTCCAGCCGCAAACCGGCCTCACGGCCGAAAAGCATGACGCGTTTCTCAACTTCGACGAGAACAAGCTTCCCATCGAGGCGTTCTCCGGTGAGCAGCTGATCCAGTCGGAGCCCGATGCGTCGAGCTTCCCGTCAGGCGGCATCTGATAGCCGTCGGCTCCATAGCGGACT
>CAZPON010000443.1:2375-2689 GCA_964588045.1 uncultured Gemmatimonas sp.
AGGATCGCAATCCCATCGAGGCGTTCTCGGGCGAGCAACTCATCCAGTCCGAGCCCGACGCGTCGTCGTTCCCCTCGGGCGGCCTGCGCGCCACGTGGGAAGCGCGCGGCTACACCGCGTGGAATCCGGCCTCGCCCGTGTTCATCAGCGAGACGGGCGGCACCAAGTATCTCTGCGTGCCGTCGGTATTCATCGGTTACAACGGCGAAGCGCTGGACGAGATGACGCCGCTGCTGCGCAGCTCGGACGTGCTGTCGCACCGTTCGATGGAACTGCTCGAACTGCTGGGCGACAAGGGCGTGTTGCGCGTGAAC
>CAZPON010000444.1:0-2688 GCA_964588045.1 uncultured Gemmatimonas sp.
CGGCAAGCACGTCCACAAGCGTGAGGCCGCGGACAAGCTCTTTCAGGAGCTTGGCCCTGCGTTCGCCACGCGACCGGGCGGCTACACGCGCATTCTCAAGACCGGCCACCGCAAGGGTGACGGGGCAGAGATGGCGCGGATCGAACTGATCCTCAGCTGACAGGACGCATCGTCATGGCCATCAATCGCAATCGCTGCTACTGCTGCGACAAGGGCGTCACCTTCGGCAACAGCGTCTCGCACGCGAACAACAAGACGCGCCGCACGTGGAAGCCCAACCTGCAGGTCGTGCGCACCCTCGCCGTCGACAAGATCATCAAGGTGAAGGTCTGCACGCGCTGCCTCGCAGCCGGCAAGATCAAGCGCGCACCGCGCGGTCAGGCCGCGGTCGCCTGAACGTGTCGCACGCGGCATCAGGCGGGGAGCTCGGAGTCATCGGGCTCCCCGCCTTTGCACATCCGCCCGGAGCGCGCAAGGCCACGCGCGCGGCGCACTGACGACCCACCACCCTCGACTGGCATGAAGACTGCCCTCATCACCGGCATCACGGGCCAGGACGGCTCGTACCTCGCCGAGCATCTGCTCGCCAAGGGCTACCACGTCGTGGGCGTGGTGCGGCGCTCGTCAACCACGCCGTACGAGCGCATCGCGCACCTCGTCGACAAGGTCGAACTGGCCTCCGCCGACCTGCTCGACCAGACGTCGCTCACCGACGTCGTGCAGGCCACCAGGCCGCACGAGATCTACAATCTCGCCGCGCAGAGCTTCGTGCAGACCTCGTGGCAGCAGCCCGTGCTCACCGGCGAGTTCACCGCGCTGGGCGTGACCCGCATGCTCGAGGCAATGCGCAAGGCGGCACCGACGGCGCGCTACTACCAGGCCAGCTCCAGCGAGCAGTTCGGCAAGGTCGTCGAAACGCCACAGCGTGAGTCGACGCCGTTCTACCCGCGCTCACCATACGGCGTCGCCAAGGTGTACGGGCACTGGATCACCGTGAACTACCGCGAGAGCTTCAACCTCTACGCCGTGTCCGGGATCCTGTTCAACCACGAGTCGCCGCGCCGCGGCCTCGAGTTCGTCACGCGCAAGATTTCCGACGCCGCCGCCCGCATCAAGCTGGGCCTGCAGCAGGAAGTGCGACTCGGCAACATCGATGCACGCCGCGACTGGGGCTTTGCCGGCGACTATGTCGACGCGATGTGGCGCATGCTGCAGCTGGACGAGCCGGACGACTATGTCATCGGTACCGGCGAGACGTATTCCGTGCGCGATTTCCTGCAGGCGGCGTTCGATGTCGTCGGGCTCGACTATCGCGAGTATGTCGTGCAGGACGAGAAGTTCTTCCGGCCGGCGGAGGTCGACCTGCTGGTCGCGGATCCGTCGAAGGCGAAGGCCCGGTTGGGCTGGACGCCGACGGTCTCGTTCACGCAGCTCGTGCAGATGATGGTCGAGGCCGACCTCGCGCGGTACGCTGCCGCGCGGTGACGCACGACCTCCGGCTATCGACGGACGAGGTCCGATGCGCGCGCTGGTGACCGGAGCGGCCGGGTTCGTCGGCCAGTGGTTGACGGACGCGTTGCGCGACGAAGGCATCGCGGTGACCGGACTGGCGCAGGCCGATCCGGGCGAACAGCCTATGGCCGACGACGCGTCGCGCGTGCCCGGGACGCCGCGCGGAACGCTCGAATGGCGTATCGGCGATCTCCGCGACGAGGCGTTCGTGGCCGGTGCGGTGGATGCGGCACGTCCCGACTACGTCGTGCACCTTGCCGCCATCTCGCACCTGCCCACGGCGGCTGCCGATCCGGCCATGGCCTGGGATATCAACGTCACCGCCACCGCCCGGCTGCTGCACCACCTCGAGCGCCTGCGGGCCGCGGGGACGGTCGACCCGGTCGTGCTGCTGGTGGGGAGCGCCGAGCAGTACGGGCGGCAGGACCACGGCGCGACGCCCATTCCCGAGGACGCGCCACAGCGACCGCGAACGGTCTACGCTGCCACCAAGGCGGCGCAGGAACTCATGGCCCTGCAGTGCTGGCGCGCTACCGGGCTGCGCGTGGTCCTCGCGCGCAGCTTCAACCACAGCGGCCGCGGACAGGACAAGCGCTTCCTGCTGCCCGCGCTTGCCGCCCGCGCGGTGGCGCTGCGCCAGGCGGGGAAGGGGACACCGCTCACCGTCGGTAACACCGCATCGATACGCGACTTCCTCCATGTAAGTGATGTGGTGTCTGCGTATATTTCCTTGCTGCGGCGGGGGATGGCCGGCGAGGCGTACAACGTCGCCAGCGGCATTGGTCGGTCGGTGCAGGAGGTCGTGGAACGCGTGCTGGACAGAGCCGGGGTGGCGGCGCCGGTCACGATCGATCCGGCCCTCGTGCGGCCCATCGATGTACCGGCGCTGGTCGGTGATCCGCGCAAGCTGCAAGACAACACCGGGTGGCGCGCGACGCGCTCCTTCGACGACATCATAGACGACCTGATACATGCCGAAACGCACTGACCTGCACCGGATTCTCGTGATTGGCTCCGGGCCGATCGTGATCGGGCAGGCCGCCGAATTCGACTACTCCGGCACGCAAGCCACCAAGGCACTGCGCGAGGAGGGCTACGAGGTCGTGCTGGTGAATTCCAATCCGGCCACGATCATGACCGATCCGGAGTTTGCCGATCGGACGTACATCGAGCCGG
>CAZPON010000445.1:0-2679 GCA_964588045.1 uncultured Gemmatimonas sp.
GGTGGCGGAAAGAGGGGTGGACCATCGGCGCTCACGCCGCCGAAGAAATCGATCTCGACATCGGCACTGAACGTGGCGCCCAACACGCTGTCGATGGCAACCGCTGCACCGATGGTGGTCTGGCGAACGGACAGCCCCAGCGCCTTGCCGCCCGCGCTGCCGTAATCGCCGCCGACCGGCGCCGATGGCTGGGCAAACAGCGGGATCTCGACGCTGTTCGCACCCGCCGTGGTGAGGAAGGTGTTGGTGAGGATGCGCGCCTGCAGGTCGAGACGCACACGCGACCGCAGTCGAACCTGCGTCGACGCCTCCGTGGCCAGTTGTTCCCGCAGCAGGGCGATGTCGGCCTCGGCGCGCGCCAGGCGGGCCGCCAGTGAGTCGCGGGCAAGCCGGGCGGCGAGCGAATCGCGAGCGGCCGAATCGGTGCGCACCGGCACCGCCTGCGCGTCAGCGTCGCGCGCAACGAACGGGAGCGCGCAGAGCACCATGAGGCACGTGCGGGCAATGTTGCTGCGCGCACGACGCGGGCACCAGCCACCGGGAGGCGTGGGAATGCGCTGCACCACCCCAATCAGCGTCCGCTGCAGTGTGTGCGCAATATGGCGACGTCGATGGACGCACAGCGCCGAGAACTGGTCAGTGTACTGCTGGTATGCGAAGTGCAACGAGCGCCTGCCACGATACATCACCAACCAACACCGACCCGGCGCTCGCCTCCGGCCACGCCACGAACCCGAGTGTGCCCTCCTGCCCGACCACCAGCCGGCGTTCGGCAAGGGCTTCGCGCACTTCGCGCGCACGGAACAGGGCGGCCTCCGCCACAACGTACTGGAGCACGACGCGCTCGTTCCAGCGGTAGGCCAACACGGCGGCCGGTTCGCCGTCCAGCTCGGCGGTCCACGCCGCCAGCAAGTGCGCATCCGGATGGGTGATCGGTGTCAGCGGAAACGGCAGCGCACTGCGTACCGCGTCGAGATCGCGGGCACGGCCGGGCAAGTCGCCCTGCGCGACACGCCGATAGTCCCCGATGATCGACGTGAACGCCGGCATACTGCTGCGCACGACGATGGGTGGCGGATCGAGTTGCGGCGCCGGATCTCGCTGCCAGCTCCACATCCCAATGGCTGTGGCAAGCACGGCCATGCCCAGCATCACCAGCAGCCGGCGCGCCCATACCGGGCGGGGCGCGTCGTTCGGCACCGCGGACGCCGGCACGGGGGCGGTGGCAACCGCAGCACGTATGCGTGACTGAAACGCCGCCGTGGCGGTGGGCACGCTGCTGCGTGCGAGCCGATCTCCCACCATGCGCTGCACACGCAGCTCGCTGCGACAGCGGCCGCATCCCAGCAGGTGCGCATCGATTTGCGACGCCGTCTCGACCGGGAGTTCGCCATCGGCGTAGGCGGCCAGCAACGTCGCCAGCAGCTGATGTCGGGCTTCGCGCGCGGCATCGTCTTCCGGATGCTCCGCGGGACGCACGACGTACGGCAAGTCAGTCACAAGGGCCTCCGTCGCACCGCGCCTGCGGCACGACCTTCTCGCGAGGACGGCTCGGCCGGCGCACCAAGCGCCCAGGCCGCACGGTGCTCCATGATCACGCCGGCGAGCAGTCGTCGGCCGCGGGAAATGCGACTCATCACCGTGCCGATCGGCACGCCGACGATGTCCGCGATCTCGTGGTACTTGAACCCGTCGATGTCGTGCAACTCCACCGCCGCCGCGAAATCCTCCGGGATGGCATCGAGTGCCGACTGCACCATCTCGGCGTCGATGCGCGACACGACCTCGGCAAACACCGCGTCGGTCTCGCTGGCCACGAGGTCTTCGTGCACGTCCTCGAGGCGCGTCATCGGCACGAGGCGGTTCCGGCGTCCGCTCCGCGCCAGCGCATCGCTCAGCACGGTGCGCAGGATACGGAACAGCCACGGACGCACACTCGCCGCATCGCGCAGTTCGTCGAACGCCATCCAGGCGCGCATGCACATGTCCTGCACCGCGTCCTCCGCGTCGCCCATGGCGACCGTGCGACGCGCCGCGAACCCCAGCAGGCGATCGAGATGCGGCAGCACCAGCGCTTCGAAGCGCGCCTGCCGGTCGGCTGCGGAATGGGGGAGTGCGGTCATGACTCCAAGGGAGACGGTCGGCCGCCGGAATATATTCCTGACAGGCCCGGTCACGCTGGACGTCACGCTGGACGGACCGCGCCGCGCACCCCACTTTCGCAGGCATGCCCTCCTCCCCGACTCTCCCGACCGCCGCGTCGCTCGACGCGCTGTGGATGCCGTTCACGAACAACCGGGCGTTCAAGTCGGCGCCGCGCCTGCTGTCCAGTGCGGAGGGCGTGCACTACACCGATGTGGACGGGCGCGCGATCCTGGACGGCATTTCCGGCCTGTGGTGCGTGAACGCCGGCCATGGCCGGCCGGAAATCGTGGACGCCATTCGCGAGGCGGCCACGACGCTCGACTATGCGCCGGCCTTCCAGATGGGCCACCCCACGTCGTTCGCACTGGCCGAGCGGCTGTCGACGTTCCTGCCGGGCACGCTCGACCGCGTGTTCTTCACCAATTCGGGCAGCGAGGCGGTAGACACAGCACTCAAGATGGCGCTGGCCTATCATCGTGCGCGCGGTGAGCCGCAGCGCGTGTGTTTCGTGGGACGCCAGCGCGGCTACCACGG
>CAZPON010000446.1:0-2675 GCA_964588045.1 uncultured Gemmatimonas sp.
GGTACGCCGGTGGCCATAATGGGCCCGATATCGGCACCACCGCCGGACGCCTCGATCTTGCCGGCGCCGATCGGTGCCAGCAGTCCGCCGATGGCCTCGATGATGCGCCGCGCTGCCGGCGATCCCGTGAAGCCGAAGCCCAGCGGTGAGAACACGCCGGCATCCGACTCGATCGCCAACTGGTGTGTCTCGCGTTGATGCATGTCGCGATACGCCGTGCCGCCACGTCCACCGTTCTCTTCGTTGGTCCATCCGACCACACGAATCGTGCGTCGCGGCGTGAGCCCGAGCTTCTTCAGCAGACGGATCGCTTCCCACGCGACGACCACGCCGCCCGCGTCATCCATGGCGCCCTGGCCCACATCCCACGAGTCGATGTGCCCGCCCATGACGACGATCTCATCGGGCTTCTCACGGCCGCGCAACTCGCCCATCACGTTGGCGCTTTCGGCGTCGGGGAGCGTCTTCGCGTTCATGGTCAGCGTGACCCGCACATTCTCACCGCGATCGACCATGCGCCGCATCATCATTGCATCTTCCGCGGTCACGCTGGCGTGCGGAATCTTCGGCGCCGTGGAGTCGTAGCTCATGTTACCGGTGTGCGGCGTACGCATACCGTACGGACCGGCGCTGCGCGCCAGTGACGCCACGGCACCCGCCTTCGCGGCAGCAATCGCACCGAGCCGGCGGAACGCGCCGTTGTAGCCGTAGTTGCGCCACTCGGCGTCGTACAGCACGATCTTCCCCTTCGCTTCGCTCGCCCGCTGCGTGAGCTCCTCGAAGCTGGCGACGACCATGACATCCGCCGTGATGCCGCCCGGCGGCGTGGCGATGCTGCCGCCAAGGCCAAGCATCGGCAACGGCTGACGTCGCGGCGACACCAACTCGAGCGACTCGGCACCGCGCACCCAGTGCGGTACCATCACCTGCTCGCGCCGCACGTTCTCGAGTCCGTCCTGCGTCATCATCGACGCCGTCCAGGCGATCGCCTGCTCCAGCGCGGGCGAGCCCGACAGGCGATGACCGAAACGGTCGGTCAGTTCCGCGATCCGGTTCCACGCGCCGGCGGAGTCGGCCTGGGCGGCCGCGATGATGCGATTGGCCACCGCCGCATACGTAGCCGGAATGGCTTCGGGCGCCTGGGCGGCCAAGGGCGTGGACATCGCGTCGAACGACAGCGCGGCGAACGCGACGACGGGAAGCAGCAGTGAACGGGCCATCGTAACTTCCGGAAAAGTGTGATGAACGACGGATGCCGACAATCTCGATCCAAAGCAACGCCGTGTCCAACGCGCATTCGACAGGTGCTGCCGATTCTCGTCCCGGAATATGCGCGGTTCGGCCCCCCCCGATGATTCGGACCGCTTGCGAGACGGGTGACGCGACCGTTGCTTCCCAAGGCAGACGACGTGAACAGTGCGGCTTGCGGGAGAATCCACCTGATGGTGCGGCAACGAATTGCTTTCTGCGTGTCCGTATGTGTGGTGCTCGGCACCGCGCCGGCTTCCGCGCAGAATCGCGGCCTGTATCCCCTCGGCATGAGCTCCGTCAACTCGGGCGGTTCAGTGGTAGCAGGATTCTCGTACTCCAACCAGTTGCTCATCTACGGACGCAGTCGCGCGAAGGATGATGCGGGCGTCACCGTGGCCACCGGTGCGAACTCCGTGGTGATGGACCTCAACTCCATCACCTGGGTGAGCGGGAAGACCTTCCTCGGTGGTGCGCGATATTCGGCGACGTTCACGCAGCCGTTCGCACGGAACTCGCTGGCGTCCGAGATCAACGGCACGATCAGCGGCGGCGGCGGCCTTGCCGACACGTATGTCATTCCGGTCGTCCTGGGATGGAGCAAGGAACGCGTGGCGTTTCGTTTTCTCGGTGGCTTTCTCGCTCCCACTGGCAAGTACACCGCCGGCGCCACCGACAACGTCGGTTCGGGCTACTGGACGCCGACCTTCGCCAGCGGACAGACATTCCAACTGGGCAAGCAGTTTGCGCTCTCCACGTTCGAGTTGTACGAGTGGCATACGGAGCAGGAAGGCACGGGCATACGCCCGGGTGAGACCTTCGATCTCGATTGGTCGCTGATGCGCGCGTTCGAGATGTCAGGCGGATCGTGGCAGCTCCAGCTCGGCGCTGCCGGATACGCCGCACGGCAAACGACGGCGAAGACGGGACCTTCCGTCACCGTGGAGCAAATGCAGGTGCGCTACGCCGTGAACTCCCTGGGCCTGTCATCGCATGTCACGATCCCGCGCCGCAAGCTCAACATGGGGATCCGGTACTTCAAGGAGTTCTCCAATCGAGCGACGTTCGAGGGATATTCGCTGCAGTTCGCGGGTGGCATCCGATTCTGAGTCGCAGTGCACGACGATCTTCACGTTCAAATTCACCGCAAGCGAGGACCACATGGCGGACACGGACAAGAAGGACTGGAGCAAGCCCGCAGCAATGGCAATCCCGAAGGAGGGATACTTCACGAAGGAGGACGGACGCTACGGTCCGCTCTTTCCCCGGACGCCGGCCTGCTACGGCTTCACGATCATCGCGAAGATCATCCCGGGCCGGGAACCGGTCTTCCATGAATACGCCAGGAACATCGAGTCGGCCGTGGCCGGGTCACCGGACGTGCTGGCGGTGCTCAAGCTGCACTACCTGCGCTGGGTGCTCTTTCC
>CAZPON010000447.1:0-2673 GCA_964588045.1 uncultured Gemmatimonas sp.
ATCCGAACGTCGTGATGGTCCCCGGCACGTCGTTGTCGATCGTCTTCGGCACACTGATGATGCGCATGCCCTTCGCGGCCAGTTGCGACGCAATCCTTAGCGACCCGTCGCCACCGATGGAGATGATGGCCTCGATGCCGAGGTTGCGCGCATTCTCGACCAGCTCGTCGGAACGATCGACGCTCTTCCACGTGCCGTCCGGCTGCTGCACAGGATAGGCGAACGGGCTGCCGCGATTCGTCGTGCGCAGGATGGTTCCGCCGAGTCCGGCGATGCCCTTCACGGAATCGGCCGTGAGCGGAACGACTTCGTCCTCGCCGAGCAGGCCGGCGTACCCTCGCTTGATGCCGAGCACGTCCCAGCCTCGCATGCGAGCGGAAAGGACGGCCGCACGGATTACAGCATTCAGCCCGGGGGCGTCGCCGCCACCGGTGGAAAGCGCGATGCGCATAGCGTGAGTGTTTCTGGTCAACGTGACGTCAGGGAAACGAAAGGGACGGCGGCCGCACGGAAACGTTCGACAGCACCGCCAACTGACGAAGGATGGAATCCTGGTACACCAGGGCGAACCGCAGCGAATCAATCTGCGCCTGCAGCATCGCGTTGTCCTCGCGCAACTGCACGACCGCGGTCCCGAGGTCCAGGATGGCCTCTGCCGAGGATAAGTCACGGCTCGGGTTTGGCAAACTGCCTGAGCAACTCGTGACGAAGAATCCGGCCGTCGCAATCGTTTGCAGCATCATCAATCGCGTCACGGCACGCGTTCGCGGACTCGTCGGCCGCAGAATCCGGTGCAAGGCGGGAAGGCGCATGGACGTCGCGGGTTGAAGGACTTTGAGGAGGAGCAGCGGGCGCGACTCACGACGGTCGCACCGTTCACTGCCCACGTTGCACGAAAAAGATGGACGGTGCAATGCGCGGAGTATGCACTTCGCGCGCTCAGGCGCAATCATGCCTCATGCGCCCACGTATCGGCAGTACCCTCATCGAACACGTCATCCTGCTCGCCCTGCTCGGCCTCTGCTCGGCTACCATCGTTGCCGGTGGCTCGCGCCTGCTCGATGCCGCCACCGTGCACAGCGCCGCGCGCGACGTGTCCGAACTGTTTGCCCTCGCCCGCGATCGCGCCATGGCCACCGGCACCCGCACCGCCGTCCGGCTCGACCAACTCCAGGATCGCATCATCGTGCACGCAAGGCAGGATACGCTGGCACGCCTCGACCTCTTTCGCGACCGCGCCGTTCACCTCGAAGCCAGCCGCGATTCCATGGCCTACCTGCCCTCCGGACTCGGCTACGGCGCCGCCAACCTTCGCGTCATCGTGTCGCGCGGCGCAAGCCGGGACACGATCACCGTGTCACGGCTGGGACGGGTCCGACGATGAATCTGAGTACTCGGTACTCCCTGCTCATCCAGCGGCGGTTGTCCCGAAATCGAAGCCCGGCACGCTCACCCGCGGGATCTCCTGGCCGATGGTCCGCTCGATCGTGCGCACCATGCCGATCTCCTCGGCCGACATGAACGTGTAGGCATCGCCCGTCGACGCCGCTCGGCCCGTCCGGCCGATGCGGTGCACATAGTCTTCCGGCTGCTGCGGCACGTCGTAGTTGATCACGTGCGTGATGCCCGAGATGTCGAGGCCGCGCTGCGCGATGTCGGTGGCCACCAGCACGCGCAACTTGCCGCTCCGGAAATCCTCGAGGGCCTTGATCCGATCCTTCTGCGACTTGTCGGCGTGCATCGCGCCCGCGTCGATGCCGGCCCGCTTGAGGTCGTGCACCACGCGGTCGGCCCCACTCTTCGTGCGCGAAAACACCAGCACCGACTCGTGGAAGCTCTCCTTCAACAGGTGCACCAGCAGCTCGTTCTTGCGCTGGCGCGGCACCGGGTACACGGCGTGCGTCACCGTCGTGGCGGCAGACGAGCGACGACCCACCTGCACGACAATGGGCTTGCGCAGGTACTTGCGCGCCAGCGCCTCGACTTCGGGCAGCATCGTGGCGCTGAACAGCAGCGTCTGCCGATAGCGCGGGATCTGCTCGATGATGCGGTTGATCTGCGGCGCGAATCCCATGTCCAGCATGCGGTCCGCTTCGTCGAGCACCAGCGTCTCGAGGAACGAGAAGTCGACGTTGCGCTTCTCGAGATGGTCGAGCAAACGGCCCGGCGTCGCGACAACCGCGTCCACGCCACGGCGCAGCGCCTTCTCCTGCGGCTCGTAGCCCACGCCACCGAACACCGGAACGACATCCACCGGCGCGTACTTGGAGTACTTGCGGAAGCTCTCCTCGACCTGCAGGCAGAGTTCGCGCGTCGGCGTCAGGATGAGCACGCGCGTGCGCCGAGGCCCGTCGAGCAGCCGATGCACGATAGGCAGCGTGAAGCTGGCGGTCTTGCCGGTGCCGGTTTGCGCGAGGCCGATCAGGTCACGGCCCTTCAACGCCACCGGAATGGCTTCACGCTGAATCGGAGTGGGGCGCTCGTAGCCGGCATCACGAAGGGCGTCGAGCAGGGGTTGGGCGAGGCCCAGGTCGGCGAACGTTGGTTCACCGATGGAGATTTCGAGTTCTGTTGCGGTCATGTGTTTGGGGGAAAGCTAATCGGGTCGCCCCCCGGACGGGCAATCGCGTTGAAACTGCCTGAGGGGTGAGCAACCGAAGGGTTGAGCGTTCG
>CAZPON010000448.1:0-2668 GCA_964588045.1 uncultured Gemmatimonas sp.
GGGGGTGCATGGAACCTACCACCGCAATGGCGTTAAGTGAAGGGTATTGGTGCTAACACAGATTGAACGCACGACCCGCATTCGCGCCCTCCAGTCAAGACAACCCGAGGCGAAGATCCAATTTCCCATTGGCGTAACCATGCGACGGTGTGCTAGTTCAGAAAGCAAGGTGAAGCGCCGCGCCGGCGGCCGGCGCCAGGGCTTCGGCGTTACCCATTTACGGTGCCCGCGCCATACCCACCCGGATTCGCAGAGTGGCCGCGGGATGTATCCAGATCACGTCGCTCCTGCCATCACCGGTTACATCGGCCACCAGCATGGCGAACTGCTCCCAGTCCGTGGCCGCATTCGGGTGGAGCTGTGACAAGGGAGTGAGATCGAGTGTACCATCATCCTTGCCCAGCGCGACAAATGTCCGGTTGGTGCCTCCCGTCGTGTTGAGAATCAGATCGGCCTTGCCGTCGGCGTTGACGTCACCGATTCGGGCGCGCAGTGGGACCGAGGCGCCGTAGCTCGCATTCTGCGGCTGGCGAAAGGTCAGCGCCGTACCGGTCGAGGTGGCGACCGCCAGGGTGTTCACACCCACGGTGGTGTCGGCCCAGATCATGTCGGTTCTCCTATCTCCGTTCACGTCGCCCTCGAGAAGCGCGAACCTCGCAAACGGTGCGGTGATCTGCGTGTTGTCCATGAAACTCGCGGAGAGCGCGAAGCTGCCATTGGGGTTGGCAATCCCCCAATAGGTACGGTTGCCGTTTCGCCATATCAGGTCCGAACGCAGGTCCGAGTTGACATCACCGGTCGTCGCGCGGAACGGACCCCATCCTTGATTGGGATGCGTCTGCGTAGTCGTGGTGATGAAGTTGCCACCACCATCGGACAAGAGGGCGCTGACGCGATTGTTGGTGCCGAGCAGGTTCAGGACGAGATCGTCCCGGCCGTCGCCATTGACGTCTCCCGGGTGCGCAACCCGCCCTGACCAGTCCCCGGCAAAACTGCGAACAGAGGGAAATCCAAACGTGCCGTTGCCGTTGCTCAGGGCGAGATACGTGCGCGTCGTTGTTGCCGAAGTGAAGGTCCACGCGATGTCACTGCGAGAGTCGCCGTTGAAATCGCCTACCACCGGCAGGTAGTTGGCCCACCCTTCGGCCGGAGTCTCTGGATGTGTGACCGGCGCGGAAAGCGTGAATCCGCCCATCCCATCGGACGTGGCGACGCGCACCTGGTTGGTCGCGCCGAGGTGATTGAGGATGATGTCCTGCGTGCCGTCACCAGTCACATCCGCGGTGAAGGTACGCACGGGTGTCGGAATGCCCAGCGGCGTCGAGAACTGCTCACGGAACTCGAAAGAGCCGGGGCTCGCGGGCCGCGCCTGGCACTGCTTGAGGTTGTATTGTGTTGCCTCGGTGACAGACGCGATGCTGCCGTCCGACAGGTTCTTGAATGTGAATGAGATCGGCTCGGCGCTTGAAAGCGGCGCATCCTTGGTGAAGTACTGCGACCAGTCCCCGGACCTGATCATGTCGAGCGTGGCCTGTGCATTGCCGCCGAACGCGGCATAGGAGATGCGCGAGGTCTGCAGGAGTTTCCGCTCCTTGGCTCCAATCTGGGTGCTGGCGCCTCCTGCAACGCCCTTGTACGCGGCTTCGAGTGCCCCGGTAATCTCCTGCGCGGTCGCCGACGCGGTCATCGAGACCATGAGGATTCGGCCGTACACGACCGTGGACACATACACCGGTATGTTGTCCGGTCCCATGTTCTGCAACGCGATCTGCTCGTCGAGCTTTGCCTTCGTGAAGTCGGACGCAAAGAAGGCCCCGGGGGTCTGCGGCTGCTCCACCACCACCTCGAACATCTTCTGGAAAAACTGCGCGGTCACGGTTGTTTCGGACCCGTTGCGGCTGAAGTCGGTCGACGCCTTGGCTGAAAAGCCCAGATACTTCCCGCTGATTCGCATGGAGAGCGCCAACTGGTGCTCCGAGTGTGACTCGGTCTTCTCGAAGGAGATCGTGCTTGGCGTTGGCAGGTTGTCGATCGTCGCGGCACCTCGCATCTCGCCGATCGCTGCGGCAACTGTCGCCTGGCTTGGGCGCGCAACCTCGCGAAAGTTGTTGGCCGTAGGAAATGCCGGGATCGAAACGCGGATTGGGTTGCGCTCCTGAATGGTCAGCCCTTTGAGCGCACCGACGCCGTCGCGATGCGTCTTGCCCTGGATCAGCGCGCCCGGCCAGAGGATGTCCTTGTCGGGGCTGAACATCACGATCTGCGTGGGCGTTGTTCTCAGGGAGTAGGGCGTTTGCGTGCACGAATAGACGACGTCCGGGATGACGGATACGGAGCCGTCTTCCTCCACACGACTGACGTCAACGGTGTCCGCTGGCAGTGATGCAGGGCTGGACGTTGGTGTCGGCGCCTGATCCGGTTGCGTTGGCGAAAACGACTCCCACCTGGGGAGTCCGGCGAGATACTGGGCAACCTCCTGCTGAACCGGCGGCGGCCCTGAGCCGCCACCATCATCGCTGCATGCCACAGCAAGGGAGAGCAGGGACATCGCCGCAAGCCGCGTGCACGAGCGGTTGGGAAGGCGGGAGTTGCCGATGCGATCAGGAGCCTGATTCATATGGATCTCCGGTGATTGCCGGGTTCAGGGTCAGGAGAGTTTGAAGTAGGT
>CAZPON010000449.1:0-2666 GCA_964588045.1 uncultured Gemmatimonas sp.
CCTCGAGGTCCGGCTCCATCCGCACGCGCTTGAAGCGCGGGTGATGCTGCAACAGGAACAGGGCCTGCTGCACCACCGCATTGAGGTCGAGCGTGGCGCGATGGGCCGGCTTGGGCCGCGCAAAGTCGAGCAAGCCGTTGGCGATACGCTTGCAGCGTTGCACTTCGAGGTCGATGATGCGCAACATCTCGGCGGGATCCGAACCCGGCACCGGCGCGCCGGGCGGCAACGCCGCCGACAGCTCGCGGTGCATGGCCAGCGCCTCGCCGCAGGCGGCAATGGTGGCCAGCGGATTGTTGATCTCGTGCATGACGCCAGCCGCCAGTTGCCCGAGCGCGGCCAGCTTCTCCGACTGCGATGTGCGATCGAGCGCCGCACGCCAGTCGGTGATGTCCTCGCCCACGGTGATCACGTGCGAGACGACATCACCGTGCAGGCGCATGGGGATCTTCGAGATGCGGAACGTGCGGGTATCGCCGAACGCATTGCTCTCCATCTCGAACTGCTGCAGGCGACCCGACGCGAACACGTCATCGAACTCGCCCTTGAGCATCGCGGCCGGCTGGCGGTGGAGGACCTCGAAGATCGTCCGGCCGATCGCATCGGTACGCGAAACGCCCTGCAGCCCCGTCTCCCGCTTGTGGTTCCAGGCGTGGATGCGGTAGTCACGGTCGACCACGTACAGGCCGAACGGGAGCGAGTCGACCACCCGCTCGATGAAGGCCCGCTGCTCGGCCACTTCGCGCACGCGCGTGGAGACCTCGCGCTCGAGATCGGCCAGGCGCGCCTCTCGGGCCATGCCGATGACCAGCATGTCCGCACACGCACGGGCCAGCGCGTGTTCGGTCTCGCTGAGCGGCACATCGCGGCGGATCGAGAGTGTGCCCATCGCGGCATCGGCGCCGGCCAGCTCGAGGGTGGCGGCCAGCGGGGATGCGTCGGTCGGGGTGACCGGGTCCCGCGGGTCCCGCCCGGCACGCCACCGCGTGGGCTGGTTGACGGCGAGCAGCAACTCGGCCTCGACCACATCGGCGTCCAGGACGCGCCGCAGTTCGGTCGTTATCGCCTCAGGCGCGCTGCTCGTGACGGCCGCCCTCGCTGCCGCGGACAGCAGCGCAGGCAGCGCGACCAGCAGGGATTCGACGGGCATTGGGGCGCGCGTTGCCGGAGTCACATTCGCAAGGTAGGCCGTGTGTGTTGTTCGGGCAAGCTGACCGAACGAGGATGTCTCACGACCAGACAATCCGCAGGCAATCCGTCGAGCGACTGTGGGAATCAGCGATATGGAAATCTCTGTGACGACCCAATCTCAGCGTGCGGCGCGAAACGTCCGGCGCCACACTGTCACCCGACGGCCGCCTTGATGATGGCGAGAATCTCGTCGTTCTCCCGGCGGTGGGCCGTTGCATCTTCGACATGCGCCCATTTCACGATGCCGTTCTTGTCAATGAGGAAATATGCGCGCGCCGACGCAAATGTGTCCTCGCGCAACACGCCATAGGCCCGCGACATCTCCCGCCTGAAGTCAGACAAGAGCTCGACTTTCATGTCGAACTTGTTGCGGAACTCCTTGAGTGACGGGATCGCATCTACGCTGATTGGATAGACTTGCACGTCGGCATCGGAGAATGCGTCGAAGTCGCTGCCGAAGGCGCACAACTCGACGGTGCAGACGCGGGTGAAGGCGGCCGGGAAGAAGGCGAGCAGCACGTTCTTCTGCCCGCGAGAATCCGAAAGGATCACGTTCGTACCAGAGGTCGACGGAACGTTGAAATCCGGTGCAACGTCACCTGCGCGGGGTGGCTGGATGGGCGAAGCGGTCATCACGAGAGTGTATCTGAAGGTCGGATATCGGGGCGATTGCCAGGACCGGCCGGCGGACCGTCACATGACAGTCATGGCCAGCCATGGAGTGCTCAGAGTGTGTGCGCTGGATTACCATCACAAAAATACAGGGGCTGGCGCGCGTGGAAAACACGCATATCGTTGAGGTCGGTGCTTTTTATCACACCCAGCCATTCGCTTCACGTGAGTGAACCTACGGCGTTGCTGCCTCGTCTCGCTGAGTCCCCGCTTCGGGTGCTGCTCATCGACAACGACGGTGATGAGGCGAATCGTTCCGAGGCCGCGGTTCAGGACCGTCTCGGCAACGGTGGTTGCGTGCGTCGTGTGGCCACGCTCGGTCAGGCCATTCGCCTGCTCTCCTCGCAGGCGTTCGACGTGGTGGTGCTGGAGTTGTCGCTGCATGATGCGTCCGGCATCGCCACGCTGGCGGGCATCCGCGGTGCGACCCCCGGCGTGGCCATCGTCGTGTACACCCGCGAACTCGATGACGCGTTGGCCATGCGCGCGTTGCGAGCGGGCGCGCAGGAGTGCCTGCGGAAGCGCGATACCCTGCCCGAGCAGTTGGCGCGCGCCATCCAGTTCGCCATCGAGCGACAGCGCCGGGTCTCCTCGCTGGACGCCGCCCGCCTCGAGGCGGCCCATCGCGCGACCCACGACCCGCTCACCGGCGTGGCCAATCGTGTCCTGTTCCTGGACCAGCTCGATCGGGCCCTCGCGTTCGGCACGCGCTATGGGCGCAAGACCGGCCTGCTGTTCGTCGACCTGGACGACTTCAAGGCCGTCAACGACACCCATGGCATCGCCGCGTGCGTGGCCATGGG
>CAZPON010000450.1:0-2659 GCA_964588045.1 uncultured Gemmatimonas sp.
TGATCCTGAAATTATCGAAGTAGCGAGCGGCCGACACCGAAATGGTGCCGGCCGCCCGTGCGATCATCCCGCAACGCGGAGCCCGGGCGCGTTGCCCGGACTCCGCGCGGTCATCAGTTGCGTGCGTAGTTGGTCCAGCCGGCCCACCACTTGGTGCCACCGGGTGCGGCAGCACCGCGGTAGGCCGTCGGGGTGATGAACGAGCCGGCCCGTGCAGCGATTCGCGGGTCGTTGGCGAACGTGCTCAAGCCACCGGTCGCGATCGGCGAGTTGGCGGACGGCGACCAGTCGAAATCGGCGCCGGTGGTTGTCGCTGAGCCGGCGGGGAGTGCGGTGAACAGGCTCGCCGCCGTCACCGTTGGCGCACCGACCACGATGTTCGAGTTGCGCGCGGCGAAGGCCGACTCCTGCCCGAAGTTCGTTCCCACCGGATCGAACACCACACCGCTGTTCTGCACGCCGTCTTCGGCGAAATACAGGTTGCGGGCAATGAGCGAGTCGACGATGAAGCGGTTGTTGGACGTGGAATCGCGGAGGGAGATGGCCTGTCGCGGGAACCGGGCGACCACGCCATTGATGTAGTAGCCACCCGTGCCGCGACGCAGCACCATGCCCACGCCGCCCTGGGCCGGCGTTGTCGCCGTGCCGGTACCGATGAGCGTGAAGTTGGCCATGATGTTCATGGTCCAGAGTCCATCCGCCGCGCCGGAGCTCTGCGCGTTGCCGTTGGCCGGCGCGGTGCAGCCGCCGCCATTGCACCCGTCCACTTCGATGCCCTGCGGGTCGGCCGAAACGGCACCCGCGCCTGCACGTGGCGTGAGGAACGTGGACTGATACGCGATCAGGAACTGGAGGCGACCACTGTATCCTTCCGAGGTGTCGAAGTGATCGTCGCCCGACTCGTACGACACGAGATTCTTCCCGTCCACCGTGCCACCGAACCACTCGAACGAGTCGTCGAGGCCCGAAACCGACTGGAGGAACTCGAGCGTCGTGCCGCGACCGACGGCCGCGAACGTGAAGGAGTTGAGCTCGGCATCCACCAGCGTGGCGTAGCCGGCAAACTCCACACGCACATAGCGCAGCGTGCCGCTGTTGTCGGCGTCGTTGGTGCCGCCGGTGTAGACGACACCGGCCGGGTTCGCACCCACCACCGAGCCGTCGGATCCTTCGACGATGACGTTGCCCGTGCGATTGTTGCGGGCGTTGCCGACGAGGATCAGTCCGCCCCAGTCGCCAGGCGACCGATTGCCCGCGCTCCGCTGCGACGTGAAGACGATCGGCGACGCCGCGGTGCCGTTGGCCTCGATGCGCGCGCCGCGCAGGATGAACAGGGCCGAGCCTACGGCTGTGCTGTCACCCACCAGCCTGGTGCCGGGATTGATGGTGATCGTGGCACCGCTGTTGACATACACGAAGCCGCGGATGATGTAGTTGGTGTCCGCCGTCAGCGTGCGGTTGGCGGTGATCGAGCCACTCAGCACGACCGCCGGTGTCCCCACCACGGCGTAGGTCACGAGGGCCGTCGCCGTCGCCGCCGACGCGACGGTGGCGGGCGAGCCGGACACCGTGCCGTCGTACCGGTTCGGGCCGGCCGTCACCTGCGCCGCCGCCACCGTGTAGCTGCCGGCGTCGACGCTGAGCGTCTGCGTTGCCGTCAGCGTTTGCGAGAACCCATTGGGGCCGGTCACGGTCACGCTGGCGTTGGCTCCCGTTGGCAGTCCCGAAATGGTGACCACCAGCGAACCCTTTGCTGGCGGGCTCGCGGGGTCGTCACTGCTGCAACCGCCGAGCGCGAACACGGCGGCGGTGGCGGCCACGAACGCGCGAAGGCGCAAGGACATCGTCATCGGTATTCCTGTGGTTATGGAGAATGAGGTGCCGGTCTGTGGCATCGACGCGGTCCTTTACGAAACTCCCGGTGTGTGGCGGGGCCGTCATGAACGCGTCACGGTCGTGTCACAGCCCGAGGGCAGAACCCGACTCGTGCGGTGCGCGCACGTTTACTGACGCCAGGCGAGGCCAACCGAGAACGTGCGACCGGCACTGTAGCCTTCGCGCTCGAGGTTTCCCTGCATGAACGTGTATCGCGCGTCGAGCAGGTTGCGGGCATCGATGCGACCGGTGACGGTGCGATACACGGGGAAGCGCATGGACAGGTCGATGACGTGCCGCGGCATCTCCACGATGTTGGGCAACGGCAGCACGCCGGCGGCGTAGATGCGCTCGCCGACGACGTTGTACAGCACCGTCACGTCGGCGCGTCCGGTCGGCGTGGAATACGTGAGGCCCGCGTTCACGACATACGGCGCCTGTCCCACCAGGGCGCGCTCGGTGTCCGTCACCGACAGGCCGACCGTGGTGTCGAGGCTCACCTTCGACTGCATGATCGTGACGTTCGAGAAGCCGGTGAACGACTCCATCCACGAGCCGAGGAAGCCGAGTTGCTTGCGGGCCTCGAGCTCGAGGCCGACGTTGGCGGCACTCACCGCGTTCTGGTAGCGCGCCTGGTAGGCGCCGGACGTCGCCGACTCGACGCGCTCGACGGGCTTGTCGAACCGCTTGAAGAATCCGCCGACACTGAGCACTTCGCCCGGGTTGGGGAAGATCTCCCAGCGCACGTCGTAGTTGTCGATCAGCGATCGCACGAGCTTGTCGT
>CAZPON010000451.1:0-1771 GCA_964588045.1 uncultured Gemmatimonas sp.
GGCGATGCTGCAGGTTGTCAGCATCGCCTCGCGTCGGTGCACGTGCCGGCGCTGCGCGCGGCCGGTTACGCAGTCGGTCCTGACGATCAGGCGCTGCTGACCGGCCGCAATGCCGTCGGGCGCCAGGTCGGCCGCCCCGCTATCGCATACGATTCCGTCAGGCGACAACCAGTGCTGCGCCTCTCGTCCATTGCCGATGGACTGGTGCTGCGCGGCACGATGGACGGGACACGGCCCACCGCAACCTCTCCGCGGCTCCGCGATGGAGCCGTGCTGGCGGCACGCGGTGTCGCGCCGGTGGTGCGCCTGCAAGCCTTCTGGGGCAACAGCCCGGTGCGCGAGGAACAACGCATTGCACTGGTCCGACATGCTGGCATTGGTGCTCGCGCAACCACCTCGCCGGCAGTCGATGCGCGATACCCGGGCACCGGAAGCCAGAGTCTCGTGGACGGAATCCTCGGGAGCAGCGACCACGCCGACGGGCTGTGGCAGGGATGGTGGGTGCCCGATGTCGCCATCACGGTCGAACTGCCGGCCATCGTCAACATTTCGCAGTTGCGCGTGAACTTCCTGCAGAACGTGCGCTCGTGGATCGTGCTGCCCGGTGTGGTCGATTTTTCGTGGTCGGTTGATGGCGCGACGTGGTCGTCACCGGCCGCGGTATCGCACAGCGTCCCTGCGACTCGCGAAGGGGCCATCATCTACACTTTCACCGCGACCGTGCCACAAGGCGCCCGCGTGCGATACGTGCGCGTGAAGGCGCGGGCCAGTGGACCGCTGCCCGACGGACACCCGGGTGCGGGCCAGCCGGCGTGGCTGTTCGCCGACGAAGTGCGGATCAGCGCGCGCCCTTAGCCGACAGTGAATCCCGTCGCATGCTTGCCATGGACCGGATCCCGTGTATCCTCGTTCGAGTCGTCGGCTCACCTGAGACCCGTCCCGCGCATGTCCGCCATACCGTCGCGCCGCGAATTCCTGAAAGACACCACCGGCGCCGCCGTCGGTGCCATGCTCGTCGCGCTCGGTTGGGATACACTCGCAGCCGTGCACCGCGAACTCGGCGCCCAACCACCCGGCAAGACGACGCTGACCGCGGCGCAATTTCGCACGCTCGAGGCGGCGGCCGATCGTCTGATTCCGGCGGTGGACGGCGCCGCGGGTGCACGACAGGCGAACGCGGCGCGCTTCATCGATCGGGTCATCACGCACCACCTGCCCGATCTCAGGCCGGCCGTGCTCGGTGGCATCGCCGCACTCGACGGCGAAGCGAAGAAGCGCGTGCGCACCGCGGCCGGCTTTGCGAACCTGAATGGCACACAGCAGGATGGCATCCTCAAGGCGGCCGAATCGAGCGAGTGGTTCGGTGCGATCGCCGCGTTCGTGGCCTTTGGGTTCCTGTGCGACCCTGCGCAGGGCGGCAACGCGAACATGGCGGGCTGGAAGGCCGTCGGTTACGAGCATCGGCCTGCGTGGCAGCCGCCGTATGGCTTCTACGATCGCGACGCGAATCGCACCAGGCCCACCGACAGCGCGCGCACCACACCGCTCGTCATTGCGCCGCAGCCGGCCGGGCGGCCTGCACGCATGTTTGCTCCCACCGAGGAAGTCGATGTCGTGGTGATTGGCTCCGGCGCGGCCGGCGGCTCCGTGGCCTGGGAGCTGGCGCTCGCCGGCGTGAACGTGCTGGTGCTCGAAGCCGGACCGCATCGCACGGAGAAGGATTTCACGCACGACGAGACGCGCATCTTCATCACCGGCGAAATGATGGCGG
>CAZPON010000451.1:1781-2655 GCA_964588045.1 uncultured Gemmatimonas sp.
TCTCGCGAAAGGTTTGCGGAATCGTCTTGCAGTCCGCCATCATTTCGCGAGACGGCCGCTGATGCCACCGTGCCCGCCGAGGGAGTGTTCGGCACAGGACTCGCCTACGCACGCACCGTGGGCGGATCGTCGCTGCACTGGACGGCGAACTTCTGGCGGCTGCGTCCTGTCGATTTCAACGAGCGCACGACCTGGGGTGAGATCAAGGGCTCCGGCTTTGCCGACTGGCCCATCACGTACAACGATCTCGAACCGTGGTATACGCGTGCCGAGCGCGTGCTCGGCGTGTCGGGCGACCACACGCAGAATCCGTTCGAGCCGCGACGTTCGGCGCCCTACCCGTTGCCACCCATTCCCGTGAAGTCATCCGGCGTGCTCTTTGAGAAGGGGGCGAAGAAGCTCGGGCTGCATCCCTTCCCTGCCCCGATGGCGATCCTCAGCCGTCCCTACGGCAATCGCGCGCCGTGCCAGAACTGCGGCGCGTGCCTTGGCTTCGGCTGCGAGTACGGATCCAAGGGCGGATCAATGGCGGTGACATTGCGCCAGGCCGTGGCCAGCGGGCGTTGCGAAGTGCGTGCCAACTCGTACGTGCGCAAGATCGAGGTGAACCGTGCCGGCCGTGCAACCGGCGTCGTGTACTTCGATGCGGCGGGCAAGGAAGTGTTGCAGCGCGCGAAATGCGTGGTGCTGTCGGCCAACGGCGCCGAGTCACCGCGGTTGCTGCTCAACAGCAAGTCCGCGCGCTTCCCGAACGGTCTCGCGAATTCGAGCGGGTTCGTGGGCAAGCACCTGATGTTCAACACCTACGTGACGGCGAACGGTGTGTTCGACGAGCCGCTCAACGAGTACAAGGGCCCGATGGTCACGCGCGCCT
>CAZPON010000452.1:0-1498 GCA_964588045.1 uncultured Gemmatimonas sp.
CGAGGCGCAGAAGGCGAACGATTCGCCAAACCTGCCCGAGCTGCTCGGTGCGCAGGACTACATCCCGGTGGATTCTGCCCTGCCCAACATGGTGGCGGTCGGGCCGGCCGAGCGTGCACGCCTGGTGAAGCAGAGCCTCGACATTGCGACGTCCAAGGGCGTCGTCGGTGCCGGCTACATCCCCAAGAACGATATCGCGAATTGCACCGCGAACTCGAAGGGATTGTTCGCCTACTACCGGTCGGCCGACATGGGCTTCGTGCTCACCTGCCGCATGCCCGACGGCAGCGGCTCGGGCTTCGCCGCCATCAGCGGCGTGAAGGACTTCAGCATGATCGATGCGCGAGCCCTGACCGAATCGGCAGCCAACAAGGCCGTTCGGAGCCGAAATGCCAAGGCACTCGAGCCGGGTCGCTACACGGTCGTGCTCGAGTCACGGGCCAGCGCACGGTTCCTGTCGCTGATGACCAACATCTTCGGCGCTGGTGGCGGTGGTCGTGGTGGTGGCGGCGGATTCGGTGGCCCGCCGGGCGGAGGTGCTCCTGCCGCCGCGGCCGGCGCTCCTCCGGGTCCTGGCGCACCGCCTGACGCAGCAGCCGGCGGTGGTGGTGGCGGCGGTCTTTTCGCCGGCATCGGTGGCGCGGGCGCTTTCATGGCCGGCAAGAAGCCGGGCGACAAGCTCTTCAGCGACAAGTTCACGCTCAAGAGCGACATCGGAAACCAGATCCTGCGGCAGTCCACCATCGGACCCGACAACAAGCCGGCCGCGCCGGTGACGTGGGTGGAGAACGGCATCCTGCGCACGCTCGGCCCGGGCGCCCGTGCCTCCACCAACCAGAGCCTGGTGCAGGAAGGGACCGACATGACCGTCGACGAGATGGTCCGGCAGACGCGTCGCGGCCTGCTCGTCACGTCGTTCTGGTACATCCGCGGCGTGCCCTCGCAGGAACAGCCGCTGCTCAACACCGGCATGACGCGCGACGGACTCTTTCTCATCGAGAACGGCGAGATCGTCGGCCCGGTGCAGAACTTCCGCTGGAACATGTCCCCGCTGGTCGCTTACAACAATCTCACGCTCGTTGGCAAGCCGGTGCCGATGCTGCTTGGGGAATCGTTCGACAGCGGCAATGCCGCGCTCGTGCCGCCCGTGCGGATCGAGGAGTTCTACATGACGTCGGTCTCTCCCGCCGTTTAACCGACTCACTGAACAGGGCCAACATCATGAGTTCTTCTCGTCGCGATTTTCTCCGGAAGTTCGGCGCGGGTGCCGCGCTGACGCTCTACTCGCGTGACCTGCTCGGCCAGATCATTGCCGACTCGCCGAAAGGCAAGGTCATGGAAACGAAGTTCAAGGGCCTCGCCGACATCATTCTCGCCGAAGCCAAGCTGGCCGGCTGCAGCTATGCCGACGTGCGCTTCACGATGAATTCGTCGCTGCCGGGCGGCATGGCCAGCTTCCGCACAGCCGGCGCTGCGGCCCCGGGCGGTGGATTCGGCG
>CAZPON010000452.1:1508-2649 GCA_964588045.1 uncultured Gemmatimonas sp.
GTGGACGCGGCGGTGGACGTGGCGGCGGCGGCCGTGGAGTCGGCGTACCAACGGATGCCGATCGTCAGGCTGGCGGCTTCGGCGTGCGCGTGATTCACAGCGGCGTGTGGGGCTTCGCCTCGAGCCCCATCGTCACCGAAGACGAACTGCGGCGCGTGACGCGCATGGCAACGGAAGTCGCGAAGGCCAGCGCGATCGCCAAGAAGGCCGATCTCAAGCTCGCACCCAACCAGGCGTACCAGGATCACTACATCACGCCCATGAAGAAGCATCCGTCGTCGGTATCGGCAACGGACAAGCAGGCGTGGGCGCAGGCCATCGTCGACAAGGCCAGCAAGGTGGCCGGCGTGACCGCCGTGAACGTGAGCATCAATCACGGCTACGAATGGCGCTACTACGCCAGCAGTGAAGGCTCCTACATCGAGCAGGAGCTCTACTCCACCTCGCCCACCATGAGCGTCACGGCGAAGGTCGGTGACAACACGCGCACGCGGAACTATCCCGGCGTCGCTGGCATGGGTGGCTGGGAGTTCGCCGAAACGTGCGACTTCCTCGACCAGGCCGAGAAGGTCGCCACCGACGCGGTGGAGATGTGCACCGCCAAGCCACTCGGTTCGAGCGGCCTCAAGGACCTCATTCTCTCGCCGTCACACGCCATGCTGACGATCCATGAGATCGTCGCGCACGCGACCGAGCTCGATCGGATCGTGGGCTACGAAGCCAACTATGCCGGCACGAGCTTCGTGAAGGTGAGCGACGTGGGCAAGCTCCAGTACGGCTCCAAGCTCTTCAACGTCACGGCCGACAAGACCAGCACCGGACTCGGCACCGTGGGCTACGACGACGACGGCGTGAAGACGCAGAAGTGGCCGCTGGTGCGCGACGGCGTGCTGGTGGGTCTCCAGACGAACCGCGAAACGGCGCACCTGATGGGTGAGAAGGAAAGCCGCGGCTGCACGTTCGGCAGCACCTGGCGCGACTATCCGTTCCTGCGCATGCCCAACGTGCACGTCGAGCCGGGCCCCGAGAACTCCCCGTCGCGCGACGAGCTCATCGCCGACGTGAAGGACGGCGTCATGATCGACGGCCGTGGCAGCTACTCGATCGACCAGCAGCGCTACAACGGCCAGTTCGGCGGCCA
>CAZPON010000453.1:0-2629 GCA_964588045.1 uncultured Gemmatimonas sp.
TGCGCTATCGGCGGCGCCGCCCGCACCACCACGCCCGCCCGCTCCGCGTCCGCCGGCTGCCGCTGCACGACGCACCGGCAGCGTCACGGTGAACTCGGCCGTCGCCTTCGAGATCTCCACGCCCTGCATCTGCAGGATGCGCAGCAGCTCGGCCTGCGTGCCGGGCCGCGTTTCGCTGGCTGGCAACACGTACGCCGCCGGGCCTTCGGTCTTCGCCTTCTGGATGGAGCGCTTCGACTTCTCGTAGAAGTTGCGCAGCAGTTGCACGCGCGTGTTGGCCGTGTAGTGGAGCGAGACGAGCAGGCCGGAGATCTCGTAGTTGTTGTTGTTGCGCAATGACCACTTGAAGCGGCCCGTGATGGGCGGGTTCTGCCGGTACCATGTGCGCGCGGTCTCGTTGGGCGAGAGCTGCCGCTCGAGGGTTTCGGCGGAGCCACTGTTACCGAACGTTTCGTACAGGCGACTCACGCCATTGTGCGTCGCCGCGATGAACATGAGGTATCCCGGCGACCACGTGTCGAAATTGCCGAATGCGTACACGCCCGGCATGCCGAGTCGCGTCAGCTCCTGCACGTTGTTCCACCCGATCATCTGCCACTCGTTGGTGAGCAGCGGATCGAGCCAGGCGTTGTACGGCCCGTCGCCGATGGTGTTGTCGTACAGGAACGATCCGGACTCATGCAGGTCGTGCAGCACCTGCGCCTTCCAGCCCACGTACGTGTTGAGCACGTTCTGTGTGAGCTTGAGCGTCATCGCCATCGCATCGCGATTGTTGTCGTGCGCGACGTACTTGCCCCAGTACAGGAGGCTGGGTGGCGTCTGACCGGGATGTGCCATGCGCCACTTGAAGACGTCCACCATGCGATCGCGTCCATCGACTTCCACGACCGGCGTGATGAGGGTGATGACATTGTCGCGGATGTGCTTCACATACGGGCTCTCATCGACCGCGAGCCGGTAGGCGAGCTCCATCAGCGCGGTCGGCGCGCCCGTCTCGGTGGAATGGATCGTGCCGGTGATGTAGTAGACCGGCGCGGCCGAGTGCGCGATCTGGTCGGCCGTGGCATCGTTCATCTGGATGGTGCGTGGATCGGCGAGCCTGAAAAGCTTCGTCTTGTTCTCGTCCAGCCTGGCGAGCAGCGCCTCGGACGCCACGGCCACGGCGATCATTTCACGCCCTTCCTCGGTGGTGCCGATGGGGAACACGCGAACGCGCGGCGTGGCCTTCGCCAGCAGTCGCATGTACTCGTACACCTCCTTCGAGTACGGGAGCTTGTTGGGCGCGCCGGCGATATCGCCGAGTACGGCGGTGGGCGTGGGAATGCCCTTTGCGGCGGGCAGGTAGTCCACCAACGGGGACAGGAAGAACGGTTCGGTGGTATACTCCCGAATCTTCTTCGTGTATTCCTCGTCGATGGGCTGGCCTGGGTTGCGACCGGGCTTGGCGGTGGAGATCGCGCTTTGCGCGTGCACCACCGGTGTCGCAACGACGGCGACGAGCAGGAATGGGAGCGCGGTGCGCCGGGCGAGGCGACCGAGCGAGTGAACGAGTTGCCGCATGGAACACCTCGGAGGGGGTCGAAACCGGATGGTCGCCACTGGCGCCGCTCCGGAGTTCCGAACAAGATGCGGTGCAGCGGGCGTTTCGACTACCTCGGCAGGCTCGTGCGTCACCCTTACCCGGATCCGCTATGATTCCAGCCATCACCGGCAGTTGGGCGGCCATGGCGCGCTGTGTCATGTGCGGTGCGACGTTCCTGCGCATCGGGTCGGCGGGTGTACCTGTCTGCGCCCTGCCGCACTGCCGGTCGCGCCATGCGGCGCTGCCACCGTCACATCGGTGCGGCGTGTGCGCGCGCCCGATCGAGGTGGCGCAGTGGGCGGCCGGCCACTGCGGAGCTGCGGTGTGTCGCGAGGAGCTCATGATGCGCCGGCCGGTGGAAGCGACACGGAAGGTGCTCGCGGACCTGCGGGCGCTGGCGCCCAGGCGGCGCAACCGGTCTGCGGCGAGTCGCGGGATCTCGGTCGCAGAACGGGAGAGCTACAAGCTGGCCATCCTGCCGCGCATCTACAATCGACCGTCGGCGTTGCCGCCCGTGCGGCGCAACGCCTTCGAGGCGCACTTGCGCGCGAACCTGGCGAAGGCGCGCGCGCGGCTGGCCGCCGGTGAATCGCTGGCGCCCGCGGCGCCGATCAACGCGCGGCAGCCGGGTGACACTCGCAGCGAGGCCGAGCGTGAGGCTGAACGAAAGCTCCTCGGCGCTGGCTGCGCCGCGTGCCGGGGCTGGTGCTGCCTGGCTGGCGGCAACCATGCGTTCAACGATGTGGACACGATGGTGCGCTACCTTCAGGCGTTTCCCACGCATGACGACGAGACCATCGTGGCGCGCTATCTCTCGTATCTCGCCCCGCGCACGCTCACGGGGGGATGCGTGTACCAGCACGAGCACGGGTGCACGTTGCCGCGCGACCTGCGTGCGGATGTCTGCAATCGATTCTATTGCAGCCACATCAACATGATCCGCAACGAGTACAACGCGGGCGATCCGGTGCGGGCGTACTTCGTGCACGTGGAAGCGGGCCGGCTGGTTGGGGATCGGTTTGTGGAGATCCCTGTTGAGGGGTGAGG
>CAZPON010000454.1:0-2617 GCA_964588045.1 uncultured Gemmatimonas sp.
TGGCCTTGGACACGGTCACACTCACGCCAGCCTGCAACACCGGCGCATTCGACGCGTCGCGCAGTTCCACCGCCGGCTGTGTGGTGAACGCGACGCCGCTTACGGCGCCTGCCGGCTGCGTCACCATCACCAGCTGCGTCGGGGCCGTCGCACTGACGTTGAAGCTGGTCGACGTGGCTTGTGTCAGGCCGGCCGACGTGAACGTGATCGTGTGCGGGCCGGTGCCGGTGATGGCCAGATTGGTGAATGTCGCCCTGCCGTTGGCGTCGGTAATTGCGGTGAGTGTGCCGCCGAGTGTGCCGGGGCCACTGGCCTTGGACACGGTCACACTCACGCCAGCCTGCAACACCGGCGCATTCGACGCGTCGCGCAGTTCCACCGCCGGCTGCGTGGTGAATGCGACGCCGCTCGCGGCACCGCCGGGCTGCACCGTGACGGCGAGCTGAGTCGGTGTACTAGCCGCAGCAACCGTGAAGCTGGCACTCGTTGCCGGCGTGAGTGCGCCGGACGTGAACGTGAGCGTATGCGGGCCGGTGCCGGTAATGACCAGGTTGGTGAACGTGGCCTTGCCGTTGGCGTCGGTAATTGCGGTGAGTGTGCCGCCGAGTGTGCCGCTGCCGCTGGCGATCGCCGCGGTGACGGTGGTACCGCTCTGCAGCACGGCTTGGTTGCTTGCGTCACGCAGTTCAACCGCCGGTTGCGTGGTGAATGCAACGCCGCTCGCTGCGCCACTCGGTTGCGTTACCATCGCCAACTGCGTCGGCGCCGTGCCGCTCACGGTGAAGCTGGTCGACGTAGCCGAGGTGAGACCAACCGACGTGAACGTGATCGTGTGCGCGCCCGTGCCGGTGATCACCAGGTTGGTGAACGTCGCCACACCATTCACTGCAGCGACAGTCGCCGTGCCGCTCAGCGTACCGCTGCCGCTGGCAATCGCTGCGGTGACGGTGGCCGAGCTGTTGGTGGGGTTCCCACCGGCATCGCGAATCACGATGACCGGCTGCGTCGTCAGCGCGACGCCCGACACGCCACCGCCGGGCTGCGTTGTGATTGCCAACTGCGTGGGGGTACCGTCGCTCACGTTGAAGCTGGTCGACGTGGCTTGTGTCAGGCCGGCCGACGTGAACGTGATCGTGTGCGGGCCGCTGCCGGTGATCACCAGGTTGGTGAACGTGGCCACGCCGTTCACGGCCGCAACGACGGCGTTCCCGCTCAACACGCCGGTGCCGCTGGCGATCGTGGCCGTGACGTTGGCCGTGCTGCTGGTCGGGTTACCACCGGCATCGCGAATCACGACGACGGGTTGCGTGGTGAACGCGACGCCGGTTGCGGCGCCGCTGGGCTGCGTGGTGACCGCGAGCTGGGTCGGCGTACCAGCCGTACCAACCGTGAAGCTGGCCGACGTGGCCGGCGTGAGTGCGCCCGATGTGAACGTCAGCGTATGCGCGCCGGTGCCGGTGATGGACAAGTTGGTGAACGTGGCCCTGCCGTTGGCGTCGGTAATTGCGGTGAGTGTGCCGCCGAGCGCGCCGCCGCCGCTGGCGATCGTTGCGGTCACCGTCGTGCCGCCTTGCAGCACCACTGCATTGCTTGCGTCGCGCAGCTCGACCGCTGGTTGCGTGGTGAACGCCACGCCGCTCACGGCGCCGCTTGGCTGCGTCACCATCGCCAACAGTGTCGGTGCCGTACCGCTCACGGTGAAGCTGGTTGACGTGGCTTGCGTCAGGCCGCCCGACGTGAACGTGAGCGTGTGCGGGCCGGTCCCGGTGATCACCAGGTTGGTGAACGTTGCCTTGCCGTTGGCGTCGGTAATTGCGGTGAGTGTGCCGCCGAGTGTGCCGGGGCCGCTGGCCTTCGAGACGGTAACTGTCACGCCACTCTGCAGCACGACCGCATTGGCGCCATCGCGCAGTTCAACTGATGGTTGCGTAGCGAACGGCACGCCCGTCACGGCGCCTGCCGGCTGCGTCACCATCGTCAACTGCGTCGACACCGTGCCGCTCACGGTGAAGCTGGTCGACGTGGCCGAGGTGAGACCGCTCGACGTGAACGTGATGGTGTGCGGGCCGGTGCCGGTGATCACCAGATTCGTGAACGTGGCCACACCGCTCACGGCCGCAACGACGGTGTTCCCGCTCAACACACCGGTGCCGCTGGTGATCGCCGCTGTCACGGACGCGGTGCTGCTCGTGAGGTTGCCGCCGGCGTCGCGAATGGCGATGACGGGTTGCGTCGTCAGCGCGACGCCCGAAACGCCGCCGCCGGGCTGCGTGGTGACCGCCAATTGCGTCGCGGGGCCGGCGCTCACGTTGAAGCTGGCGCTCGTTGCCGGCGTGAGTGCACCCGCCGTGAAGCTGAGCGTATGCGCGCCGGTGCCGGTGATGGACAGGTTGGTGAACGTGGCCCTGCCGTTGGCATCCGTGATGGCGGTGAGCGTGCCGCCGAGTGTGCCGGGGCCACTGGCCTTGGACACGGTCACACTCACGCCAGCCTGCAACACCGGCGCATTCGACGCATCACGCAGTTCCACCGCTGGCTGCATCGTGAACGCCACGCCGCTCACTGCGCCGCCGGGCTGCGTGGTGACCGCGAGCTGGGTCGGTGTACCAGCCGTACC
>CAZPON010000455.1:0-2599 GCA_964588045.1 uncultured Gemmatimonas sp.
CGAGATCGCGCACCAGTGGTTCCCGTACCAGCGCATGCCCGCCAATGTGCAGGGATCGCAGATGCTGTCGGAATCGCTGGCCGAGTATGCCGCGCTCGCGGTGCTGGAACGGCGCTACGGTCCCGAGCAGTTGCAGAAGTTCCTGCGCTTCGAGCTCGACCGGTACCTGCGCGGCCGCAGCGGCGAGCGCAAGAAGGAGATGCCGCTCATGCTGGTGGAGAACCAGGGCTACATCCAGTACCAGAAGGGCGCGCTGGCCTTCTTCGCCCTCCGTGACCTGATCGGCGAGCCGGCGCTCAACGCTGCGCTGCGCGCCTACCTGGACGAGGCACGCCTGTCCGGCCCGCCGTATTCGACGACGCCCGACCTGATGCGGACGTTGCACGCGGCCACACCCGACTCACTGCGGTACGCGGTGCACGACCTGTTCGAAACGATCACGCTGTGGGACTTCAAGGCCGACAGCGCAACGGCAACGCAACAGGCGGACGGAACCTGGAAGGTGCGGCTCAGCGCGTCGGCACTCAAGCTGCGTGCCGATTCGCTTGGCACCGAGACACCGATTCCGCTGGACGACTATGTGGACGTCGGGGTATTCGGTGCCCGGGCGCCGGGTGCCCGGCTCGGCAAGCCGTTGTCGGTGCGCAAGGTGAAGCTCACGAACGCCGCCGAGGTGTTCGAGTTCATCGTGCAGGAGAAGCCGCTGCGGGCGGGGATCGATCCGTACAACCGGCTGATCGACCGGAATCCGGGGGACAATACGCGGGACATCAGCGGCTGAGCAGGGGCGAGGAACAGCGCGTTTGGAGAGTGGGCTCTCCAAACGCGCTGTCAGTAACTACACCCCGACGAGTTCTTCAATCGCCTCGCTGTACCGCCCACTGTCCACGAGCGCAATCGACAGCACATCGCGCAGCGTCTCCACCGGGTGGAACTTGAGCTGGCCGCGCACTTCGTCCGGCACGTCCTCGAGATCCGCTTCGTTGGCCTTCGGGATGATGACTTCCTTGATACCGGCGCGGTGCGCGCCGAGCACCTTTTCCTTCACGCCGCCGATCGGCAGCACGCGTCCGCGCAGCGTGATCTCGCCGGTCATCGCGACATCGCGCCGCACCTTGCGGTTTGACATCTCGCTCACCAGCGCCAGCGCGATCGCGATGCCCGCACTCGGGCCGTCCTTCGGGATCGCACCGGCCGGCACGTGAATGTGCGCTTCACTCGCCGACGCCACGCGGTCTGCCGGGATGCCCAGCGATTCGGCGTTGTTGGTGGCATACGTGAGTGCGGCGCGCGCGCTTTCCTTCATCACGTCACCCAACTGGCCGGTGAGGATGAGCGAAATCGGGCCGACGCGCACCGTGTCCGCGTCGTCGTCCTTGCGCGGACGTGAGGTCCCGCGCCGGATGCTCGCCTCGACGAACATGATGTCACCACCCATCGGCGTGTAGTACATGCCGGTGGAGATGCCCACCTCGTCGTGTTCGGCGGCGCGCTCCGGATGCACCTTCGGCCGGCCGAGCAGGTCGCGCACTTCGTCGGCGCTGATCACCTTGTCGTCGATGGCCGCGGTGTCGCCCATGGCCACGCGACGCGCGACCTTGCGCGCGACGGCGCCGAGCTGGCGCTCCAGTTGGCGCACACCGCTTTCGCGCGTGTACTCGCTGATGACCTTCATGACCGCGTCATCGGTGAACACCAGGTTGCGTCCGCCCAGCCCCGATTCCTCCAGTTGTCGCGGAATCAGGTACGTCTTGGCGATCTCCGACTTTTCCTTTTCGGTGTAGCCGCTGAAGTCGACCACTTCCATGCGGTCGAGCAGCGGACCGGGAATGTTCTGGATGAAGTTCGACGTCGCGATGAACAGCACCTCGCTCAGGTCGAACGGCACGCCGAGATAGTGATCGGTGAACGAGTCGTTCTGCGCCGGATCGAGCACTTCGAGCAACGCGCTGGACGGATCGCCCTGGTACGACGTGCCCAGCTTGTCGACTTCGTCGAGCAGGAACACCGGGTTCTTGGTACCGGCCTGCTTCATGCCCTGGATGATGCGACCGGGCATTGCGCCCACATACGTGCGCCGGTGGCCGCGGATGTCCGCCTCGTCACGCGCGCCGCCCAGCGACACGCGCACGTACTCGCGACCCAGCGCGCGGCCGATCGACTTGGCGATCGACGTCTTGCCGACGCCCGGCGGTCCGTTGAACAGCAGGATCGGACCGCGCGCCATCGCGCGCGCCTTGGCCTCGCGCGTATCGGTGATCTGGCGATCCGGATCTCCGTTGCCGAGCGTGGGTGTCGCATCCGATACGTCGCCCTTGAGCTTCGACGCCGGGAACTCGCCCGTCGTCGCCATCTCCTCGGCTACCTGCTGCGCGCGCAACTGGCGGACGGCGAGGAACTCGAGCACGCGATCCTTCACGTCCTTGAGGCCATAGTGGTCTTCCTCGAGGATGTCGCCGGCGCGCGCCAGGTCGAGATGATCGTCGGAGCGCTTGCTCCACGGCAGCTCGGCGATCCATTCGAGATACGTGCGAATCACCTGTGCTTCCATGGACTCGCGACCGGCGCGCTCGAGGCGGCCGATTTCACGCTCCACTTC
>CAZPON010000456.1:0-2584 GCA_964588045.1 uncultured Gemmatimonas sp.
CCGAGAGAAACGTGATGGCACGCCCGTCGGGCGTCCACGCGGGCGATCGGTCCGCACCGGCGTACAGCGTGAGCCGCGACACCGGCCCTGTGGGTACCTGCTTGATCCAGATATCCGTGCCAAGATCCGTCAGCAGCGTGAGCGCGATGCGCCGTCCGTCCGGCGACAGTGCGAGTCCCCAACCAGTCGTCTCGACGGGCCCGCTGTACATGCCGCCCGTATTCACCTGCCACGTGGAATCCACCGGCTCGACGTGTCCGGTGCGATCCACCCACACGACGACCGCATTCGGCACCGGGCCCGGCGCGAATTCGGGGCGCCCCAGCACGTAGTACGCGGTTCCTTCATCCGAGACCAGGAACCCCGGCGCCTGAATCCCGTCCAGGACGGGCACCGGCCGCCCGGCAGGGGCAAGCGCCGAGTTGTCCCACGGCGCGGCCATGAGCGTACCAGCGCTGGTCAGGTACAGCACGTGTCCGGTGGGGACGTACCAGGCTCCGACGGCGTCGTCGAAGAGCACGCGAACGGTATCCCGACGCGCGTCATACACGTACGCGCGGCTCGGACGACAGCTGACAGGTCCCACGCACTCCGTGAGGTGGGCCGAGAACAGGACGCCGCGCGAGGAAGGAAGCGGCGCGGGTAACCACGGAAACCGCCCACCAAGCATCGCGGATGAGACGATCACCTTCGATGTGGCGTCTCCGGAACCGAGGTGGCGAAGCGTGCGGGTCGGGGCGTCGTAGTAGACGATGGAACCGTCTTGCAGCCACGCTCCGCGGTTGAAGGTCGCGTTGACGGAATCGGCGAGCTTGAGGGACGCTCCGCCCGCGCTCGGGATTCGCCGCAGTTGTCCATTCGCGACGAATCCGATCCACGCACCATCGGGGGAGAAAAACGGTCCCGAGGCCCCTTCCGTTCCGGCCAGCGGCTGCGCGACGACTTCGTCGCGGCGCTTGACGTAGAACTGGCCGGGTCCCGTGAGTGGACTGAGTGGATTGCGGAATACCAGCGACGCTCCGTCCGGTGAGATCGCCACCTCGACCCCGAACATGATTCCATCGAGGGCATCTGGCACTCCGAGTGTCGTCGGATAGCGCGCGACGGACGTCGTTCGATCTGGGCGAATCCAGCCCCAGGCGGCCAGCGCGATGGCCAGCAGGGTGACGGCCAGCAAGGCGGGCAGGGCGACCCGCCGGGCAGCCAGACCTGCGGCCCCGGCGGTCGTGGTCGTCGCGACGGGCCAGGTGAACGCCGGATTGCGAAGCGCTTCGGCAAACGCCTTCGCGCTGTCAAAACGGTCTGCCGGGAGCTTCTCCAATGCCCGTGCGACGGCTGCCGCGACATGCGGCGGCACCGCCTTGCGCAACTCTCTGATCGGTCGGGCCACGTCCGACACGATCTTCAGGATGATCGCCTGCGCCGATGGGCCGGTGTGGGGAGGTTCACCCGTCAGCAATTCGTACAGCACGGAGCCGAGCGAGTAGATGTCGGAGCGGTTGCCGATGTGCGTGTCGGCCGTCGCCTGCTCGGGCGACATGTAGTGCGGCGTGCCCAGCGACAAGCCCGTCTCCGTCATCCGGCCGCCGGCTGCGGCGCTCACCGCCAGCGCAATGCCGAAGTCCGCGACGAACGCGCGCCCGTTGCGCAAGAGAATGTTTTCGGGCTTGATGTCCCGGTGAATGACTCCCTGGTCGTGCGCGTATTGCAGCGCGTCCGCGACCTCGGTGGCAATGTTCACCGCCTCGTCGATGCCGAGCTGCTGCTCGCGATTGAGCTTCTCCCTGAGCGTCTCCCCTTCGATGTACGGCATGACGTAGTACAGGAACCCCGCACCGCCGTGTGCTGCTGCCGTGCTGCCGCTGTCGTACAACGGCAGGATGTGCGGGTGCTGGAGTCGCGCCGTGGTCTTGATCTCCTGCAGGAACCGGTCGGCACCGAGCACGACCCCGAGTTCGGGCCGCAGCACTTTCAGCGCCACCTTGCGGTCGTGCTTCAGATCCTCGGCCAGATAGACGGTGGCCATGCCGCCTTCACCCAGGCGACGCGCGATGCGGTACCGGTCGGCAAGGGCCGTGGAGAGGTGCGCGGTGATTTCAGTCATGCGCTTCGCTGTTCAGCATGCGTGACATGGCCTTCCGGGCCGGGCCTGCTCGTTGGTCGACGAGACATTCAGTGCGGATACGCATACCGATCCACCGTTGCAGAGCATGACGAGAGCGAGCAGTCCATGCGTCGCGTGTCAACTGCAACGTCCTGTCCGGCAGCCTACCGACCGAGCACCACATCAATACTCGCCAAAATCTGCTCCAGCCGCTTCGGTGCCAGTCGTCCTACCCGGGTGCTGAGCAAGCTGCGATCAATGGCAAACAGCTGCGAGGCGTTGGCGACCGAGTCCTTCGGCAGACCAGTCACCTTGGCCGGCATCAACGTGTTACCCGGCGCCGCTTCCCATGCCAGGTTGCTGGTGAGCGGCACACACACCACGGTCGGCAGCCGACTGCGGTTGAGGGGATTCCCCTGCACGACCACCAGCGGACGGCGAGCGCCGCGCCCTGATCCCGCGGGTATGGGCAAGTCAGCC
>CAZPON010000457.1:0-2580 GCA_964588045.1 uncultured Gemmatimonas sp.
CTGGTTGCGTCCACAGCAGATGAATGATTTCGTCACTGGTGCGTCGCAGGCGAAGCATACCCGCGGGCACACGACCCGCGCGGTACACCACATGCGGGCGAGTCCAAGTGCCCCCCCTGTCCCGGGATGAGATGAGGTTCACGCTATTGATGTCATACCCGTTGCCTGGCACAGCGGCGAGATAGCCCACAAAGACTTCGCCATCGTGCCCGAATACCGTACTTGATGCACTGATTGTCGGCATCTCGGACGTTCGCCAACGCCCGCCATCGAACACAACCAGCAACGCGTGAGGTCGTTCAGGCTCCATTACGGCGACCGCAATCGCCGCCGACTGCTGCCTCACTGCGATGACATCAGTCAACTCGGAATCCCACCAGAGCATTGAAGCGCTCTTCACGATGCGCTCGGGCACGGTCCACCCACTCGCGGCGTCATACGACGCCGTCCACAATTCTGAGACTTGGGCTTGCACCCAGCTTTGCTGGGCCGGCCCGTCCGCCCGAGGCTCTCCCCAAATCATGTGGATGGTTCCTGTTTCCGTGCCAAAAATCTGAGGATGCAGGAACATATGGTCGCCTGAAGGTGGTGGCACCTCCTTGCCTCCAACGGCGGCCATCGCAAGCAAGTTTCCTGGTGGAATCGGGCGGAGCAGGCTCGAAACGTGATTACCTGCGACATACACGGCGCGGCTGGTCACCGTAATCGACGGCGCGCGTCGAACTCGCATCGCGGCCTCGTCAGCGAGCGTCCTCGGCTCTGACCAGGTCACATCGCCACACGAGCTGTCTGCGAGAGCTGACATCAAACCCGCCTCGGAGTGTAGTTGTCCCTGTGAGGCCACGACGACGGCCAACAGCATTGCGGCTACTGCCACGAATGATTTCTGACACATCGCTCCTCCAGTTGCATACGAGACCTCGAGGTGCAAACGAGGGCCGTCGGTCGACTTGTCGTCGATAGTAAGTGCCAAGCGTGCGAAGCGCTATGACAGCCAACGGTCGTAGCGCAATTCGCACGACTCGCGGATTTCCCCACTCGTGTTCACGAGACCTGAAGGCATTCACTTGCCGCCTACAGTGCACCACCGCTTGGCGGATTGCCCGCCGGCGAGTATTGCATGACGATGACCATGAGGGCCTTCGTTGATGCGAGCTGGCGCAGCACGACCGCCTTAACGCGTCAGGTCGTCCCGACGCGCTCTTCGACATTGTGCGAACCATGGAAACCCGACTTTGCTCCTCGAACACCAATGTTTGCGTGCGGCGGTTGTCGCTACGCTGGCGCACGACGTGGAATCCTGACAGTCCGCCCGCCTGGTCTGGCGGAAGCATTTCCGCACCCGGTGGAAGCACTCGGTTGCTTTGCAGAACCGGGTGAAAGCACCACCGTCGCGGTACCGCGCGACGTCCCCCGCTACGACGACGGCGTCCCGACCTCGAAGCTCAAGGATGCGACCTCGTGTCCCTCTGCTTGGTCCTCTCGCACGACTCCGATCAGCACGCAGCGATAGACGCCGGCCGCAGGCGGCTGCGCAAGTCGTGTGTCACTGGTATTCAGGAACACATCGACGGTTACCGATCCGCCGCTGCTCAAGTTCACTCCCATGTCCGCGCAGTTGCCCTGCGTGGTTACCCTGACCCAGCGAGACCCCTCGGCACGTTCGAGGACCGTCGTGCAGGGATTGAGTCCTATCGTCACGGCTTCGTCGTTGACGATACGCATCGTCAGGGTTTCACCGGAACGTACTGGGCGCGTACCGGCTCGACCCGGACGCGCAGCGCCACCGGCTCAGTGGTGTTCGAACACCCCGCGGAGAGCGCCAGTGCAAGCGCGAGCCCGAACGTGTTGGCAGCTGTTGAAACGCGCATGGTTCTACCGTGTCGCGTCGCTGCGGTTTCGCCCTGCCCTCATGAATTGGAGCAGGCCGGCAAGGAATACGACACCCGCGGGTACCGCCAGCGCGAGGGACGCGTCCCCGGAGATCAGCATCGGCGGTTCGCGGACGAGCATCACCAGGGCCATGAGAAAGAAGCCGACGCCGACGCCAACAGCGGCACGCCCCATGTCGCCATGTCGGCGAAGGCCACTGATTGCCACTGCGAGTCCGAGCATCATCACCGAAAAAGCCATCACCCTGATCAAGCCGCCTCCTCTTTCCGAAACGCGTTGGTCGTTGTCAGCATGACATTGCCGCTCCTGCAGCGCCCTCCTCACAACGAATAGCGCCGGTGGCTCTTTCAAAGAAGTTCGCTCCATCGTCACGGTCCTGACGTGGCCCCAGTTGCCCTGATTCGCCGGTCCTGCCGGTCGAAGAAGAGAAAAAGTGTCATCAGAATCAGGAACTGGGCCGGATACAGGAGACTGTCGGCAACTGGTGCAAGCATGCTGACGACATGAGGTGAGAGCGTATCCCGGAACACCCCGAACATCAGGAACGCGAGATACACGATCGTTTGTTCCTCTGTTGTTCTTGTCGACTCCCCTCACCGTCTCGAGCTCGCGCAATCTAAGGTGCCGGGACACGGCGCGAGATCCAGGGACCTCCTGTTGGCGAGGGGTGAACGGCGATGATTTGCA
>CAZPON010000458.1:0-2577 GCA_964588045.1 uncultured Gemmatimonas sp.
TGCTCAGGACCAACAAACCCCTATATATCTATCAGATCTAGGCCAAACATTAGCCAGGGCTCCAGCGATTTTGCCTTTGGAATGGCTACCAATCGACAATACTGTCCCGCTTATGCCATGGGGAGGGGCGGTAATTTTACCGCAAAGCCACTTGCCTGCCCCGCCAGTCGATTTTGGCCCTGTGCCGGAGCCGGGAACATGGCTGGTAGGCATTGCGCTCGTCCTGGGGGCAATACGGGCCAAATTACGGAAGGTAATTGGCTAGAAGAGTGCGTTGCGTCAGGTAGTAGATGGATTGGGACATTTCACGGCACTGGGATAATCCCTTGTGTACGAAGGAAGATGGCTAGGAGGGACTTACCTTTTTCCCCAGCTTCCTTACCGGAAGTGTTCATTGTGTAACTGACGGTTTCGTGGAAGATGTTATCTCCCTGGGTCATGTAATGGGCTTCATCGGTCATCCACCAGAACCACCAGTAGCCGTTTAGGATCATGTAGTTTAGCCCCTCATTGGCGCGTTCTGTGCGGCAGTTACCGGAGCAATAGGGACCGGCGGGCGCTGGGGTGTTTGGGGGAGTGCCGGCGAGCCACCCGGGGTATCCGTCGCCGCGTTTCCAGGAGATTTCGTTCGGGAAGCCAGAGACAACGTTGTACATGTTGGCGTCCCAGTAGTCGAGGGTGAATTTGACTACTTGGAGGGTGCGGTCTAGTTCAACCGGGTCTTTGTTGAATTCGGAATAGTAGATTAGGGATTCAAAACACAGTCCGGTCATGAACGTCTGCATCTCCATGTAGATGTCGCCAAACTGAGACATCATGTTGGAGCGCAGGCGGGAGGCAGATTGCAGCATTTGCGTGGCTGCGGTAGGGTTACGTGTCTGTAGGTCAGCAAAGTCTTTATACCCGTTCATCACGGCCCATTCAACGGAGAAGCTGAGGTCGTACGCGCCTTCTCGGATTGCGAGGTCCCATACCTGACCGTGTTTTCCGAGTTCGAAGTTGTATTGTTTGGTTCGGTTAATGGCTACGCGACCTTTCATTGAACACGTTCGGCAGTAGCGATTCGGGCCGAAGAAGAAGCCGAGCAGGAAGGTTTGCAGCCCCGGAGATGGCTGCTGGTTTGACAGGGAATCCGCGTAGAAGGAGGCGATGGTATTTGCGCAGTTATTCCATTGGGGGTCGCCTGTGTACTGTGCGTATTGGTTGTAAAGCCATGCTCCGTCGTAATACCAAGGCTGGCACCAGCAGGCGGCTCCGGAACACACTTGCGGAGTTGACTGGCACCCGCCTGAACCCCAGAAAATAGTACCGGCGGCTTTGTTGGTGCAGTAGGTGTTGGCGCTCGTTGCCATTCGTGTTTCCCAGGTGGATAGATCGGTGGGATCGAGGGCCGGGATGGAGGAAGGGTGAGAAACGGGGATAGCCGCCTTCGCCAGAATCTCCATGGGGGTTACTACATTGATGCTGGTGCAGGTAGAGTTGGGGGTTACACATTCTAGGGTGTATTCGAATGTGTCCGCGCCGGGAGTGGCTGAAGGGCTGATGATTAGAGGGATGATAAAAGGGAAGCGGCCATTAGCGGAGGACGGAAACCCGCCAGACAAAGGGCAAGTGACGTATAAAGATCCCTGATCGCATTCCACTGTACCGACTGTAACTCCCGCTGGAACGTGAGTAACCTTCAGCAGAACATTAGTCCCCGCGCCGGGGGTATGAAGAATACTTAATGCGGAGATGAAGTTAGTGCCGGAGCCAACGTCGCCGACATTAAACGGGGTGAAGTAGTTACCCGTAGCGGATTGGGCGCAGTTACGACCGAGGGCTGTGCCTAAACCATACTGAACAGCGCGTCCGGTAGCGCCGGGGGTTACATTGCACCACGTGTACGGGGAAGCTGGGTTGATGGAAGTGGGGAGAGTTGATCCTCCGGCGGGATCTAGGGTGAAGTAGAACCCCTGCCCGTCAGCAAACGTATTTCCGGGTGCGTTGATGATGTTACTTCCTGCGGTGAAGGTTACGGAGAAGTTAATGGCAGAACTAGCGTAGGCCGTCCGCCACGCCGTGTCTCCTTGGAACATGGCCGTAGGACCACGAGTTACGTCGTATGTGTACGGGCGGGCTTGGGAATAAAGGGTTCCGGCGATGGCGATTAGTAGAAAAGTGGTTCGCATTAAAAAGTTCCAAAGAAGAGGGTAGGCCGAACTGCCCCAAGGTACTTTCCGTTCGCTGTGCTGGAGGGCATAGCATACCGGATGTTAAAAGGAGTCCATCCGTAGAAAAGATAATGAAAAGCCCCGGTTAGTTCATTTTCGAGTTGCGAAGCCTGAAGTCCTGTCCAATACGCAGTGACCCCGGCTACGTTTCCGGTTCCGCCTCTCGCTACCACATACTGTTCCATTGTTCGGCGATGTACAACATAGGCGGGATTGACTCCGTTCATGTCGTTGGTGCCGGGAACTGCTACTGTTTGCGGTGCGTCGTAGTAAGTCCCGCCTTGGTATAGCGGGATACCGGGGGAGTTGTCCCAGGGAGGAACGGCAGCGGCGTTTTGTGTGCCGTAAACCGTACTCCCCATGC
>CAZPON010000459.1:0-2553 GCA_964588045.1 uncultured Gemmatimonas sp.
CTCATCGTGCGCGATCGCCCCAACGATCCGTTGCGACCTACCGGCGGCACGGCGCTGCGAATGAGTCTGCGCCATGCCTCGACGCTCATTGGTTCCTCCGAAACGCAGCAATTCGATCGCGCCACGGGTGACGCCACGTGGTATCGCGCACTCGGCGGTGGCATGACGCTCACCACGCACCTGCGCGGCGGCGTGGTGTACGGCGGCGGTCTCAAGCCCTCGCTCGACGCGTTCGTGCCGCCGCAGGAACGTCTGTACGCCGGCGGCCCGACCACGGTGCGCGGCTTCCGGCAGAACGAGTTGGGGCCGGCTGTGTACATCGTGGACGGCTACACTGTCGTCGAAGAGAATGGCGAGACCTACTACCGCGCCGACAGCAGCACGGCCGAGCGTGTCGTACCGACGGGCGGCAACACATTGGTCGTGGGCAATGTCGAAGTGCAGGTGCCGAGTCCGCTGGTGCCGCGTCTCATGCAGTTGGCGGCGTTTGCCGACGCCGGGCGCTTGTGGATCCGGTTGCCGAGCGATGCACCGCAGCAGCTCACCGACGACGGACCGCGGGTGAAGATCACGCCAGGCCTCGGCGTGCGCATCTACTCGCCGTTCGGTGTGATTCGTGTCGACGTGGGCTACAACGGCTATCGACTGCCGAGTGGCGCCGCGTACTACAACGCGCCGCTGCAGGGCGGCGTCGCGCCGCTGTATTGCGTGAGCCCTGGTAACACTCTGCCGGTGAACCCCGGTGAAGGTCCGGATGCGCCGCCGACGCAGGAAACGGGCAGTTGCCCGTCCACGTTCCGGCCCGTGCGCAGCACCGGATTTCTGGGCCGGCTGAATCCCAGCATCTTCATCGGTCAGGCCTTCTGATGGCGCTGCGTGGTCGCACCATCGTGCTTGCCACGGCAACCGTCCTCCTGGGCGTCGCCGCGCTGTGCGTCGCGGCGGTGGCCGGACTCACGCAGACCGATCGCGGCCGCGCGTTCATCCTGCGGCTGGCCATGCCCACGGTGCGCGCCGCGTTTCCGGGCCAGTTGTACGTGGGGCGCATCGGCGGCACGCTGTTCACCGACATCACCATCGACTCGCTGGAGATTCGTGAGCCCGACGGCAAGCCCTTCCTGAAGTCGGGCCCGATTCGCGTGACGTACGATCCGCGCGACCTGCTCGATCGCCGCATCGTGATCAAGTCGCTGGAGGTGACGCGACCGCGCGTCACGATCGTGGACTACGGCGCCGACGACTGGAACTACAAGCGCGCGCTGCGACGCGGCGGACCGAAATCGCCGCGGCGGCCCGGCGGTTTCGGCGACTACCTCGTGATCGACACCACCACGTTGCGCGAAGTCACCGTGGTGGTGCGTCAGCCGTGGACGCTGTCCGACACGCTCAAGGGTGCGAAGCGCGACAGCGCGCTGAAGTTCAACCTCACGCGCCTCGATGGCGAGATCCGCCGCGAAGTGGAGCGACCCGAGCGCTTGCAGCGCGTGTGGCGCTTCGAACGCGGTGACCTGGCACTCGGTCGCACACGGCTGGCGGATCCCGACTCGGCCGGCCAGCAGTTCACGCTGCGCAAGCTCGACGTAGTGTGGGTGTACCCACCGTTCTGGTTCCGCAACATGCACGGCACCGTGCGCATGCTTGGCGACAGTCTGTGGCTGGACAGCGCGCAGTTCAAGCTGGCGAAGTCGTCGGGGCGTGGCGACGCCAAGCTCGTGTGGGGCAGCGGCCTGCCGATGCGCTACGATGTGCGCATCCAGGGCGACACCGTGGCGATGTCCGATGTGGCGTGGATTCACGAGACCCTGCCGCACACGGGCGGTGGAAGCACCCACCTCACGATCCGCAACGACCCGAATCAACTCGCCGTGATCGAGTACGCGCTCACGAACATGGACGCGCGCTCGTTGCGTTCGCGACTGACGGGGCGCATGACGTTCGGGGTCGGCGGCGAGATGTTGCGCGTGACCGGCGTGGACCTGGACCTGCACCCGGCGCACACGGACTTGCTGCGCTGGATGAACGGTGAGCCGTTTCCCTACGACTGGCAGGGGGCACTCTCGGGGCGTATCGTCGCGCGCGGCGGTCCGGTGCGGAATTTCCAGATCGATGCGGCACGTCTCACGTTCGACGATGCGCATGTGCCCGGCGCGCAATCGCGTTTCTTCGCGCGGGGCATGGCGGACATTTTCGAGCCCGCCGATGCGATCCTCAAGGGCGTGGACCTGCGCATCGACGAGCTCGACCTGCGCACGCCGCGCTTCGTGAATCCGCTGTTCGTCGAACTCAATGGCATTGCGCGCGGCACGATGCGGCTGGATTCGCTGTGGTACGACGTACGCTTTTCGAACGCCGACGTGGAGCATGTGGACGGCCCCGGCCTGCCGTCGCGCGTGACGGGCAGCGGGCGGCTGACGCTCGTGGAGCAGGGCACGAAGTTCGACGTGGATATGGCGCTGTCACCGATTTCGTACACGACCATGTCGCGTTCGTACCCGGCGTTGCCGCTTCGGGGCAGTGCGGAAGGACGGGTCAAGGCCAGGGGACTCGCCGAAC
>CAZPON010000460.1:0-2544 GCA_964588045.1 uncultured Gemmatimonas sp.
CGGTGCTGACCATGCGCGCGCCGCTCGTCGTCATCATCTGCAGGTGTGGCTCGACCGAACGCAGCGCGACCTCGACGTTGGGACGCATGGCCTTGATGGCACCCTCGATCTGGTCCCCGACGATGCGGCCCTCGATCACCTGGTTGAGGACCATCGTGCTGTCACCGCGTCGCAGGGTGACGGTGGAGCTCTGTGCGGTATCGCCCGTGCGAAAGCGCACGAACACCTGCATCAGCGAGTCGACGCCGCGCTGCACTTCGAACATGCGGCGCGCCTCGCTGCGCAAGGCGGTATCGCGCTGCACGAACACGGTCGCCACGCCCTCCAGTTCCTTCTTGAAGCGCAGCAGCGCCATGCCTTCGGGCGTCCGCACCAATTCGGACGGCACGCTGGTCAGCGACGCACACGCGCCGCCCATCGGCGGCCGGGCCGGCGTGGCGGTGCGCACAGCCGGGCGCGGCGTCTGGGCCTCGAGGCCGGCCAGCGGCGCCAGCAACACGACAAGCAAGCGCGCACGCATCAGTAACGCTCCAGCGTCTTGTCCACCGGCAACGCGCCACCGAGCGCCTGCAACGTCGCTTCACGCGCCGTGTACGCAGCCAGGAAATAGTGATTCAGCACGGGATCCTGCGGCGCATCACGCAACGCGGCGCGCGACGCGGCCATCATCTGGTCGAGTGCCGCAAGGCGCGCCCGATACACGTCGCTGTCATGCGCCGTGGTGTCGTTGCCGGCGAGCCACAACGACGCACGTTCGTAGTCACGCTGCGCCCGATACAGGATTTCCGAAGCCTGCTGCACCGACGCGAAGCCATCGTCGGCCGAGGCCAGCGTCGCCGGCGTGAACGCGGTTGGCGCCGTCGCCATCGACCCGCCGCGCAGCAGCGGCGCACCGGACGAGAGCCGGCCGAACAGCGCACCACCGATCACGAGCACCATCGCGGCCGCAACCTGCAGCCACACCGGCCGCGGAGCACGCGCGGGCGCCGTCACCGAACGCGCAGGCACCGGCGCACCCGACGCCGCGAGCGGACGTACGACCAACGGTTGCTCACTGCTGATCGGACCGGCCGGCGTCGTGAGCAGTCCTTCGCTCCGCAGGCTGGCCGCCAGGCGCTCCCACTCCGTCAGGCGCGACGCGTGCGGTGCGGCTGGTGCGGCGACGGCGCGCGCCATCCCCTGCAGCGCCATGTACGCCTGTCGCTCCGCGCGACACGCCGCGCACATGGCAAGGTGTGCCAGCTCGTCCGTGGTCGGAACATCATGGTCGAGCGCCGCCAGGCGCTCGGCTTCGAGGTGCACGTGTCCGTGTTGCATGTCCATGTCATCCACCTGCATAGCTGCGCTCCTGACCATGATCCGCCCAGGCGGACGAGGTCGTGTCGACGAGCGGTGCGAGCAGCCGACGCAGCTTCGCACGCGCCTTGAAGAGTTGCGACTTCGAGCCGCCGGCCGTGATGCCGAGCTCCGTCGCGATTTCCTCGTGGGTATAGCCCTCTACGTCATGCAGCAGGAACACCGTGCGCGCCCCGGGTGACAGCTTTCGGGTCGCCTCCTCGATGGTCTGGGCAAGCATGCTGCGCTCGCTCTCCTGCTCCACCACGGCCGAATCCTCCTCGATGCCCGTTTCGATCGACGCCAGTCGCCGCGTGCGCCGCAGCGCATTCAGCGCACGGTTGATCGCCACGCGATGCACCCACGTGCTGAACTTCGCGTCCCCGCGCCACGACGGCAGGGCACGGAAAATCTGGATCCAGACTTCCTGCGCGATGTCCTCGGCAAGGTCGGGATCTCCAGCGAGTCGTCGAACGACGGCGTCCACATGCGGGGCGTGCTGGTTCCACAGCAGCCGCATGGCACGCTCATCGCCTTCGATCGCCCGGCGAACGATGGCAGCGTCGGTTTCCATGGGTTCCGTCGAATCTGTCACCAGAAAGCCCCCAATGGTTGCCTTCGGTTCGCCGAATCGTGGATTTCAGGACGGCCTCGGCGGAGGCAACTTGATGGCCCCAGCGGGGTTTGGATACTGCAGGTCACTTGACGGACGAGGTCGTCCTCAGAGATGATTCGGATGGGCCCGCCGCCTCGGGTTCTCTTGCCGTCCTTCCCGCAGCCCCTCGACCCAGTGCTCCTTCTCGCTGCACTGCTTGTCACCCTCGGTGACCCGGAGCCCGGACTTCCCGTACGGGAGCCCGCGGCCCTCGGCATGTCGGCCGCGCGCCTGGCCACCATCGAGCGCGTCGTCCAGCGCGGCCTCGACGCCGGTGGATACCCCGGTGCCTCGGTCGTGGTGGGCCGAAAGGGCTATTCGGTGTTTTCCCGGGGCTTCGGTTCGCTCGACTGGACCGGTCGCAGCACGGTCACGGTGGACCAGAGCATTTACGACCTGGCGTCGCTGACGAAGGTCGTGGGCACGACGACCGCCATCATGGTGCTGTACGACCAGGGGCACATCGATCTCGACGCGCCGGTGTCGCGCTACATCCCCGACTTCGCCGGCGGCCGCAAGGACGTGTGGGAGCCGGACGACGACGTGTACTGGGG
>CAZPON010000461.1:0-2540 GCA_964588045.1 uncultured Gemmatimonas sp.
CGAGGGGGACGGCGTCACTGCCAGCGCCCTGGACGGCCTGTGCGCCGGCCACCGAAGTCGCGCCAGGCATGGCGACCAGCAGGCATGCCAGCGCTGCGACAGAGAGTCCGACCGGTGAGCGACGAATGTGGATGGCAGCCGATGGCAACGGGGCGGGGCAGCGCGCGGGAAACGACAGGGGCATGCGGGGAACAAGGCGTGAAATCGACTTGGCGAAGGATAGATTATACCCTCGTGCTTTCCCCTTCGTTCGAGTCGACGTGCAAATACCCAATATTCCCTGGCAACTGACCGGTAATCACTGGCTCACGCTGCCGTGCATCAACCCCGCGGACGGCGCGGTGCACGCCATCGGCGTGTTGCATCGCGGCGCGCGGGCCGCTATCGAATTTGCCGGCAGTGAGCACTTCGAGTCCGGCACGGGCGTGCCCTTGCTCGTGCCTGTGTTGCGCGTCGACGGCGAGGTCCGTGCGCTCGCGACGGAGGGAATCGCGTGGGAGCGCGCCGTCGGGTGGCTGCCCACGTTCACCTGCACCATCGGATCGTTGCTCGTGCGCGGCACCGTGTTCGCACCGTATGGTCGCGATGCCGACATGGCGGGTGCCGTGTACACGATTGGCGTCGAGAATCGCGGTGCGACCGACGTCCGCCTCGAGGTCGCACTGGAGGGCGCACTGGGGCATCGCCAGCAGCGCGTGCGTTCGGCGCGTCCGTTCGACGACGAGCATCAGGTGAGTATCGGGGCCGACGACGTCGTGCTGCTCGAAGGCACGGCGATTCCCGGGCTGGCCGCCCTGGCCGTTGGCGCCGACGGGCCGGCGCGCGTGGAGGCGCCGTCGCGCGCCTCGCGGGAGCCGCAGGCCTTTGCCGTGCGTCGCGACCTGGTGGTGGCACCGGGTGCGTCGGTGCAAAGCGCGTTCTACATCGCCGTGGGTCCCGAGCGCGATGGTGCGCAGGCCACCGTGGGCGTCATGCGGCGACGTGGCTGGCGCGCGCTGCTCACGGCGACGCGCGAAGCCTTGTCGGGCATGGAGCAGGCCACGGGCAACGATGGTGTCGACCGGCTCGTCAACCGCAACCTGCTGTTCGCGTACTTCTACGGCGTCGGTCGTGCACTCGATGATGCCCACTACTACCTCGTGCGATCGCGCGCCCCATGGCACGCGGCGGGCGTCACAGTGCGCGACTTCGAGGCGCTGCTGTGGACGCTGCCGGCCGTGCAACTGGCCGACATGGGCCTGGCCCGTGAGCTGCTGGTGCGGGCCTGCGAACTGCACGGGTATGCGCCGGGGCAGGGCGTGCACTACTTCGACGGCACGTTGTTCCAGCCGGGCTTCGCCATCGAGGGGCCGGCGGCGTACGCGATCGCCACCGAGCGCTACATCCGCGACAGCAACGATGACCAGATCGTCGAGGAGCCGGTGGTCGCCGACACGCTGTACCTCGCCGCCGACGATATCGCGGCGCGGCGCGACGCGCGCATTCCGCTCTTTTCCACCGAGGTCATGCCGTCCGGTGGACCCGCGCCGCATCCGTTCACGCTGCATGGCAACGCTGCGGTCGCACTCGCCCTCGATGTCTTTCGTCGCACGCTCGACGAAGAGGCCGCGTCGCGCGTGCAGGACCCGGCCGCGGTGCGTGCCGCGATCCTGCGGCACTTTGCCGTCGATCGTGGCGGAAAGGCGCGCCTGGCGACGTCGATCGATCTCGCGGGCGGGGCGGCGCTGGAAGACGATCCGGTGGGTTCGCTCATGTGGCTCCCGCTGTACGAGGCACTCGACCGGGAGGACTCACTCTACCGTCGCTCCGTGCGCGCGGTCGCCGGCGAGACGGCGGCCCTGGCCCCGCAACTGGCGCGGCTGCTGGGTCCCGATGCGGCCGAAGTCATGACCTGGCTGCGCCGCGCGCCGCTCGACAACGGAGTCGCCGCCGAAACAATCGACGCCGAGGGCCGCGCCCTCGACAACGGCGGCGATGCCGCGCTGGCCGGATTGCTGGCATACACGGTGTGGTATGCAGCCCACGCGCTCGGGCTGCGGGGATAGTGTCTGTCCTGAAACGGCAACTCTGAGTATGGAGTAGGGAGTTTTGAACTCCGAGTACGGAGTATGGAGTGGTGAGTACGGGGTATGGAGTCGGGTTCGGAGTCGGGAGTACAGAGTGCGACCGCAGGGACTCCCCTACTGCCTACTCCGAACCCGACTCCATACCCCATACTCCCAACTCCATACTCGCTTGTCCCCGCCTCGGTGCGAAGGTTATTGTTTCAGGCGTTGGGGAAGTCCGCGAGGACGCCCGACGCTGCTGCACGCGGGAATAGCTCAGTTGGTAGAGCACAACCTTGCCAAGGTTGGGGTCGCGGGTTCGAGTCCCGTTTCCCGCTCTCGGCATCATCGGTGTGTTGGTCAGCGATCGGGAGCGTGTTGAGCGCTCCCGATCGCATTTCCGGACCCGGATGGCGAAACTGGTAGACGCAAGGGACTTAAAATCCCTTGGCCGCAAGGCCGTGTGGGTTCGAGACCCACTCCGGGTATTCCTCA
>CAZPON010000462.1:0-2531 GCA_964588045.1 uncultured Gemmatimonas sp.
CGGCATCGATCACGCCGCGGCTGCCGGCGTGACGGCCATCGTGCAGCCGGGCGGCTCGGTGCGCGACGCGGAGGTCATTGCCGCGGCGGACGAGCACGGGATGGCAATGATATTCACGGGGGCTCGGTTGTTCCGCCATTAGGGAACCCCGCAGTGTAGTTTTTCTGGGTTGCCTCTCCCCTTTTCGCCAACGCCATGACTGCTGCTACCGCCGCTGTGGGTGCCCCTCCGCGCGTGACCGCCCGTGTGGCTGTCGAGACCGCCGAACTGGACTACCGACCGTCATACCTGGCGGCGGCCATTGCCGGGCTGGTGGTCTTCGTCCTGTACATCGTCACGCTCGCGCCCACGACCTCCATGTGGGATACCAGCGAGTACATCGCGGCGGCGTACGTGCTGGGGATTCCGCACCCGCCGGGCAACCCGTTTTTCGTGCTGATCGGCCGCGTGTTCGCGATCCTGCCGATCGCGCCGTCGGTGGCCATGCGCATCAACGTGCTGGCGGCGATCTCCAGCGCCGTGTCGGCGGCGTTCTGGTTTCTGGTGACCGAACGCGTGCTCGTGGGCTGGATGCCGCGCCGCTGGCAGCGCATCGCCGGCGGAGCGCTGGCCGTGCTCGTTGGTGCGACGTCGTTCACCGTGTGGAACCAGTCGGTTGTCAACGAGAAGGTGTATACCGTTTCGCTGCTCGGCCTGGCCGTGATTTGCTGGCTCACCGTGCGCTGGTGCGACGATCCCGAAGACAAGGTCGCCGATCGCCTGCTGGTGCTCATCGCGTACATCCTCGGACTCGGCTACGCCAACCACATGGCCGGTATGCTCGCGGCGCCGGCCGTTGGACTGGCGGTGATCATCCGGCGGCCGATGTTTGCGATTGGCGGTATCGTCGCACTCCTGGCGACGTACGTGGTGTTCGAAGGGCTCAGCGCCATGGTTGGCCCCAGCAGTGGCTGGGTGGCGCTCCTCTTGTCGATGCTGGTGCCGGCAGGATTGCTGGTGCTTCGACCCTGGCGAGGCACACCCGCGCTCCACAATGGCGTGCGCGTCGGCTCCATTGCCGTGTTCGCGCTGATGCTCGGCATTTCGCCGTTCGCCACGCAACCCATTCGCGCCGCGCACTTCCCGGCCATCAACGAAGGCGAGCCCACCGGCTGCGTGACCAAGCTCGAGATGTCGTGCACGTTCTCGCAGCTCACGTACGATCGCTTCATGTACAACTTCAACCGCGGCCAGTACGGCAAGCCGGAGTTGAGCCAAAGACAGGCGCCCTTCACCGCCCAGATGGGCATGTGGTGGCTGTACTACAAGTGGCAGTGGCTGCGTGACGCGTACAGCGAGAATCCCGGCCTGCAGAACGCACTGGCGGTGTTCTTCCTGATCCTGAGCGGCATCGGCGGGTACATGCACTTTGTGAAGGACCGACGAAGTTTCTCGTTCTTCGGGCCGCTGGTGCTGACGATGACGCTGTTCCTCATCTTCTACCTGAACTTCAAGTACGGGCATTCGCAGGCACCCGAACTCGGCGAATCGGTCGATCGCGAGGTGCGCGATCGCGACTATTTCTATCTCTGGAGTTTCTCGGCGCTCAGCGTATGGGCCGCGCTGGGACTCGTGTATGTGTGGGAGACGGCGGCGAGCCTGTTCGGCACCGATGAAGTGCGCCTTGGCCGCGACAATGTGCTCGAACCGCGCCCGCGCAGCTTCCTCCTGGCGTCGCCGCTGCTGGCCATCGCCTTCGTGCCGCTGTTCGGCAACTGGGAGCAGGCGTCGCGCGCCAACCAGACCGACACCACCGACTTCGCGCGTGACCTGCTCAACAGCGTCGAGCCGTACGGCATTCTCGTCACGGTCGGCGACAACGACACGTTCCCCCTGTGGTATGCGCAGGAGGTCGAGGGCATCCGCAAGGACGTGGTCGTTGCCAACACCTCGCTGCTCAACACGGATTGGTACCGTCGGCAACTGATCCGCCGGCCGGTGTACGAGTACGACGCGGCCAAGGGCCCGTCGGTGTATCGCAACGGGACGTGGACCATGCCCACCGGCTCGCCGATCAAGATGACGTTCGACGAATCCGACGGCATGCCGCTGGCCATCCAGACGCCGCCCAACTCGGCGTTTCAGGCACATGGTATCATTGCCACGCCGAGACTGCCGCAGCTCATGGCCGCCGATCAGTTGGTGTACTTCATGATTCGCGACGCCTTCCCCGGACGGCCGCTGTACTTCAGCCGCACCGCCGGCGGATACCCGTACGAGCTGGGCCTCGAGCGCTATGTCATCACGCAGGGCATGGCCAAGAAGCTGATGAACCACGAAGCCGTGCCGGGCAAGGACACCATCGTGATTCCCGGCGAAGGACTGGTCGACATCAACCGCTCGAAGGCGCTGTGGGACAGCGTGTTCACGGCCACGAAGTCCCTGTCCGCGCGCAAGGGATGGGTCGACGACGCGTCGGTGGGCATCCCGGATCTCTACGTGATCAGCGGCGTCACGCTGGCCGAAGCCCTGGCAGTCGCCGGACGTCTGCA
>CAZPON010000463.1:0-2520 GCA_964588045.1 uncultured Gemmatimonas sp.
TGCGCCTCGGCCAGCATGCCACCGGTGCCACAGGCCGGGTCGAGCAGTTTGCGCACCGTACCTGGCGTGGCGAGCAGCTTGTCGTCGTTGATGAACAGGATGTTCACCATCAGGCGAATCACTTCGCGAGGCGTGAAGTGATCGCCCGCAGTCTCGTTGGCCAGTTCGTTGAAGCGGCGGATGAGGTTCTCGAAGATGAGCCCCATCTGCTCGTTTGGCACGTTGCGCGGGTGCAGATCCACGTCGCAGAACTTGGAGACCACGAGGTAGAGGATGTTTGCCTCGCGCATTCGTTCGAGCTCGGCTTCGAACTCGAAGAAGTCGAAAATGTCGCGCACGTTCTTCGAGAAGCCCTTGATGTAACTGACCAGATGCTTCTCGATGTTGTCAGGGTCGCCCTTCAGTTTCTCGAAGTCGAGGGGCGAATGATTATGGAAGCGCTGGCCGGCGGCCTTGTTGAGATTCGTGTCGAGCGCGTCGCCTTCGAGTTTGCCACCCTTGCGCTTCTCGAACTCGGTCAGGACCTTGGCTTTGGTGGGCGCCAGCACGCAGTCGAACCTGCGGAGCACGGTCATCGGCAGCATGACGCGCTCGTACTGCGGGGGGCGATAGGGTCCGCGCAGCAGGTCGGCGATCTGCCAGATCAGGTTCGAAAAGTAGTTGTGGTCAGGCGTCACGCAGGTCGACTTCCTTCAAGAGGGGCGCGGCAAAGCGCTCGAGTGGGTACGCCGAACGAACAAGAGGGTATTGCGTCGCGAAGCCGATGCCAACCTCTGGTAGACTGAACCGCGGCAGTCGCCCATGGAGTTTGGAGCGCGCGCGGGCATGCCGCTATGGGGCGCTGCGAACGGGCGTCGGGGACGCGCGGTGGGTCGAGGCTGCGACGGAAGGTGCGCCGTGCGTCGTGCCATCGGAAGGGGTCTCCGCGTGCCCACGCACGACGTAGCGGTGCATTCTGGGGGCGCGCTTCGCTGGCACTTGGCGATACCCGAAGACTCGGCAACGAACGGCTCACGCCACGGCGCCACCGCTTGGTGGAGGCGCGCTGCTATGTGGCCGCGGCGCGCAGGTGGCGTTGACACTGAATGCGAGCGAAGCGAACTCCAATAGTGCAGCGAATAATGCTGCACAAGATAATTCGGCGTAGAGACTCGCCCGCAACTCTGTGTTGGAGGCGGCCGATATCGGCGCTATCGCAGCCACTCGTCCAAGTACTCCGCCACGAACCCATCATCCGTCAGCATCGGAAACCGCCGTACCACCCTCGCGATCGCCTCGGCCTGCCCCTCCGACAACCGCTCGTTCACATCCAGCGTCCACGTCCCGCGCACCAGCCCCTGCTCCCGCAGCACCTCGAGAATCCCCGGCAGGCACCCGGCGTAGTCGTGCGAAGCATCAAAGATCGCCGCATTCGCCGTCGTCAGCGCGGCCCCCATGCTCAACCACTCCCGCGGCACGGTCTCACCCCCCGACAATCGCCACAAGCGAATCTCATCGAGCATCTGCACGGCACGATGCGTCCACACAGCCCACTGGCCGAGCAGTCCACCCACGAAATGCCGCGTATACGCACGACCTCCACTGACCACCGGCACATCGGTCACCAGGTCCGCCACGATCGAATCGTCGTTGCCAGTGTACAGCGCGATGTCATCACGGCCAGCAGCGGCAACAGCGCTCACGACATCCAGCGTCGCGTACCGGTCGAACGGCGCCACCTTGATGGCCACGACATTCGCGATCTCAGCGAACTCGCGCCAGAACGCATACGACAGCCGTCGTCCGCCGACAGCAGGTTGCAAGTAGAACCCGAACAGCGGGATCGCCTCGGCGATATGCCGGCAATGCGCCAGTATCTGGTCGTCGCTGGCGTCGCGCCACGCGCCGAGCGACAGCAGCCCGCAGTGATACCCCAGCACGCGCGCGATCTCGGCTTCCTTCACCGCCTGGTGCGTGTCGCCTACCAATCCGGCCACACGCACGAACGGTCGCGCGTTCGCGCCAATCAACGCCGCATTGGCCGTCTCGGCGGCCAGTTCCAGCACGGGCCGGTACAGGCCTACCTCAACGTCGTGAATCTGGAAGCCGGTGGTGTGCACGCCAACGGCCATACCGCCGGCACCAGCCGCGATGTAGTACCGCGTGAGGGCGCGCTGATGTCGCTCGTCCATCGTGCGATGCGGCGTGAGCGCCAGGGGATGCGCGGGAATGACCTGGCCGGCCAGCAGGTGCTGCCGAACGTTCAGCGCACCGCGGTCAGTATCGGCCATCGCGCACCTCGAACTTGGTGGGCTTGTTGAGCAGGCGCCCGTCCTGCCGAATCCATCCGACTGCCCATGCACACAACTCATCGAGCGGCAATGGCGTGTGTGGCAGCAACTGCGACAACCGCGACGTGTTCGCCACCAATGCCTCGTCACCCTCGGCGCCCGTGAACACCGGCGTGACGCCGGCGATCATGCCAATACGAGTTGCAATCTCACGCACTGCAACGATCGGCCCGGTGACGTTCACCGCCAC
>CAZPON010000464.1:0-405 GCA_964588045.1 uncultured Gemmatimonas sp.
GCTGATCGACGGTCATCAACGGCTCATAGGCACAGCCGTAGGCTTCCTTGAGCTGTTCGGCGTCGTTCTGCGTGACGCCGAGTCCCTGCACGATGTCGCTCGTCACCGCGTTGCCGCCGTACGGGATGGTATTGAGGTGACGGATCTTGCCCTCGTGGAACAGCGCGAGGTCGGTGCTGCCGGCGCCGAGTTCGATGAGCGCCACGCCCAGTTCCTTTTCCTCTTCCGACAACACGGCCAGCGCACTGGCCAGCGGCTCAAGCACGAGTTCCTTGACCTTGAATCCGGCGCGTTCGATGCTCTTGCGCAGGTTCATGGCCGGCGAGCTGCCGATGGTGACGAGATACATCTCGGTCTCGAGGCGCGTGCCGATCATGCCCACCGGATCGCGAATGCCCTCGGCCT
>CAZPON010000464.1:415-2520 GCA_964588045.1 uncultured Gemmatimonas sp.
GGCCATCGCACGCGCGACTTCGTTGACGCGCTCGACATCGGCCCGCTGGATCTCGTCGCCGCTGATCGCCACCACGCCGGTGGAGCTCATGGCCCGCACATGTTCACCGGCAATGCCAACGTAGAGGGCGTCCGGGGCGATGCCGGCCTTCTTCACTGCGTCGTCGATGGCCTTGCGAATGGAGCGCGTCGCTTCCTCGATATCGGACACCACGCCGCGGCGCAGTCCCATGGTCCGCGTGCGTCCGACGCCGAGCACTTTGAGCACGGGCGCGCGCGGCAAGTCGCCCTGCACCGCGGCGACGACGGCGGTGGTGTGGGCGGTGCCGATATCAAGAGCGCAAACGATTGGGTCGGTTGTCATGGCTGCCTGGCGATCACCTGGTCGTGGAAACGGAGGTCGAGCTCGACGGCGCGCAGGTGATTCCGCGCGAGATCCGCTTCCACCGGTAATATGTCCCTGAAGCGCGCTACGGTCACGTCGGGCGCGGTTCGCACGATGATCGCGTTGGCCATGGCCGGTCCGGCCGCACCGACGGCCCCACCGGTGAGTGTGAAGCGCAGCTCGTCCTCACTGGCCCGCCGCGCTTGCGTGATGCGCGCGTAGAGCGCCGGCGCGTGCTGGCGCAGCCCGTCGAGCACCGCGAGGAGCGCGCTGTCGGCACTCGCCGCAACCGGGATATCGAGGGGCGTGGCCGCCGGGTCGATGGGCAGCACGGTGCCGGTGGCATCGGCCGGCCGCAGCCCGCCGCGCGTGGGCACCAGCGCCACGGGAATCCGTTCGGTCACCACCACGCGGAGCTTGCCCGGCAAGTCGCGCTCGACCACCACCTTCAGGACCATGGGATGCGCGCTCACGCGTGCCACCAGGGAATCGAGCGACTGCCACACCGATTGCATGGTGTCGACGCCCAGGCGCTGAACCAACTCCGGTGCCTTGGCGAACCGCACGCCCTGAAACTCGATGGTGCGCACGCGGAAGAAATCGAGCCGGGACAGCGCGCGCGGTCCCCACCACGGCGTGGCCACCAACGCGCCGGATGCCGCAACAAGCAGCACCGCGACCGTCAGCCGCTGCCAACGCGGACGATCACGCCACCGGCGTTGCGGCACCGGCGAAGCCGGCGAGGCCGCCCCCTTGGCACGCGGCGACGAGGTGTCGGATCCAAATGGCATGGAAGGAGGAATGCCAACCGTCACGCGCGCAGTGCCGACAGGAGTTCGGGGCCCGTTCGCGTGATGTCACCCGCTCCCATGGTGAGCACGACGTCGCCGGGCCGAACGAACTGCTTCAGCGCCTGCGCTGCCGCCGTGCGTGGTCCTGACCAGCACAACACGCCAGCGCCGACACGATCACCAATCAGCGACGACGTGACGCCCGGCACCGGCGTTTCGCGCGCGCCATAGATGTCGCAGAGGAACAGCACATCGGCAGCTGAGAGCGCGTCGGCGAATTCCTGCTGCAAGTCGCGCGTGCGCGAATACAGATGCGGCTGGAACGCGAGCACGATGCGACGCTGCGGAAACGCATTCCGCGCAGCGGCCAGCGTGGCGGACACTTCGGTGGGATGATGCGCGTAGTCGTCGACCACGTCCACATCGCGCGCCGAACCCAGTCGCTGGAATCGGCGCTCCACGCCACGGAACGCGGCGAGACCGGGGGCCATGGCCGGCACGGTGCAGCCGAGGGCCAGTCCGCTGCCAATGGCGGCCAGCGCGTTGCGCACGTTGTGCACGCCGGGCACCGACAACGACACCTCACCCAGCACTTCGCCGTCGAACTCGACATCGAATCGCGAACCCGCCGGCGTCAGCGACAGATTGCGCGCCACCAGTCGCGCATCGGCCGCGCGCGCAGCGGCGACAGTACCCTGCACTGTCGCCGAGTAGGCAATGATCTCGCGGCTGGACGCAATGCGCAGCGCCATCGCGCCGTGGTCGTCGGCGCAACGCACCACCACCCGCGCCGGTGACACAAAGAGCTCAAACGCGCGCTCGATGTCGTCGATGTCGCGGTAAATGTCGAGATGGTCGGCTTCGACGTTGAGCGCGACGGCGACCGTGGGCGTAAGCGCAAGGAACGACCGGTCATACTCGTCGGCTTCG
>CAZPON010000465.1:0-2518 GCA_964588045.1 uncultured Gemmatimonas sp.
CGTGACCCTGAGCGTCGACGCCGGCGAGACGCTCGCGCTGGTGGGCGAGTCCGGCTGCGGCAAGACGACGACCGGACGCGCGGTGCTCCGGCTCATCGAACCGACGGCCGGCGAGATCGCGTTCGACGGCACGGACGTGCGCGCGCTGCGCGGCGACGCGCTGCGACGGCTCAGGCGTCGCATGCAGATCGTGTTCCAGGATCCGTACGGGTCACTGAATCCGCGCATGACGGTGGGGGCCGCAATCAAGGAAGGACTGATCGTGCACCACCTGGCGCGCGGTGCCGACGCCGATCGGCGTGTGGCGCAGTTGCTGGACGAAGTGGGGCTGCGCGCGGAATACGCCAACCGGTATCCGCACGAATTCTCCGGTGGACAGCGCCAACGCGTCGGCATCGCGCGCGCGCTCGCCGTCGAACCGGCGTTCATCGTGTGCGACGAACCGGTGTCCGCGCTTGACGTGAGCGTGCAGGCCCAGGTCGTGAACCTGTTGCGCGACCTGCAGCGCGATCGCGGCCTGGCCTATCTGTTCATTGCGCACGATCTCGCCGTGGTGGCACACATGGCCGACCGCGTCGCGGTGATGTACCTCGGGCGCCTCGTCGAGCTGGCACCGCGCGCGCAGGTGTTCGCCATGCCGCGCATGCCGTACACCAAGGCGCTGTTGTCGGCGGTGCCGGTGCCCGATCCGGGCGCGGCTCGCAAGCGCCTGCTGCTGCCCGGCGAGCCACCCTCGCCGGCCCATCCCCCGTCCGGCTGCGTCCTCCATCCGCGGTGCCCGCACCCCGCGAAGGACAGTGCGTGCACGCAGGTCGTGCCGCCGCTCGAGGAGAAGACACCCGGGCATTTCGTTGCCTGCCTCAAGGTTCCCGTGACTCACCCTTCGACCACACCCCCGTGACATCCGCCAACCTCGATCGCTCCTTCTTCGGTCATCCCCGCGGGCTGGGGCTGCTGTTCGTGACGGAGATGTGGGAACGCTTCTCGTACTACGGCATGCGCGCGCTGCTCGTGCTCTATCTCGTGAATGCGCTGGAGTGGGACACGGCGCGCGCGGCCGGCCTGTACGGCACGTATACCATGCTGGTGTACCTGACGCCGATGATCGGGGGCTACCTCGCCGACCGGTACATCGGCACCCACCGCGCGCTGCTCATTGGCGGGGCCATCATTGCCAGCGGGCACTTCGTGCTCGCGTTGCCCGGCATGCAGGCGTTCTACGCCGGCCTGTTGCTGGTGATCATCGGCACAGGCTTCTTCAAGGCCAACGTGTCGACGATGGTCGGCCAGTTGTACAGCGAAGGCGACACACGTCGTGATTCCGGCTTTACGCTGTTCTACATGGGCATCAACACCGGCGCGTTCCTCGGGCCGCTCGTGTGCGGCTATCTGGCACAGAGCGGCCGGTTCGGCTGGCACTACGGATTTGCCGCCGCCGGCGTCGGCATGGTGCTGGGGCTGATCTGCTATTCGCTCCTCAAGCGGAAGTATCTCGGCAGCATCGGTGATGTACCCTCCGGCGCGTCGAAGGCCGTTGCCGGTTCGGCGGAGGACGCGACCGGCGACGTCTCGACGCGCCATGGCGCGATCGGCGCGATCGGCGGTGCCCTCGTCGCGTGGCTGCTCTCCGGCAGCGTGCTCGGCGTGGTCGTCGGTGCGATCATCGGGGCAGCGCTCGCCATCACGGTGCTCGGCACGCACGGCGAGGAGCGCAACCGCGTGATCGCGCTGTTCATCGTGGCGTTCTTCGTCGTGTTCTTCTGGACCGCATTCGAACAGGCCGGCTCGTCAATGACCCTGTTCGCCGACAAGTACACCGACCTGCAGTCCGGCAGCTTCACGATCCCATCGAGCTGGTTCCAGTCGGTGAACGCCTTCTTCATCATTGCGTTCGCGCCGGTGTTCGCCAGCATCTGGCTCGCACTCGGGCGTCGTGGCAAGGAACCCAGCACACCGCTCAAGATGTCGATCGGCCTGGCGTTGCTGGCCCTGGGCTTCATGCTCCTGGCCGTTGGCGGCGGCCGCGCCGACGCGGGCATCAAGGTGTCACCGTTCTGGCTCGTCGGCGCCTACCTGCTGCACACGTTCGGCGAGCTGTGCCTGTCGCCCGTGGGCCTGTCGTACGTCACCAAGGTCGCGCCGCTCAAGTTCGCGTCGCTGCTCATGGGCGTGTGGTTCCTGGCCAGCGCCGCAGCCAACAAGGTGGCGGGATTCCTCGCCGGCTTCACCCCCACGCCGGGACAGGCGCCGGCCGCGCCAAGCGAGGGACTGGGCGGCTACATCCAGCAACTCAGCGCGACCAACAAGGGATTCTTCACGATCTTCGTGGTGACGTCGTTCGCCGCGGCGATCGTGATGCTGGTGTGCGTGCCGTTGCTGAAGCGGCTGACAAGGACAGTGAACGCGTGACGGTGGAAAACTGCCGGAGGGTTGAGCAACCGAACGGTTGAGGGAAGAGTGGCCAGCCAGCGAGGGCAGACTGTGCTTTCTGCACGAGCAGTGCAGGCGTACAGTCTGC
>CAZPON010000466.1:0-2515 GCA_964588045.1 uncultured Gemmatimonas sp.
GCGGATTTGAAAATGAGGAATAGGGTGCCAAATGTTATCTACGAATAAATGGGTACGTTACAATTTGGGGTCCGGCCAAAGACCTTTTAAGCATTTGGGCTGGATCGACATCGACTGCCAAGAACGTTTCGAGCCTAGTATTGTCTCCCGCGTTGAGACATTCCAAGCGCCAGAGCCTGCGGACGCAATTGTGCTGTCGCATGTGTTGGAGCATTTCAACTTAGAAGGTGGTGAGGAGCTGCTGCGAAATTGCTGGAGAAACCTGAAGTCAGGCGGATTGCTTTATGTAAGTGTCCCTGACGCTAAGGTGCTTGCTAGGGCATGGCTCGACGACAGGATTGATGACTACATTTACCGTGTTAACATGCACGGCGCGTGGATGGGGGATATTGCGGATCTCCATAAATGGTCATTCTCGGCTGCGTCTCTTGCTAAGACAATAAAGCAATGCGGGGATTGGTCGGCTATTAAGTTAGGTCGATCGGATGAGAGACTGGCCGACACAGATCTGAGTTCTGATTGGTGGTATGTCGAGATGGAGGCAATTAAGGCATGATGTTCCAGCATCGCCTCGAACGCAAGCCGCCACTGATATTGGTCGCCAGTATCAAGCCGCCAAAACCCTGTGCGCTGTGTGGGACGATGTTCGTACCGCCGCCCGCGAGTCCGCTGACGAAACTGTGTAGTGAGGCTTGTCGTAGGCAATGGACCAAGCTGAAAAGCGCTAAACGGACCGAGAGAAAGAAGGCTAAGGGAATATGAAATATCTTGTGGCGGTGCTTTGTCGCAACGGGCTTGCCATGACCAAGAAGGCGATTACGTCCATTCGCGCCCAGACAATGAAAGCTGATTTGCTCGTGATTGACAACGCTAGCCAAGACGGGACGTTGCCGTGGCTGTTGACGCAACAGAATACGCTCGTGATGGCGAAGGCAGATGCTGATAGCGTGGCTGGTTGCTGGAATCAAGCACTTAGGTGGGCCTTTGACTATAACGATTACGAGGCTGTACTGGTTTGCAATTCCGACATCGAATTGCGACCGGATACGATGGAATGGTTGGTAAGGGATGGAGGGGAATTCGTGACGCCGGTAAGCGTTGGTAGTCGCGAGCAATTAACCGACACGCCGCCCACCAGTACAAGGCCCCATCCTGACTTCAGCTGTTTTTTAATACGAAAATCAGTGTGGGATACAGTCGGTCCGTTCGATGAGAATTGTAAGGGCGGATATGTTGAGGACGCCGTATATCACTTGGAGATGCACCGACATGGAATTAACGCTTATTGTATTGATCTGCCTTATCTGCATTGGGGCAGCGGAACAATCACTAACTCTAACGATCTTGAAAGAAATCGAATCCGCCGCCAAGCCGACAGAAACAGAGAATATTTCAAGGCCAAATACGGATTCGGAGTAGGATCGGAGGAATATTATGCCGCGTTCGGAACTACAAGTCCAGAAGTTTGCCCGCTTTGAAACAGCGGTCGTCGTTATTGGACTGGTGGTAATTGAGGGGCTGGTGATTCTTGCGCTGTTTGCTGGCGCTCACGTTTGGCTTCAGCTAAATAACGGGCGTTGAGTAAGCCTACAGTAGTTTTGAAAGCGGGGGAGTTGGTGGGTAGCGTGATGGCGCGCGTCATGAGGCGCACTCCGCTAGGCGTCATGAGAAGTCGAGCGGCGATATTGGGCCCTGCGACAGTAGTAGCGATTGCGCCGGCAGCGCCTGTAGGATCACCTGCTACGAGTCTGGCAATTACAGCGCCCGCGGTGCCAATGCCGCCTAAAGTGGTTAGAAGTTTCGCTGAGCCGCTGGGATTCACGTCACCAGTAAGACGCTTGGCAGCCAAGAAGAAATTATCTAGTTCTTTGGTGAGATCTGGACCGTATAGTAATTGCTTGGTCCGATCGCCCATTTTTTGCCAATCGCCTAGTACGCCCTGAGCGCGGCCAAATCCGCCTTCCTGGGTAGCCTTGTCGACCATTTGTTCCAAGTGTGTGCGGCCGGCTGCTTTGACTTCGTTAGGGGCGATTTTGGAAAGTTCTGTCAGGTTGTTGAGAATACGGTCGTCACGCGAAACGAGGCGCGAATACAGCTGTGACGGTTCAGACGGCAAATCTGACAGCAATTCAGCCGTATCGTGATAGGCGCGAACTGTTTTACGAGCTTGGGCCAGGCTGGCCGGTAAACTAGGATCGGCCGCACTTAAGGATTTTTGGAACTCAGCTTCTAACGCTCTAACGGCTTGGGTGGCTGTGCGCTGAGCAGGCGATGATAGATATGGGTTTTGCTGGCCTTCCCGGATTAGCGACTTAACGGCGGAAAGCGATCGATCTACGTCCATAGCCGACATATAAGGTTTGTCGCTGGTTACGATGTCCTGGAGGGCTTTATAGGCCGGGGAGTTGGCCCGGCGCGCTTCAGGCATTGAGGCATTGAGAGAGTCGTATACTGGCTTGAGCTTGGTGCGAACGTTGGCGAGGTTTACTGGGGCCTCAAATTCCTCCATGATTGG
>CAZPON010000467.1:0-807 GCA_964588045.1 uncultured Gemmatimonas sp.
CGCTCACCTACCAGGACCTGGCGCCGTACTACGATCGGACGGAGATGCTGATCGGAGTGTATGGGGGCGAAGAGGACCTGGAAAACACGCCGCGCTCGTCACCCGGTGTGCTGCAGCCGCCACCCGCGCCGCGCGCCGTCGAGCTGCTGACGAAGAAACACGCGACACCGATGGGCATTCCCGTCATCCCGGCGCACCTCGCGATCATGACGCAGCGCCAGGACGCCAACACGCTGCCGCAGAAGATCCATCCGGGCAACCGGCTCGCCCAGCGCGTGCTGCGCAACTCGATGCTGTCACGCCAGGCCTGCTTCTGGGCCACGCCCTGCGGCCACGGGTGCAGCATCAAGGCCAACTTCCAGTCGACCACGGTGCTGTTGCCGCCGGCGCTGGCCACCGGCAACGTGGATATCGTGCCCGATGCGATGGTGCGTGAAGTCACCGTCGATGCCAGGGGCCTGGCCAACGGCGTCAGTTACATCGACAAGCGCACGCGCACCGACCGCCACGTGAAGGCGCGTGTGGTGGTGCTGGCGGCCAGTGCGTGCGAAACGGCGCGCATCCTGCTCAACAGCAAGAGCGCCCAGTTCCCGGCCGGACTGTCGAACAGCAGTGGACTGGTTGGCAAGTACCTCATGGACACGGTTGGCGCCGGCATCGGCGGGCAGATTCCGGCGCTCGAGAACCTGCCGGCGCACAACACCGACGGCGCGTCGGCGATGCACATGTACATCCCGTGGTGGCAGTACAAGGAACAGCTCGAGGGCAAGCTCGGGCCCGGCGACAGGGTGCTGCTGGTCGAGGACG
>CAZPON010000467.1:817-2512 GCA_964588045.1 uncultured Gemmatimonas sp.
CTCGGCTTCGCACGCGGGTATCACGTGGAATTCGGCGGCGGACGCGGCATGCCCGGCGGCGGCACGTTCAACTTCATGGAGAACACCACCCAGGGTGCGTACGGCAAGAAGTACAAGGAGGAGGCGCGTCGTTACTACGGCTCGTTCATGTACTTCGACGGTCGCGGCGAGATGATCCCCAACGAGGACAGCTTCTGTGAGATCGATCCGGAAATGGTCGATCAGTGGGGCATTCCGGTGCTGCGCTTCCACTGGAAGTGGTCGGACCACGAACTGAAGCAGGCCGCGCACATGCAGAAGACGTTCGCGTCGATCATCGAGGCGATGGGCGGCAAGGTGACCGGCACGGTGCAAACCGACGGGGCCCGTGCCATCGCGCGCGGTGGCCAGATCATCCACGAAGTCGGCACGTGTCGCATGGGTGAGGACGCGAAGACCTCGGTGCTCAATCCGTACTGCCAGTCGTGGGATGTGAAGAACCTGTTCGTCACCGACGGGGCGCCGTTCGTGTCCAATGCCGACAAGAATCCGACGCTGTCGATTCTCGCCATGGCGTGGCGCACGACGGATTACGTCCTGGATCAACTTGCAAAGCGGGAGATCGGATGAAGACGGAAGACGGGAGACTGGAAACGGGAGACGTCCAGCCGGAGGGTGCGGTGACGGACGGCGTGACGCGTCGTAATGCGCTCAAGGTGTTGGGGGCGGTGGCGAGTTTGCCGATTCTCGACAGCTTCACGGCGTCGGACGCCGAGGCGCAGGCACAGGCGCAGGCCACTGCTCCGGCGGCGGCCAAGCCGGCGCAGCCCGCGAGCCTGGGAGGGCCGCGCGGTACCGCCAGCGATCCGGACCTGTTGCGTCCGAAGAAGGACTGGCCGCGCAAGCTCAGTGCCGCCGAGCTGGCGACGCTGGCCGCGCTCTGCGACATGATCATTCCGGCCGACGAACGGTCACCGAGTGCGTCAAAGGTGGGTGCGCCGGCGTACATCAACGAGCATGTGAGTGCGCCGTACGACAACAACGCGCGCGACCTGGTGCGTGTGCGCGGTGGCGTGTCCTGGCTCAACCTCGAGAGTCAGAAGCGCTACGGAAAGTCGTTCACGCGCCTCACGAACGCCGAAAAGACGGCGATTTGCGACGACATCTGCTATCCGCCCAGGGCGAAACCGGAGCATCTCACCGGCGCCCGGTTCTTTTCGCTGGTGCGCAACCTCACCGCGACGGCGTTCTACACGACGGATGAAGGCATGAAGGACATCGGGTACGTCGGCAACGTGGCGCAGTTGAAGTGGGGCCCGCCCCCGCCGGCCGTCCTCAAGCACCTCGACCTGGCATGACGCAGATGTCGTTGTGGCAGAAGGTGCGGCGCATCTGGGTGATTGCCGGACTGGTGGCGACAGTGATCTTCGTGGGGTGGGCGCTGATCGGCTATCGCGCGTCGTCGGAGGCGGTAGCAGCCATGCGCAGCGATGCGCGCGTGGCAGTGGTGGCCTTGGACAGCCTGGTGCAGTTCACCTCAGCCGCGCACGAGCAGAAGGCGCGGGTGGGCCTGCTGTTCTTTGCCGGGGCGCTCGTCGATCCGCGGGCGTACGCGCCGCTCGGTCGCGATCTGGCGCTGGCCGGGTATCCGGTCACGATCGTGTTTCTTCCGCGACGCGGCGCGTTTGGCGGTGCGGACTCTCCGCAGCTCATGGA